>NZ_DASUNI010000093.1:0-11136 GCF_036277215.1 Microbacterium sp. | reverse complement strand
GAACAGGTAGAGGATCAGGATGCCGCCCGACGTGATGCAGATCGCCGCGAACAGCGGCCCGTAGTTGATGGCGCCGTACTCGCCGGAGAAGTTCAGCAACCCGACCTGGATGGTGTTGAGGGACTTCTTCCCGCCGAAGATGAGCGCGATCAGCAGGTCGTTCCAGATCAGGAAGAACTGGACGATCGCGACGGTCAGGACGGCGTTGCGCATCATCGGCAGCCCGATGGAGAAGAAGGCGCGGATCATGGACGCGCCGTCGAGGGTCGAGGCCTCGAAGATCTCGCGCGGGATTGCACGGAAGTACGTGGCCATCATGAACACCGTGAGCGGGAGCCCGCCGGCGGTGTAGATCAGGATCATGGGCAGGTAGGTGCCGGTGATGCCGATGTCGAAGAAGGCGGTGAACAGCGGGAGCACGATCATCTGACCCGGGATCATGATGCCCGCGAGGAACAGCAGCAGGATCGCGGCGCGACCCTTGAAGACGAGGATCTCGAGGGCGAATCCCGCCGCCGTGCCGAGGATCACGATGAAGAAGAGGGAAGGCACCGTCACGATGATCGAGTTCGAGATCGTCGTGGCCAGGTTGCCGGTCTCCCACGCGAGCGGGTAGTTCGACCACTGCCAGACCTCGGGGAAGGCGTAGGACGGGTTGTTCAGGAAGTCGCTGTTGGACTTCAGCGAGTTGATGAACATCCAGAACAGCGGATACGCGGTGACCGTGATGAGGAACGCGATGGTCAACCATGCGGGGATGCGCTTGAGGAACCGCACGAACGCCGCGCCGGGCCCGCCCGAGTGGGAGACGACGGCCCGCTGCGTGTGGACCGCGGTGGTATCGAATGTCGTTGTCATGTCGGACCCCCTTTCAGACGCTCAGGTCGCGACGCGACGAGCGGAAGATGACGAGTGTGACCACGAGGCACATGACGGTCAGCAGGAGCGCGATCGTCGAGCCGTACCCGTAGTCGCTGAACTGGAACGCGGTGCGGTACATGTACAGCGTCAGCGGCGTAGTCGAGTTGCCGGGTCCGCCGCCGGTGAGGGCGAACACCGAGTCGAACACCTTGATGGTGCCGTTGATGCTGAAGATGAATGAGGCGAAGAGGATCGGCAGCGACATCGGCAGCACGATGTGCCGCAGGAGCTTGAACGACTTCGCACCGTCGATGCGCGCGGACTCGATGATCTCGTCGGGGATGTCGAGCAGGCCCGAGAAGACGAGCACTCCGTAGAAGCCGACGGAGCGCCAGACGTCCATGATCACGATCACGACGAACGCGGTGGTTCCGGCGCCGAGCCAGTCCACGGACGACAGACCGACGTTGACCAGCAGCTCGTTCACGAGGCCGTCGACCGGCGCCGACTGGAACAGCTTCTGGTACAGCAGGGCGATCGCCACGGTGGGCAGCACGACCGGGAAGAACACGAGCGTTCGCACCAGCACCGACGACTTGCGCAGGACGAAGTTGTAGAGGAGCGCGAGACCGTAGCCGAGCACGACCTGGAACAGCGTGACCAGCAGCGCGTACTTGATCGTGAACCAGAACGCGTCCCACACGTAGGGGTCCGAGAACAGCCGGCTGAAGTTCTCCAGGCCGACGAACTCGAAGCCCTCGAGTGCGCTGCCGCTGAAGAAGGTCAATCCGAACGACCACGCGACGGGGACGAGGATGATGAGGGTGTAGACCAGCAGCGCGGGTGTCAGCAGGAGCGTGATCGCCTTGCGGTCGCCGAGGACGGACTTCATGGGGGCGCCCTTTCGAGAGCGTGAGCGGGTGGCTCCGAGAGAAGGATGACGCCCCGGTGCAGCCGTGTCCAGCTGCACCGGGGCGCGCGGGTCAACCCTGGTCGAGCGCGTCCTGAACGACCGTCATGAACTCTTCGGGCGTCATCTGGCCGGTCACCAGCAGCGCCGCGTTCGTCGAGGAGATCGAGCTCGCCTTCGCGTTGAACAGCGCCTCGAACCACAGCACGCTGTCGGTGGCGGTCGAGATCTCATCCGCGATCGTCTGCGAGATCTCGGGCAGGTCTGCCGGCTCATCGGAGATGAAGCCGGTGATCTGACCCTGCTTGAGCGCCTCGTTGCCGTAGTTCTCAGTGATGCACTTCAGCCATTCACCGACGCCGGGGCTGTAGGTCTTCGCGCCGAACGTGGCGGGAAGGCCGACATTGGACGGGAACTCCTCGATCGAGCCCGCGCCGCCCTCGACGGCGGGGAAGGGCATGAAGCCGACGTTGTCGGCACCGATCTGGTTCGCGTCGCTGTTGATGTTGCCCAGCAGCCAGCTGCCCATGTAGATCATCGCGGCCTTGCCGGTGAGGAACTCGTTGGATGCCGCGTCGTAGTCGAGCGAGGCGACGTTGGCGCCGAAGTAGCCCTGCGCACCGAGGTCGGCGATCGCCTGGGCGGCCTCGACGTACTCGGGGTCCGTCAGCTTCGCGTCGCCGTCGGCGACCTTCTGCAGTGCGTCGGCGCCGAGCGTGCGGAACAGGTAGCCGCTGACCAGACGCGTGAGCGGCCAGCCCTGCTCGCCCGATGCGGCGAACGCGGTGAGGCCTGCGGCCTTGGCCTCGGCAGCGACGGTCAGGAGGTCGTCCCACGTCTCGGGAACGGCCCAGCCGTTCTCCTCGAAGATCGCCTTGTTGTAGAAGATGCCCTCGATGTTGTACTGGAAGGGCAGGAAGTTGAACGCGCCGCCGTAGAGCTTCTCGATGGTCGAGACGGCACCCTCCGAGATCTTGTCGCGGACGCCGAGGTCGGTGAGGGCCTCGTCGAAGTCGAGCAGGTAGCCGGCCTCCCAGAGCTTCGCGCCCTCGGCGGGGTTGCCTCCCGCGGAGAACATCGGAGGCAGGCCGTCCTGCGTGGCCAGCAGCTGCACCTGGGCGTCGAGGTCCGCCTGCGGGATCGAGTTGATCTCGAGCGGCATCGCCTCCTCCTGGTCGGAGCAGACGCCGTCAGCCAGTGCCTGCAGCACCGGCTCGGTCGTGGTGTTCTCGGCGTTCTTCAGAAACTCGAGCGTGTCGGGATCCTCCGCCGAGCCGCTGTCGCCGCCACCGCCGGCGCAGCCGACCAGGACGAGCGCGCTCGCGCTCAGAAGCGCGAAGGCGCCGATCATCGGCTTCCGAAGACGCCGCGTAGTTGCTGTGGACACATTTCCTCCTCGAAAAGTGGGCGTCTCTTTGAGACGTTTCAATGGGGATGCTAGGTCAGGAAATCAGCCGTTGTCAAGAGTCCTCGCGCTCCGGGGCATGAATTCTTGAAACGTCACAAATTGGTAACGGGTCAGAACTCGGTGACCATGGGCCGGCCGTCGAGGTGCGCGATCATGTTCAGGACGAGGAAGTTCCAGTTCTGGAAGCCTTTCGTCATGATGGGCTCGCCGCTGTCGGGGTGGTAGTACTCGTGCAGGCAGCCGTTCGCGTCCATGTCCTGCCCGAACAGCCGCACGGTCTTCTCCGCCAGTTCGCGCGCGTCGTCCTCGAATCCGTACTTCAGCAGACCGCGGAAGACGAGGTAGTTGCTGATGCCCCAGACCGGTCCCAGCCAGTTCGACGGGTTGTTCGACGCCCGCAGGTCGTACATCTTCTCCAGCCGCGACAGGGTCCGCACGCCGTGGTTGGCATGGAACGTGCGCGGATCGAGGTAGCGCTCGCGCATGCGATCCGCCTGCTCCTGCGAGGCGAACCCCGCCCAGAGCGGGAGGAAGCTCGACCAGTTGTCGACCCGCAGCAGCAGCGAAGACCAGCGCCGCGGCGCTCCGCTGTGCAGCCAGTCCTCCTCGTCGATCGGCCGCAGCGCCAGGTCCACGCTGTAGAACGTGCCGTCCCGCTCGTCCCAGCAGTGGGTGTTCACGGCATCGGCCAGGTTCTGCGCCCGGCCCCGCCACCGGTTCGCCTCGACCTGGCTGCCCGACTCCTCGAGAAGGTAGCCATAGGCCAGCAGCTCCCGGTAGAGCAGGCAGTTGAGGTAGATCGATGCGGTGCTCTTCTGCGGTCGGTAGTACACCGACGGGTCGTTGTCGACGCCGACGGCGAAGTCGGTCTGCCAGTACGCCAGCGCCGTCTCCTCGTGCACGTGGCTCTCGAGGTAGCGCTCCAGGAACAGGCCGAGCGTGTCCAGGTGCGACTGCAGCCACGCGACATCGCCACGGCGCTGCGAGATCATCGCGGCATGCTGGGCGAGCACCGGCTTGTGCATGTTCTCCGCGAAGCCGCCCGAACGACTCGCGTCCCCGTGGGTCAGCGGACCCTCGGGCTTGAGCTGGATCGGCATCACGCCGTCGGCGTCGGTGTGATCGAGGAAGTTCAGGATGCAGCCCTCTTCGTAGGCGAAGAAGCGACCCTTCCGGTCGGTGTCCGCTTCGACCTGGCCGAGCACCGCGCTGATGAACCAGGAGTCCCAGTCCCACAAGGCCGAGGAGTAGTAGGGCGAATCCGGCGTGCTCGGGACGGTGTACGGATGGGTCAGAACCCCCGCCGGCTCCCGCATCATCTGCTCGCAGCTGCGGCGGATGTCTTCTTCGAGCAGGCGCTTCCAGCGCTCCAGCATCATCGCTCCTCTGGTGGGACAGGACTGCCTCAGTCAGTCTGGCATTGAAACGTTCCGATGCGCCAGGGCGCGGCATCCCGACCTGTTGTACAGTTCTGTTCAACGTACGTTCCTCGGGGGCGCGTCGGTGCGCGGGGAGGCGACACGATGGCAAGGGTGGGGATCCGGGAAGTCGCCGCCCATGCCGGCGTCGCGGTCGGCACGGTGTCCCACTACCTGAACCACCCCGACAAGGTGTCGTCGGAGAAGGCCGATCGGATCCGGGCGTCGATCGAGACCCTGGGGTTCGTCCCGAGCAACGCCGGCCGCCAGCTGCGGCTGGGCATCAGCACCGTGATCGGGTACATCGCCCCCGATGTGAGCAACCCGTACTTCGCGGAGATCGCCGAGAGCGTGGAACGCAGGGCATCCGACTTCGGGGTCAGCGTGTTCCTGGCCAACTCACACCGCAGCAGGGAGCGCGAGGATGCCTACCTCCGCGTGTTCGAGCAGCATCAGGTGCGCGGCCTGATCGTCTCATCTCACCTGCCCATCGAGGACCGCCTCGCCGCGGTGCGCTCGCGCGGCACGCCGTCCGTTCTCGTCGGACAGGCCGCCCGGTCGCACGAGCAGGCCTCGGTGTCGCTGGACGACGTCGACGGAGGGCGTCAGGCGATGGAGCATCTGCTCAGCGTCGGATGCCGTCGCATCGCCTTCGTCGGCGGACCGCTCGGCATCCCGCAGGTGGCCGACCGCCTCGCGGGCGCGAGTGACGCCGTACGCGAGGAGCCGGCAGCCACGCTCGAGGTCATCAACGCACCCGACCGCACGATCCGCGGAGGCCGGGACGTCGCCGCCGCGCTCCTCAGCCGGCCGGTGGACCTGCGCCCGGACGGCATCTTCGCGGTCAACGACCTCCTGGCCCTGGGAATCCTGCAGACGCTGGTCGCGGGCGGCGTGCGCATTCCTGAGGAGCTCGCCCTGGTGGGCTACGACGACAACGAGTTCGCGGAGGCGTCCATCATTCCGCTCAGCACGATCCGGGGGCGCCACGAAGGGTTCGGGGTGGCGGTGGTGGACCTGCTGTTCGATGTGATGGAGGACAAGACGGTCGCATCGAGGCACCGGGTCTTCAAGCCCGAGCTCGTGGCCCGCGCGAGCACGCTGGGGTTCGGAGCCCGATGAGTGCGAACATCCGCGACGTCGCCGAGAAGGCGGGAGTGTCGGTCGGAACCGTCTCGAACGTGCTCAATCACCGCGAGAAGGTGTCGCCGGATGCCGTCCGCCGCGTGCGCGAGGCGATCGAGGAGCTCGGCTACGTGCGCAACGACGCCGCGCGCCAGCTGCGCGTCGGGCGCAGCTCGACGGTGGGACTCGTCGTCCTCGACGTGCGCAACCCGTTCTTCACCGATCTCGCCCGAGGGGCCGAGAGCGAGGCCGCCCGCCACGGGCTGTCGGTGATCCTCGGCAACAGCGACGACGACGTCGAGCGGGAGGCGGGCTATCTCGACCTCTTCGAAGAACAGCGCGTGCGCGGCATCCTCATCTCGCCGTATCGCGAGATCGGCCCTCACCTGCGCCGACTCCGGGCGCGCGGCACGCCCGCCGTCCTGGTCGACCGGCGCAGCGAGGACGAGCAGTTCAGCTCCGTGAGCGTCGACGACGACCACGGCGGCTGGCTCGCCGCGAACCACCTCATCGAGACCGGCCGCCGCCGCATCCTGTTCACAGGCGGCCCCTTCGACATCCGGCAGATCGTCGACCGGCAGGCGGGCGCCCGGCGAGCCGTGGACGGCGCCGACGGCGTCGCCTTCGAGACGCTTCCGACACCGGGGGCGAGCGTGGCAGACGGCCGGTCGACCGGCGACGCGATCGCCGCCCGGCCCCGGCAGGACCGACCCGACGCCGTCTTCGCGGCCAACGATCTCATCGCGATGGGGGTGCTGCAGGGGCTCGCAGGCCGCGGCATCCGCGTGCCGGACGAGATCGCGATCATCGGCTTCGACGACATCGTCTTCGCCTCCGCGGCCGTGGTGCCGCTCTCATCGGTGCGCCAGCCGAGCCAGCTCATGGGCGAGACCGCTCTGCGGGTGCTGCTGGAGGAGATCGACGATCCGACGAGCGCGGCCCGGCAGATCGTCTTCGAGCCGGAGCTCGTCGTGCGCGCCTCGACCGCATCAGCGATGCCTGGTCCGGCGACCGGGCGGTAGCGGGTCGCTCACTCGGGGAGAATGGCACCATGATCCGTCTCCCCTTCCTCGACGGCTGGACCGTCGGACCCAAGCTCGGCGCGTTCGAAGCCCCCACTGACGCCACTGCGCCTCAGCCCGTGACGCTTCCGCACGATGCGATCCGCGACCTCGAACGCTCGGCCGACAGCACGCAGGGAGTTCACGCCGGCTACTACCCCGGCGGGGTCTTCGAATATGCGAAGACCTTCGATGTACCCGAGGGCTGGCGCGACCGCACCATCGTGCTCGAGTTCGAGGGCGTGTACCGGGACGCGGTCGTCTTCGTGAACGGCGACTACGCCGCGCAGGAGCCCAACGGCTACAACGGGTTCACCGTCGCGCTCGACCCGTTCCTCCGCTATGGCGCCGCCAACCGGATCACCGTCGATGCGCGATCGCACAAGGACAGCCGCTGGTACAGCGGTGCGGGCATCTACCGTCCCGTGCACCTCGTCATCGCCGACCCTGTGCACATTCCGCTCGACGGCGTGCGAGTCACGACGCCCGACATCGACGACGAGCGCGCGATGGTGGCGGTCGCGACGACCGCCCGCAACACCACCCGCCACACCCGCACGGCGCGTATCCGCTGGGCGGTGCAGGCGCCGGACGGCGCCGAGGTGGTCGAGGACTCCGCACCCCTGACCGTACTCCCCGGCGAGACTGCGACCGCACGTTCGCGTCTCGCGGTGCCGGAGGCGCAGCTTTGGGGTCCGGACAGCCCGTCACTGTATACGGTCGTGACGTCCCTGGTCGACGACGAGGGAACGGTGTTGGACGAGGACCGCACGCGCTTCGGCATCCGCCGACTGCAGCTCGACGCGCAACGCGGGCTGCGCATCAACGGCGAGGTCGTGAAGCTGCGGGGTGCCTGCGTCCACCATGACAACGGGCCGCTGGGAGCGGCCACCCTCGACGCAGCCGAGGACCGTCGGGTGCGACTGCTGAAGGATGCCGGCTTCAACGCCATCCGCAGTGCGCACAATCCGATCAGCCGAGCAATGCTCGACGCCTGCGACCGCCATGGCGTGCTGGTGATGGACGAGCTCACCGACGTGTGGACCAAGTCGAAGACCGCCTTCGACGCGTCGCTCGGCTTCCCGAACCGGTGGCAGCACGACGTCGCCGCCCTCGTCTCGAAGGACTTCAATCACCCGAGCGTCGTCATGTACTCGATCGGCAACGAGATCCTCGAGCTCGCCACCCCCATCGGCGCGAGCTGGTCGCGGCGGCTGGCCGAGGGCATCCGCGAGCTGGATGACACGCGTTTCGTCACGAACGGCATCAACGGGATCATCGCGAACTTGGATCGCATGGGCGATGTCATGACCGATCTCGAGGCGTCCGACCCCAACACGATGATGGCCAACATGGGCGAGAAGATGGCGCTGATGAACGCGTCGACGCTCGTCACGGAGAGTACGGAGGAGTCCGCCGCCGTGCTCGACATCGTCGGCTTCAACTACGCCGACTCGCGCTATGAACTCGACGCGGAGTTGTTCCCGCACCGCGTGATCGTCGGCTCCGAGACCTTCCCCGAGAAGATCGACGTGATGTGGGGCCTCGTCACGCGGCTGCCGCACGTGATCGGCGATTTCACGTGGACCGGGTGGGACTACCTCGGCGAGGCGGGGATCGGTCGCGTCGACTACACCGACACCGAGGGCTATATCGCGACCGGCACGAGCGGTCCCTACCCGTACCTGTTGGCGGAGACCGGCGACATCGACATCACCGGCCACCGTCGCACGGTCTCGTTTTTCCGCGAGATCGTCTACGGTCTTCGCAGCGACCCGTACATCTCGGTGCACCGGCCCGAGCACCACGGCCGCCCGACCGCGACGACACCCTGGTCGTGGAACGACACGATCTCGTCGTGGACCTGGGACGCGCCCGAGGGCGCACCAGTTGTGGTGGACGTCTACGCCGCGGCCGACGAGGTCGAGCTCCTCCTCGACGGAGCATCGGTCGGCCGGGCACGCGTGGGCGATGAGAAGGCCTTCGTCGCCCGTATCCAGACCGAGTGGAGGCCCGGCGAGCTCGTCGCCGTGGCCACCGCCGGCGGTGTGGAGGTCGGCAGGCACAGTCTGCGAACGGCGATCGGCGCGGCCTCGCTGGCGGCGACCGCGGAAGAGCCGGAGGTGAACGCGGACGGCCTCGGCTTCGTCCAGATCGCGCTGCTCGACGAATCGGGCACGGTCTTCGACCACACCGACAAGATCGTGACCGTGGCGGTCGACGGACCGGGTGTGCTCGCGGGTCTGGGCACGGGCCGCGCGCGCACCGAGGAGCCGTTCGCCGGCCCGTCGGTCACCACCTACGACGGCCGGGCGCTCGCGATCGTGCGACCTACGGGACCGGGCACGATCACAGTCACGGTCGAGGCACCCGGGTTCGCGCCGGCCACCGCGGAACTGGCCGTGCGCCGCTGAGCCGCGGCGGAGCGGTCGAGCGCGGCGGATCGGCTGATCAGTGTCCGAGGGAGTGAGGAGAATCGGAATCGACAGCGAGGAGCCGAAATGTTTCGAGGGTTGACCACGATCACCTACTCCGCCGACAACGTCGACGAAGCGGCCCGGTGGTACGCCGAAGTGCTGGGAGTCGAACCCTACTTCCGCAAGGACTTCGCGGGAGCTCTCGCGTACGTCGAGTTCCGGTTGGGCGACTACTCCCATGAGTTGGGCATCCTCGACCGGCGATACGCCGGCGAGACCCCCGCGACACAGGGCGGAGTCGTGGCGTACTGGGCCGTTGACGACGTCGCGGATGCCTACGAGCGGCTGCTCGGGCAGGGCGCGACCCCGCACATCCCGGTGACCGAGCAAGGGCCGGGCTTCGTCACGGCGTCGGTCTACGACCCGTTCGGCAATGTGCTCGGCGTCATGTTCAACCAGCACTACCTCGACGTCCTGGCGGGCGAGACAGGCGACCCGTCGTAGAAGTCGCTCGCCGCGCGCGTATGCGCTTTCCGGCATCTTGCAGGGCTACGCCGTGATGCGCGCCTTCTCCTGCTGGGCGGAGCCGAATCCGAGGATCAGGTACCCGATGAAGGCGAACAGCCACAGCAGGAAGATCGAGGAGACCATGAATGCGGGCGTTACCTCTGCCCGACCCGCATCGCCTACCGTGGAAGAAGGCAGGAGTGGACGGCCCGCATCCGGGTTGCCGGCCGCGCGAGGATCGCGCATTCCCGCGAGATGCTCCCGACCCATCCCCGCTCGAAAGGACAGCCATGAAGGTCTCCGCGTCTTCGGACTGGCGAGACGGGATCCCGTTCGAGTCGCCGGTCCTCGTGGCGGATGTTCTGCCCGGCGACGCAACCCGCTGCTCGGTGTGCGGAGGCGATTCCGCGCTGCGGCCGCGTACCGAGCTCTGGGCGATCAAGCACCGGCATCCCAGACATCACGACGGCTACGTGCGGTTCTACTGCCTCGAGCACCGGCCGGCCGTTCAGCGGATCGAGGCTGCGCCCACGCGCGAGCGACCCGCGGCGCGGAGCGCCCGCAGACCCGCCGCGGCCCGAAGCGTACCCCTGGCCGAGAAGCCGCGTGCGCTCTGTCCCGACTGCTTCGTGGAGATCCCGGCGACCGGGGTGTGCGGCATGTGCGGGCGAACCGTCGCCTGAGTCACGGGGTGGGCAGCGCCCCGTTCAACGTCGTGAGGGCAGCGCGAGGCGAATGAAGGCGAGCGGCTCGAGCGCGACGGCCGTAGACGCGCCGTCGAGCACCACCGTGAGATCCTTGGCCCGATCGTCGAGGTTCGCGACGAGAACGACATCGCCGCTCCCGCTGCGCGCCCCGACAGCCCACGCAAGGCCGTCCGGACTGCTGCCCCACAGCAGACGGGCATTCGGCCCGTCCAGCTCGCGGAGCGCGGCGAAGGCTGCGGCGACGGGGAACGGCTCGCCCGCGGACGAGCGGACGCCGCGGGGTCCCCACTCCTCGAAAAAGGCGATGCTCGCGACCCCGGGCACGGCGAGCGCCGCTGCGCTCGCGATGGTCCAGGCGGCGAGTTCGGGCGCACTCTGCCTCGGATCGTCGGCACCGGTGAAGGCGGCGCCGTAGCCATCCCCTAGGTCGTTCCGGGACGGCATCGGCTGCGGCGCGGTCGCGACGTCGTTGAACCTCGCCCGCAGGGCCACGGGCCCCACATGCACGGGCAGCCCGTCGGCGAGCTCGACCGCCTGCAGCGCGATCGTCCGCTGCACGGCGACCGACTCGACGAGCTGCTCGGTGCCGGTCGAGTGGAACAGCGGTGTGGTGCTGAATCCGATCCCGTCGACGTCTCGCGGGATGATCGCCCATTCTCGGTTCAGCTCCGTGAAGTGCGCACGTGATCCGGCGATGATCGGGACCCGCAGACGGGCGTCCT
>NZ_DASUNI010000092.1:0-3805 GCF_036277215.1 Microbacterium sp. | reverse complement strand
CGTAGATCCCCGTGTCATGGAAGATGGCATCGACGAAATGGTCCTGGTCCACGACCATCGCCGACATGTACCGGTCACCGTGCTCCGGCACGGTCAGCGTCGCCCCGGCAGCAAGATGACAACCGCGAAACTGTACAGGGTGTCCCTGTTGAGACGAATGACTGTCTGGTTCTGGATCGCAGCGGGGACCCGGTTGTGGAAGAAACGGTTCACCCCACCAGCGTTCGACTGCAGATCTCGCAACATCCGATCCGTCTCCGCGCGAGCAAATTGTCGGTGTTCACACGAACCGCCACGACCCCGATCCTGACACAGCGGTCTCCCTCGAGAACGGGACCTTCGACCGGCCGCACGGGATGACGGGTCGAGCGTGAAGGAGACCTCGCCGGGTTCCATCCCACCTCAGGGATCCTTCGTGGTGGCGCATGACGCCCTTCGGGCCGTGAACGGCGGCGAGGCGATTCGCGCGTACGAGGCTAGCCGAGCAGCGCCACGCCGAAGCCTGACACGACGGCTCGCAGTTCAGCGAGGTAGCGCTGCGCCTGCTCGGTGAGCGGGATCGCCGAATGGCCGATCCAGCCGATCTCGATGCGTTCGTCAACGTCGAGCGGGATCGCGACGATCTCCGGGTCGAGGTCGTCGCTGATGATGCCTGTCGAGATCGTGTAGCCGTTGAGCCCGATCATGAGGTTGAAGATCGTTGCGCGGTCGGAGACCCGGATCTCTTGCTTGCTCGACAAGGTCGAGAGGATCTCCTCGGCGAAGTAGAACGAGTTGTTGGCCCCCTGGTCGAAGGTGAGCCGCGGCGAGTCGGCGAGATCGGCGAGGGTGACCCGATCTCGAGAGGCCAGTGGGTTCTTCCGGGAGATGAAGATGTGCGGCTCGGCGAGGAAGAGCGGGTGGAACGCGAGCCCGGAGTCCCGCAGAAGTTTGTCGATGACGTTCCGGTTGAAGTCGTTCCGGTAGAGGATGCCGAGCTCACTGCGCAGCGTCCGGACGTCCTCGATGATGTCCCAGGTGCGAGTCTCCCGTAACGAGAACTCGAATTCGGCCGCCTCGCTGCCCTTCACCATCCGGACGAACGCGTCGACCACGAACGAGTAGTGCTGTGCCGAAACCCCGAGCAGGCGTCGCGACGGCGGCCGACCCAGGTAGCGCTGCTCGAGAAGCGCCGCCTGCTCGGTGACCTGCCTGGCGTAGCCGAGGAATTCTGCACCATCGGCGGTGAGCGTCACGCCGCGCGCGGAGCGGAGGAGGAGGGCGCGACCCACCCGGGTTTCGAGGTCTTTCATCGCCGCCGACATGGTCGGCTGGGAGATATAGAGCAGGTCGGCGGCGGCGCTGATCGATCCCTCCGCCGCTACCTCGATGAAGTAGTGAAGCTGCTGCAGCGTGATACTTCCTGGTCCGCGAGCCATAGCTGGATCCTATAGGAATGGATAGCTGCGCTTAGTTTGTCGATGTCCCCTGGATGCCGGGACGATGGCTGTAGCGACTTCCGCGAGGCCGAGCCCCGGCCGATCACCCAACGGATTGGCCACTCATGACGAACGAGTTCACGTTCAGCATCACCACCACCCGTTTCGACGAGGACTACTCGCCCTCGGACACTTCCCGGATAACCACGAATTTCGCCAATCTGGCCCGTGGCGAGCACCGCCAGCAGAACCTCCGCAATGCCCTATCGATGATCGATCACCGATTCAACGACCTTGCGCACTGGGACAACCCGAACCGGGACCGTTACGCCGTCGAACTCGAGATCGTCACCGTCGAGCTGCAGTTCGCCTCGGGAGGTGAGGATCAGGAATTCCCGCTGCTCGAGGTCCTCGACATCCAGATCGTCGACCGGCGGACCGAGGCGCGTCACCACGGGATCGTGGGGAACAACTTCTCCTCCTATATCCGCGATTTCGACTTCAGCGTGCTGCTGCCGGCGGCCACCGAGGCCGCCGGAAAGTTCACCGTGCCCAACGACTTCGGCAATCTGCACGGCAAGCTGTTCCAGCACTTCCTCGATTCTCCGGCATATCGCGAGCGATTCCCGACGTCGCCCGTGATCTGCATCAGCGTCTCGACGAGCAAGGAGTACCGTCGCACCGAGAACCACCACCCGATCCTCGGCGTCGAGTATCAGCAGGACGATTACTCCCTGACCGACGAGTACTTCGGGAAGATGGGGCTGCGGGTCCGATACTTCATGCCACCCGGCAGCGTCGCGCCGTTCGCCTTCTACTTCCGCGGCGATCTGCTCGGTGACTACTCCAACCTGCAGCTCATCGGCACGATCAGCACTATGGAGACGTTCCAGAAGATCTATCGACCGGAGATCTACAACGCGAATTCAGCCGCCGCGAGCATCTACCGACCGAGCCTGGAGCAGCAGGATTTCTCACGGACCCAGATCGCCTACGACCGCGTCGAGCGCAATCAGCTCGCGGCAAAGCAGGGGAAGTACACGGAGGAGCACTTCGTGAAGCCGCACAGCGAAGTGCTGGAGCGGTGGGCCGCCGACTATCCCGCTCTCGTCGGATGACTCGCGGAGAATCGTCGGTCGCGCCCACGCTGCTGCCCACCTCCATCGTCGGCAGTCTGCCGAAGCCGTCCTGGCTCGCCGAACCGGAGACCCTCTGGTCTCCGTGGAAGCTGGCGGGTGACGCGTTGGGCGAGGGCAAGCAGGATGCGCTGCGCAGCGCAGTCCAGGAGCAGCGCCAGCGCGGCATCGACATCATCAGCGACGGGGAGCAGACCCGTCAGCACTTCGTCACAACGTTCATCGAGCACCTCAGCGGCGTCGACTTCGAGCAGCGGGAGACGGTTCGAATCCGCGATCGGTATGACGCGAGCGTGCCGACCGTCGTCGGTGCCGTCACCCGTGAAAAGCCTGTGTTCGTCGATGATGCGAAGTTCCTCCGCCAGCAGACCGACCAGCCCCTCAAGTGGGCGCTCCCCGGCCCCATGACGATGATCGACACGCTCTATGACCGCCACTACAAGAGCCGCGAGAAGCTGGCTTGGGAGTTCGCGACGATCCTCAACCAGGAAGCGAAAGAACTCGAGGCGGCGGGGATCGACATCATCCAGTTCGATGAGCCCG
The DNA here is from genome assembly GCF_036277215.1 of Microbacterium sp. Lineage (GTDB taxonomy): Bacteria > Actinomycetota > Actinomycetes > Actinomycetales > Microbacteriaceae > Microbacterium. The sequence continues at coordinate 708 of NZ_DASUNI010000092.1, read as the reverse complement.
CCTTCAACGTCTTCCACGATGAGGTGCAGGACTGGGGAGTGGCGACGCTGGAGAGGGCGGCGGAAGGACTGCGTGCCGAGACAGCCGTGCACATCTGCTACGGCTACGGGATCAAGGCGAACACCGACTGGAAGGCGACCCTCGGGCCGGAATGGCGGCAGTACGAGCAATCGTTCCCGCTCCTGCAGCGGTCCACGATCGACATCGTGTCGCTGGAGTGCCACCACTCCCATGTCCCGATGGACCTCATCGAGCTCATCCGCGGCAAGAAGGTGATGCTCGGGGCCATCGACGTGGCGAGCGAGACCATCGAGACCCCGGACGAAGTCGCCGACACCCTCCGTAGCGCGCTCACTTTCGTCGACGCGGACAAGCTCCTTCCGAGCACGAACTGCGGCATGGCTCCGTTGCCTCGGGACGTTGCACTCGGAAAGCTGAGCGCGCTCAGTGCGGGCACGGACATCATCCGCAAGGAGATCGCTGCCACATAGCCGTGACCGCCCCCTTGCCGCGCCCGGCGGTGAGTCTCCGACTCGTCCAGCACGATCAAGTCGCGGGCTCGCGCCCGCCTTGGCGAGGCGATCATTGAGGCTCTTTCAGCGACCGTACTTCGGACCCATCAGTCCTTCCTGCCGCGCGACGGTGCGGCCCGGCTCGGCCAGAACCGCGGTGGCTTCGACACGTAAAGACTGACCCGGGAGCCGGCAC
>NZ_DASUNI010000091.1:0-3339 GCF_036277215.1 Microbacterium sp. | reverse complement strand
CCTCTCTCAAGTGCAGTAGGGGTATGACCGGCCCGGGCCGGCGCAGTGCACCGTCGAAGGCCGTTCTTCCGCTCGCAAGAACTGCAAGCGCTTACATTGTTACCACGAACGCGGAGATTTGCAACCTCCGCGTAGGGGTATCGATATGGGTTTGTGACTTCTCGACAGCACGGGAGGGCCGGGAGGCGGCATCCTTGTGCAAGCGCTTGCATGAACCACCGTCCTCCGCCTGGCAATCCCGGCTCCGTTAGACTTCCGCGCATGGCTGATTCATCCTTCGACATCGTCAGCAAGGTCGACCACCAGGAGGCCGACAACGCACTCCAGCAGGCCCGGAAAGAGGTCGAGCAGCGCTACGACTTCAAGGGGACGGGCGCCTCGATCGAGTGGAGCGGCGAAGCCGTCCTCATCAAGGCGAATTCCGAGGAACGCGCGAAGGCCGTCCTCGACGTCTTCCAATCCAAGCTCGTCAAGCGGGGCATCTCGCTGAAGAGCCTCGAGTCGGGTGACCCGGTCGCCAGCGGCAAGGAGTACCGACTCACGTCGACCATCAAGGACGGCATCTCGCAGGAGAACGCCAAGAAGATCGGCAAGATCATCCGCGACGAGGGGCCCAAGGGCGTCAAGTCGCAGATCCAGGGCGACGAGCTGCGCGTGCAGTCCAAGAGCCGCGACGACCTCCAGGAAGTGCAGCGTCTGCTCAAGGCCGCCGACCTGGACGTGGACCTGCAGTTCATCAACTACCGGTGAGGCGCGTCTGAAGCAGTCCCCCGGGGAACGAACGTTCGGGGGCGAGGGTGGACCCCGAGGGAACCTGACCGTACAGCACCCGCTGTCGGTTCGCCACGCACGAGACAGTCGCTCAAAGGCGTCCCTTGACGAGCCGTAAGAAGGTCGCCGTCGTGGGAGTTGACGGGTGACGGCCGGTGACAGGGTCAGCTGCGTGGAGAGACCCCCGATTCCGGGGGGACACCGGGGGTCTCTCTTCCGCGTTCAGTGAACACAGAAGCCGCAAAGGCCCGAATCCTGGCGGCTCCGGTTCAGCGGATGTCCTACGTCAACCAGCCTATGAAGCGCGCAACAACCTGTCTGTCCCCACTTCGGAGGACAGTTGAGGCGGCTCTGTCGGCACGGCGCCGGCCGGGTGCACAATGTGAGGCATGATCGAGGCCGCGCCTCCCCAGCCGACCGGATCGCCGGAATCCGGTGGGCCGGCGGACGCGCCGGCGTCCATCGGCCCCGCCGATCCGGTGGACTCGGATGCCGCGCTCGGGCGCCGCGCACAGATCCTGGCGACGGAGCACTGGGGTCTCCTCGCGGCCCGCAGCACTGCGCAGAGCGAGGTCCTCAGCCGCATCACGATCTTCCTCACCCTGGTGTCGGCGGGGCTCGTGACGATCGGATTGCTGGGGCAGGCATCCGATTTCGTGGGGTGGTTCGGCGGAGCGTCACTGGCGATCCTGGCCTTCCTCGCGATGATCGGGCTCATGACCCAGACGCGCGTCCTCAACGTGGCGGAAGAGGACATGATGTACGTCGTCGCGATGAACCGCCTGCGCAGCGGGTACGTCGATCTCGATCCGCAGGTCGCCGAATACTTCCTGTCCTCGGTCTACGACGACCGGAAGGGCATGGAGCTGACCTACTCGTTCTTGCGCCATCGGAGCGTGAGCGTGCTCGTCGGCAGCTCCTTCGTCCTGCTCATCGTGGTGAACTCGTGCGTCTTCGGCCTGCTCACCGGCGCCATCGTCGTCTCCAGCGGCGGAACGGTCGGCTGGGCCATCGCCGGCGGCATCGCTGTGGGCATCGTGTACTTCGGGATCTTCTTCGTCTACGGCAACTGGACGTTCCGCAGCACGTGGAACCGCTACGTGCCGCGTCGCCCGACCCCCGGCCCGCCGCGGTTCTGGAGGCAGTGAGTCGCGGGGAGGCCTCGGCATCCGATGTTCTACGCCGTGCGTCCGGTAGGACATGCGCAGACGGGAGGAAGGATTCCCCGCATTCGGCCTCCGCCTTGCACATCGCCTCCGCACTGCACGCGACGATCGACACCTCAGTCTGCCCGGTGCAGGCCTTGCGCAATCGCTCGCATGACCAGGTCCTGCACCTCGTGCCACCGGTGAACGACCTGGTCCTACCCCACGCGGATCACGTGGTACCCCATGAGCATCAGCGCGGCATCGTGTGAGATGTCGCTCTCCCGCTGCGCTCCGACGTGGTGGCCGCCATCGACCTGCAGCACGAGCCTGTCGCCGATCAGCAGATCGACGCGATGACCTGCGATCCACACCTGCTGGCGAAGGGGCAGCCGCAGCCAGCGCAGACGAGGAATGGCGATCGACTCGAGTCCGGAGTCGGAGAACGGCCGCACTTGCTCGGCAAGACGCCGCGCCGCCGGCGGCAGCTTCAGCCGACGGAGCGCCTGCACGTCGACGAGGCCCTGGTTGAGCGCGGATTCCCACACTGCGAAGGCACTCTCGAACGGCTGGCACGTCGCAACCAGCCCGAGGACGTTCTCGATCGGATCGGCGAGTAGATCCGGATGCCGCGGCACGAGCGGCCGCGACCAGTGGACGGTCGCCTTCACCGCCCCGACATGACCCGCATGCGCTCGAGCAGCGACGTGCATGCCCTGGTCGTCGAGCACCCACAGACCGAGCCGACGCGCCTGGCTGGTACACGTCAGCACGACACCGGTGCGCGCCGCCGCCACCAGGTTCGCGTCGGCGTCGGCCGTGGCGACCCAGCCCGTCCGGACGCGGCGGAGCGCGCCACTCGATACCGCGCGGTCGACCGCTCGTCGCCCCCACCCGGCGTCGAGGAACACGCGTGTCCGCACGACTCCGCCGCGCTCGGCCGCGAGCATGCGCATCGCCCTCGTTGCGGCGCTTTCCGCTGCGGGAGGTGCACCCGCGCGACGCGCGGCTGCTGGATCCTGAATCCCAGTCACGGTCCGAGCCTCGCGCGGCCGGCGGGGCCCGACAGCGGCTCACCGCAAACCGGGGGCAGAAACTCGCGGTCGTGATGCTGGGGAGGAACCCGCGCGCGCAGCCGGGAGGAGATGTGCAGACGGGAGGACGGATGCCGCACATTCGGCCCTCCGGATCGCCCATACCCTCCGCCATGCGTGCTGACAGGGGCTGGCAGCGGAGCCCCCGCCCCGCGCGCACCGCGAGGTGTAGACGGTGTCGCCGGGTCGGGATACTGTCGGCCTCGATGAACGCAGCAACGGCCTTGCCGAGTCCTCGCAGAGTGCAGGGCACGTACTACACGCTGATGCTGGGCAACACACTCGCGGCATCGTTCATCTGGGGAATCAACACGCTGTTCCTCCTCGAT
>NZ_DASUNI010000090.1:0-12631 GCF_036277215.1 Microbacterium sp. | reverse complement strand
GATTCGGTGGGTTCGACCATGAGCGTGCCGGCCACCGGGAACGACATCGTCGGCGCGTGGAACCCGTAGTCGATCAGACGCTTCGCGACGTCGTCCACGGTGACGCCGGTCGCCTCGCGCAGCGGCCGCAGGTCGAGGATGCACTCGTGCGCGACCAGCCCGCGATCGCCGGTGTACAGCACCGGGTAGTGGTCCTTCAGCCGCGTCGCGATGTAGTTCGCCGCGAGTACCGCGGCGGCCGTCGCATCGCGCAGCCCTTCCGCGCCCATCATGCGCACGTACGCCCACGAGATCGGCAGGATGCCGGCCGACCCGTGCGGCGCGCCCGACACCGCCCCGCCGTCGAAGACGAAGCCGCCCGCGTGGTCCTTGCGCTGCGAGAACGGATGCCCGGGCAGGAACGGGGCGAGGTGCGCCTTCGCCGCGACCGGCCCGACACCGGGACCGCCGCCGCCGTGCGGGATGGCGAACGTCTTGTGCAGGTTCAGGTGCGACACGTCGCCGCCGAGGTCGCCGAACCGCGCGTATCCCAGCAGCGCGTTCAGGTTCGCCCCGTCGACGTACACCTGCCCGCCGGCATCGTGCACCGCCTGCGTGATCTCGAGCACGTCGTGCTCGTACACCCCGTGCGTGGACGGGTACGTGATCATCAGCGCGGCGAGCTCGTCGGCGTGCGCGACGATCTTCGCGCGCAGGTCGTCGAGATCGACGTTGCCCGCCTCGTCGCAGGCGACGACGACCACCTTCATGCCGGCCAGAACAGCGGATGCCGCGTTGGTGCCGTGCGCGGATGACGGGATGAGGCACACCGTGCGGCCGGAATCGCCGTTCGAACGGTGGTACCCGCGGATCGCGAGGAGGCCCGCCAGCTCACCCTGCGAGCCGGCGTTCGGCTGCAGGGACACGGCGTCGTAGCCGGTGACCTCGGCCAGCCATGTCTCCAGCTGCTCGATCATCGCGAGATAGCCGTGCACGTCCGCCTCCGGCGCGAACGGGTGCACCCGCGAGAATTCCGGCCACGACACCGCTGCCATCTCGGTCGCCGCGTTGAGCTTCATCGTGCACGATCCGAGCGGGATCATCCCCCGGTCCAGCGCATAGTCCCGATCGGCGAGCTGTTTGAGGTAGCGCATCATCGCCGTCTCGCTGTGATGGGTGTTGAACACCGGATGCGTGAGGTACTCCTCGTCGCGATGCAGCGTCTCCGCGACTCCGGACAGCGGCGCGGCATCCGTGAACGGCAGGTCGCGCTCGCCGTGCTCGTCGGCGGTCGGGAGGCCGAACGCCCATGCGACCGCGGCCAGGTCGTCGGCGGTCGTGGTTTCGTCGACCGAGACGCCGACCGTCGCGTCGTCGACCCAGAACAGCTGGTAGCCGCGAGTCCGGGCGCGCTCGATGATGCGCTGGGACGGACCGGGAGTGACGACGCGGATGGTGTCGAAGAACGAGTCGGACCGGAGCGAGAGCCCGTAGGACCGGAGGCGCTCGCCGAGGGCCTCCGCCTTGCGGGCGACATCCGTGGCGATCCCCCGCAGTCCCTCGGGACCGTGGTACACCGCGTACATCGCGGCCATCACGGCCAGGAGGACCTGCGCGGTGCAGATGTTCGACGTCGCCTTCTCGCGGCGGATGTGCTGCTCCCGCGTCTGCAGCGAGAGGCGGTACGCGGGGTGGCCCGAGGCGTCCTGCGACACTCCGACGAGGCGGCCAGGCAGCTGACGTTCCAGGCCCGAGCGCACGGCCATGTAACCCGCGTGCGGACCGCCGAAGCCGAGCGGCACCCCGAAGCGCTGCGTCGTGCCGACCGCGACGTCCGCGCCCAGCGAACCGGGCGAGCGCAGCAGGGTCAGCGCGAGAAGATCCGCCGCCACGACGACGAGGCCGCCGGCGACGTGCGCCGCGTCGATCACGCCGGACGGGTCCCACACGCGGCCCGAGGCGCCCGGATACTGGACGAACACCCCGAAGAGCTCGTCAGGCAGCGTCGCGCCGTTCGCCAGATCGAGCTCGACGAGCTGTACGCCGACCGCGGCGGCGCGGGAGTGCAGCAGCGCCTTCGTCTGCGGCAGCGCGTCGATGTCCACGACGAACACCGGCGAGGCCGATCGAGAGGCGCGACGGGCGACCAGCATGCCCTCGACGACCGCCGTCGGCTCGTCGAGCATCGATGCGTTCGCGGTCGACAGACCGGTCAGGTCGGTGACCATCGTCTGGAAGTTGATGAGCGCTTCGAGCCGGCCTTGGGAGATCTCGGGCTGATAGGGGGTGTAGGCGGTGTACCAGGACGGGTTCTCCAGCACGTTGCGGGCGATGACCGAAGGCGTGAGGGTGTCGTAGTACCCGAGGCCGATCATCGGCCGAGCCGCCCGGTTCTGCGAAGCGAGCTCGCGCAGCTCCGCGAGAGCCTCGGCTTCCGTGGCCGCCGGGAGGATGTCGGAGGTCTCGCGCGGGTCCACATGAATGGATGCCGGCACTGCGGCCTGCACGAGCGCCTCGACCGTGTCGTAGCCCAGCGCGTGGAGCATGAGCGCCTGAGCGGCGGCATCCGTCCCGATATGACGGTCGGCGAAGCCGCGTCGCAGTCCGAGCGGAGCCGAGCCCTCGGTCACTCGTCGCCGCCCGTGAGCGCGACGTAGGCCTCGCGGTCGAGCAGCTCCCCCGTGCTGGAGGTGTCCACGCGCAGCTTCACGAGCCACCCGGCGCCGAAGGGGTCGGCGTTGACGATCGACGGATCGTCGACGACGGCCTGGTTGACGTCGACCACGTCCCCGGTGAGCGGGGCGTAGAGCTCGCCTACCGATTTGGTCGACTCGATCTCGCCGACGACCTGGCCGGCCGAGACGCCGGAGTCCACGTCGGGGAGGTCGATGAACACGACGTCGCCGAGCTTGTCCGCCGCGTAGTCGGTGATGCCGACCGTCGCGACATCGCCGTCCAGGGCGATCCACTCGTGCTCGGCGGTGTACTTGAGGCTGTTGAGGTCGGTCACGGTTTCCTCCAGGAGGTGGTCGGGTGGGTTCCGGGGTGCGTCGCGCCGGTCATGTGGCACGACGATAGAACGGCAAGGGGCTGACTGTCGCGGGGATCCGCGTGCCGCGCACGTCGACGAACAGCGCGGTTCCGGGGGCGCTCGCCGCCGGCGAGACGAACGCCATGGCGATCGGGTGCCCGAGCGTCGGGCTCAGCGCGCCGCTGGTGATCTCCCCGACGACCATGTCGCCGGCGAGCACCGCGTATCCCGCTCGTCCGGCACGTCTGCCCTCCGAGACGAGTCCGACGAGCACCGGGGCATCGGCCGCGATGACGGCGGAGAGCCCGCTGTGGCCGACGAAGTCCTCCTTGTCGAGGGCGACGACTCTGCCGAGACCGGCCTGGGCCGGCACGATGTCCAGCGACAGCTCGTGACCGTAAAGCGGCATGCCGGCCTCCAGTCGCAGCGTGTCGCGGGCGGCGAGGCCGGCCGGCACGAGCCCGTGCGGTTCGCCGGCGGTGAGCAGTGCGTCCCAGAGCGATTGCGCGGCATCGTTCGGGATGAGGAGCTCGTAGCCGTCCTCGCCCGTGTAGCCGGTGCGGGCGATCAGCACCGGCCGCTCGTCGAATCGCGCGGAGACGGCCGCGTAGTACTTCAGCTCGTCGAGGGGGTGCGCGAAGCCATCCAGACCCGCGGTCGCATCGAGGATCGCCCGTGCCTTCGGGCCCTGCAGTGCGATGAGGGCGTAAGCGTCCGTCGCGTCGACCACGCGGACCTCGTGATCCTGCGCCGCGTCGACGAGCGCCGCCGCCACGGCGTTCCGATTGCCGGCGTTGGCGATGACGAGGAACCGCTCGTCCGCGAGGCGGTAGACGATCAGATCGTCGACGATCCCGCCGCTCTCGGCCAGCAGGAGCGAATACTTCGCCCGCCCGACCGGCAGGGTCGACAGACGACCCGCCAGCGCGTAGTCGAGATATTCGGCCGCACCGCCTCCCGACACGAAGAACTCCGCCATGTGCGAGATATCGAACAGCCCCGCGGCGGAGCGCACGGCGTGATGCTCGGCGAGATCGGACGAATAGCGGACGGGCATCGCCCAACCGCCGAAGTCGGTGAACGAAGCTCCGAGCGCCTCGTGGCGATCACGCAGGATCGTATAGCGGGGGTCCGTCATGAGTTCTCCCGGTCTCGTGCGGGCAGGCGCCGGGTCGGCGTCTGTGAACTCCCCCTCTGTCATGAGCCTGAGAGTTTCGCCTCGGCATCCTGATTCGAATCAGCGGATGCCGGGACTTTCACCGTCGGCGGACCCCGAAGGATCGCTTTTCAGAGCGGCCGAGCCCGAGCGGTACGCATACCTGAGAGATTGGCGGGGAGGCTTGCTCCTTCGGTGCTCGGCTGCGTGCTGCCGAGGCTCTCCCGTCCGGGTTGTTGGCCTTATGGACTTGCGGTGCCAGCATAGCGTCCGCATGCCGCACGGGAAGTCAGCGCGCGCACGCTCCCGACGCGACGGGCTCGGTCAGGCCGGGGGCAGCCGCGAGCACCGGTTGAAGCTCGACGGTGGTCATGGCGTAGCCGCGATCGGTCTCGTCCTCCGCTCGCGCGAAGACCACACCGGCGACGGCCCCGTCGCCGGTGAGCAGCGGCCCGCCGGAGTTGCCGGGGTTGACCGCAGCGGCCAGCCCGTAGATGCTGCGCAGCGCGCTGGACTGGCCGTAGATATCGGGCACGAACACCTCACCCGTCGACAGCACCTCGGCCGGCACCGCGGAGAACGGGCCTCCGTACGGGTATCCCGCCACGACGGCGGCCGTGCCGACCGGCAGCGGGTCCACGACCGGGAGCGCCGACGCGTCGAGCCCGTCGACTGCGATGACCGCGAGGTCGTCGATCGCATCGAAGTAGACGATGCGTCCCTCGCGCGCCGGCCGGCCGGGAAGCTCGACGATCGCCGTCTCGACACCCGCGAGCACATGCGCGTTGGTCACGACACGGTCGGTCGCCACGACGAACCCCGTGCCGGTCGCGCTGATCCCGCACTCGAATGCGATTCCCGACACGCGGGCGACGGACGCCTCCGCGATGGCCACTTCGGGATCATCGACAGCCACGGGCTCGGCGCTGGGCTGCCCGTCGAGCGCGAGCAGCTTGCCGAGCTCCGGGAGCGCGTCCTGCGTGACAACTGAGCTCACCTGCGCCAGGACGTCCGCGATGGGTCGCGGGGTGATCGAGTCGATCGTGCGCATCACAGCCGAGGATTTCAGAGCGATCGACAGCCCGGGTGCGCCGGTGTTGCCGACGCTGAGCGTGATCAGCGTGAGCGACAGCGCGCCGGCCAGCACGGCCAGCACTCCTCCGAGCAGCCGGTCGAGCACCTTCAGGGGGCCGCGGTCGACCCCTCGGCGCAGGGCGGTTCCGATGGCACCGCCCGCCATGCCCCCGCCCACGAGCAGGAACAGAGCCAAGATCACCACGGCGATCACCCGGGTGTCCGGCCAGGGCCAGACGCTGTTGGCAAGCGGCACGAGCAGGTACGCGGCGAGCCCGCCGAGCACGATCCCGATGAGCACACCGAGACTGGCGAGAAGGCCGCGCTGCACGCCGACGACGAGCGCGAGCACCAGCAGCCCGACCAGCACGGCATCGACGATGAGCACGCGCTCCCCCCTCCTGCGGGTATCCCCGCACGCCAGCGTAGGCACTGGATGCTGTGGTCTGTCTTCGAAACGCGATGACGCAGGCCGAGTTTGCACTTCAGGTCATCATGACACTAAGATCGAGGGCGAGGTAATGGTCATCATGACACAAACAATTCTCAGCCCAAGCATCCCGCACGCGGACTCCGTCTCCGAAGACGTCACGCGTGTCGCCGTGTCGACCGTGATCTTCACGCTGCGGCGTGATCCGGACGACGATCACGCGGCCGTCGTGCTGCCTCTCGTCCGCCGCACCCGCGACCCGCACGAAGGACTGTGGGCTCTGCCGGGCGGCTGGCTGGACTCGGCGGAGAGCCTGGACGCCGCCGCCTCGCGCACGCTCGCGGAGACCACCGCGATCGCGCCGAGCTACCTCGAGCAGCTCTACGCGTTCGGAGCGGTCGATCGCTCGCCCACCCGCGTGGTGTCGATCGTCTATTGGGCCCTGGTGCGCCCCGACCAGATCCCCTCCGAGGACATCGAGAACGTCTCGTGGTTCGATGCGGCGAAGCTGCCCAGACTGGCGTTCGACCACAACGAGATCGTGGACTATGCGCTGTGGCGTCTGCGCAACAAGGTCGGCTACAGCCGCATCGCGCACGGCCTCCTCGCCGACGAGTTCACCCTCGCCGAGCTCCGCGAGGTGTACGAGTCGATCCTCGGCAAGCGCCTCGACCCGGCGAACTTCCGCCGTCAGGTCGAGAACTCCGGGACCCTCATCCCGACCGAACGCTTCCGCACGGGCAGCCACCGGCCCGCCCGCCTCTACCGCTACAACCAGGACGTCGAGCTCGCCGACCGCGGGCCCCTCGTCGTCCGCCTCTGAGCATCTCCCAGATCGAATCGAGCACGCCATGTCCGCAACAATCCTGACACTGCAGCCCCGGCCGGCGGATCCTTCCGTCGATCACACGATCCAGGCGATCGTCTCCGGTGCTTCGACGGCCGAGACCTGCAACACCGACCTCGCCGCCGGACCGTGGAATTTCGACGACCGACCCGGCTACGGCCCGGGCTCGTCGATGGGCGACGTCATCCCGACCGGCTCGCCCCGTCAGGGTGAGCTGCCCAGCGAGTACCGGGAGGCATCGCCCGACCAGCTCGACGCCCGGATCCGCGCGGCGAAGGCGAAACTGGGCGACCGGGTGATGATCCTCGGCCACTTCTATCAGCGCGAGGAGGTCATCCGGCACGCGGATTACGTCGGCGACTCGTTCCAGCTCGCCAACGCCGCCAAGGCGCACCCCGAAGCCGAGGCGATCGTGTTCTGCGGCGTCCACTTCATGGCCGAGACGGCTGACCTGCTGTCGCAGCCCGATCAGGCTGTGATCCTTCCCAACCTCGCCGCCGGGTGCTCGATGGCCGACATGGCCGACATCGACCAGGTCGAGGACTGCTGGGAGCAGCTGGCCGAGGTCTACGGCGACATGGATGCACCGGATGTCGATGGGCTCGTCCCGGTGATCCCGGTGACCTACATGAACTCCTCGGCCGCGATCAAGGGATTCGTGGGCCGGCACGGCGGGATCGTCTGCACGTCGTCCAACGCGCAGACGGTGCTCGAGTGGGCGTTCGAGCGCGGGCGCCGGGTGCTGTTCTTTCCCGACCAGCACCTGGGCCGCAACACCGCCAAGGCGATGGGCATCACGCTCGATCAGATGCCGATGTGGAATCCGCGCAAGCCCCTCGGCGGAGCGACCGCCGACGAGCTGGCTGCATCCCGCGTCATACTCTGGCACGGCTTCTGCTCGGTGCACCGCCGTTTCACGGTCGAGCAGATCGAGAAGGCCCGGGCCGAGCACCCCGGCGTCCGGGTGATCGTGCACCCCGAGTGCCCCATGGCCGTCGTCGACGCCGCCGACGAGTCGGGCTCCACGGACTACATCCGGCGCGCCATCGAAGCCGCGGCCGAGCCCACGACGTTCGCGATCGGCACCGAGGTGAACCTCGTGCAGCGCCTCGCGGCGGCCAACCCGCAGCACACGATCTTCTGCTTGGACCCGGTCGTGTGCCCGTGCTCGACGATGTACCGCATTCACCCCGGCTATTTGGCGTGGGTGCTCGAGGGACTGGTCGCGGGCGAGGTCCTCAACCGCATCACCGTGCCCCAGGACGTCGCCGACCCGGCGCGTCTCGCCCTCGAGCGGATGCTGGCGGCCAAGCCGCCGGCCGCGCCCGCCGCCGCGTGGGAACACGCGTCATGACGGCGCCGGTCGACGCGGAGGCCGGTGCTGTGCACGCCGTCGTCGTGGGCAGCGGCATCGCCGGGCTCACCGTCGCGCTGCACGCCGTCGAGAACGGCTGCCGAGTTACCTTGGTGACGAAGGACGTGCTCGAGCACGCGAACACGCGCTACGCGCAAGGCGGCATCGCAGGCGTCATGTTCGACGACGACCGTGCCGCAGACCATATCCGCGACACGCTGACGGCAGGCGCCGGCCTCAACGATCCCGAGGCCGTGCGCGTCCTGGTCGAAGAGGGACCTGCCCGCATCCGCGAACTGATCGCGCTCGGCGTGGCCTTCGACCGGCGCGCGGACGGCTCCTTCGTCAAGGGCCTCGAGGCTGCGCACTCCTATCCGCGCATCCTGCACTCGGGAGGCGATGCCACCGGCACCGCGATCGAGAAGGCCCTCGTGGCCCGGCTGCGCGAGAGCGACGTGCGGGTCGTCGAGCACGCCTTCCTCATCGATCTGGTGCTCGAAGACGGGCGGGTCACCGGAGTGGATCTGCTCGTGGGCGATGCGGCGGCATCTGCCGACGCACCACATGTCGACGGACACCGGGAGCGGATCGCGGCGGACGCGGTCGTCCTGGCCACCGGGGGCGCCGGCGAGCTGTATGCGCACACGACGAACCCGGCGGTCGCGACCGGCGACGGCATCGCGGCTGCGCTGCGCGCCGGCGCGGACGTCGCCGATCTCGAGTTCTTCCAGTTCCACCCGACCGTGCTGGAAGGCAAGACCGCGGACGCGGACGGAGAGCGGGGCGCCACCGGCGAATCATTCCTGGTCTCGGAGGCCGTACGCGGAGAGGGTGCGACCCTGATCGACGAGCGGGGCCGCCGATTCGCGTTCGACGCGCATCCCGACGGCGAGCTCGCACCGCGCGATGTGGTCGCGCGCGCGATCGCACGGCAGATGGACGCGCAGAACGGAAGGCCGGTGCTCCTCGACGCGACGCACCTGCGGCCGACGCCCGACGAGGTCGCGGCATTCCTCGCGGAGCGCTTCCCGACCATCGACCGGGCCGTCCGCGACCGGAGTCTCGACTGGTCGCGCGAGCCGATCCCGGTGACCCCTGCCGCGCACTACCTGATGGGCGGCGTCACCACCGACCTCGACGGACGCACCACCCTTCCCGGGCTGTACGCCGTGGGCGAGGTGGCGCGCACGGGCGTGCACGGCGCGAACCGGCTGGCATCGAACTCGCTCCTTGAGGGCGCGGTCTTCGGCGCCCGTGCGGGTGACGCGATCGCTCCAGACGCGGCATCCGATCGGTGGCCGAGCTTCGATCCTGCGCCGACGCGCCCGGCCGCTGCGACGAATACTGCAGGCGGGGGCCCCGCCGCTCCGCCGTTCACGCGGGCCGCCCTGCAGGAGCTCATGTGGGAGGACGCCGGACTCGTGCGCGACGCCGAGGGACTCGGCCACGCGGCATCCGTCCTCGCGACGTGGCGTGCGCACCAGCGCACCCCGCGCACCGAGGCCGAGTTCGAGGACGAGAACCTTCTCGTGGTCGCCGAGCAGCTCGTGGCGGCAGCCCTGCGGCGCCGCGAGTCGGTCGGAGCGCACTTCCGGCGCGACGATTCCACTCTCGATTCCCCCGAGGACGAACGAACGGATGCCGCGGCCCCGGTCGCGAGCGGGGTGGCCTGATGCTGACCAGGTCCACGATCGACCGGGTGGTCGGCGCGGCGCTCGAAGAGGACGCGCCCTGGGGCGACCTCACGAGCGAGATGCTCATCCTCGGATCCGCCACTGCGCGCGCCGATCTCGTGGCTCGCGAGCCGGGCGTGTTCAGCGGCGGAGAGGTCTTCGCGGCGGCGTTCCGGCTCACCGACCCCCGCATCGAGGTCGAGCGCATGGTCGACGACGGCGACGCGTTCGCCGAGGGTGCCGTGCTCGCAGTGGTATCCGGCCCCGCCCGGGGTGTGCTGACGGCCGAGCGGATCGGCTTGAACTTCGTCCAGCGCATGTGTGGCATCGCGACGCTGACCGCAGGATATGTCGCCGAGGTCGCGCACACGGGTGCCCGCATCGCCGACACCCGCAAGACCACTCCGGGACTGCGCGCATTCGAACGCCATGCGGTCGTCAACGGAGGCGGCCACAACCACCGCTACTCGCTGTCGGATGCAGTGATGGCCAAGGACAACCATCTGGCCGTGCTCGCCCAGAAGGGCGTGTCGGTCACGGCGGCTCTGCAGGGGGCGATCGCGCGTCTGCCCCACACGACGCACGTCGAGGTGGAGGTCGACCGCCTCGATCAGATCGACGCCGTCCTCGCAGCGGGAATCGGCACCATCATGCTCGACAACTTCTCGCTCGACGATCTGCGCCGCGGCGTCGAGCAGGTCGGCGGGCGCGCGACGGTGGAGGCATCCGGCGGGGTGAGCCTGGAGACCGTCCGGGCGATCGCCGAGACGGGCGTCGACGTCATCTCGGTCGGAGCGCTCACCCATTCGGCACGCGCGCTCGACCTCGGCCTCGACATCCGCATCTCATGAGGTCCGCGCAGTGAGCATGCTCTACCTCGACAATGCGGCGACCACGCCGGTGCGCCCCGAGGTGCTCGAGGCGATGATGCCGTTCCTCACGCGCTGGTTCGGCAACCCGTCGAGCCACCACACGGTCGGCGAAGCCGCGGCGGATGCGCTCGCCGACGCGCGCGCACGGGTCGCGCGCGTGCTGGGGATGCGGGCGGGCGACGTCATCTTCACGTCGGGCGGCACCGAGGCGAACAACCTGGCGGTGAAGGGGGTCGCCATCGCGGCGGCGCTGAACCGCGGCGCACGGCATCTGATCCTCACGCCGATCGAGCATGAGTCCATCCTCGAGTCCGCCGAGTATCTCGCCCGTGTGCACGGCTTCGAGCTGACGCACCTGCCGGTGGATGGGTTCGGCCGCGTCGCACCGGCGGATGTCGCCGCGTCCCTGCGCGACGACACGGCGCTCGTCACGGTGGGCTACGCGAACAACGAGGTCGGCACGATCCAGGACGTCGCGGCGATCGCCGAAGCCGTGGCCGCGTACGGGCGGCGCGTGCCGGTGCACGTCGACGCCGTGCAGGCGGCCGGCTGGCTCCCGCTCAGCGCCGCGGACCTGGGCGTGGACGCGATCTCGCTCGCCGGGCACAAGCTGGGTGCGCCGAAGGGAACAGGTGTCCTCGCGGTGCGGGGTCGCGTTCCGCTGGAACCCCTGCTGCACGGCGGCGGGCAGGAGCGGGGGCGCCGAAGCGGCACCGAGGACGTCGCCGGCTCGGTGGGATTCGCCACGGCACTCGAGCTCGCCGAAGCCGAGCGCGTCGAGGCATCGGTCCGCGTCACGCAGCTGCGGGATCGGTTCATCTCGCGCATCCTCGCGGAGGTGCCCAGTGCGCGCCTCACCGGAGATCCGGTGCATCGGCTGCCCGGAACGGCGAGCTTCACCTTCGCCGGGACCAGCGGCGAAGCCGTTCTCCTCGAGCTCGAGCGCCGCGGCGTCGTCTCGTCGAGCGGATCGGCGTGCGCCGCGGGCAGCGACGAACCCTCGCACGTGCTCACCGCGATGGGCGTGCCGCCGGAGGTCGCGCAGACCGCGGTGCGCTTCACCTTCCCCTCCTCGCTCGTCGAACCCTTGGATGCCGTCGCCGACGCGGTCGCGGCATCCGTCGTCGCCGTACAATCGGGCGGGTGACCACCCCCGCCGCGATCACCGTCATCGTGCCCGGGCACGACGTGGCGGAGTACGCCGATGAGGCGCTCGACTCGCTGCGGCGGCAGACTCTGCAGGCGTGGACCGCGATCCTGATCGACGACTTCTCGACGGATTCCACCGCCGACGTCTTCGCGCGCGCCGCGGTTGCGGATCCGCGGTTCCGGCTCGTTCGGCACGCAGAGCGGGCTGGGCTGGGCGCGGCCCGAAACCGTGGGCTCGATCTCGTCGACACCCCGTTCCTGGGCTTCCTCGACGCCGACGACGTTCTGACGCCGAACGCGCTCGAGCGCCTCGTCGGTCTGCTCGACGAGACCGGCAGCGACTTCGCGGTCGGTGCCTACGTCCGCCTGCGGCCCGAAGCAGCCGGTGGATACCGCGCGGGCGAAGTGCAGCCGTGGGTGGCCGCGGCGTCTGCGCCCGAGCGCCGGGGCACGACGATCGACGAGCACCCCGAGGCGTCGGGCAACATCGTGGCGTGGTCGAAGGTGAGTCGCACCGAGTTCTGGCACCGGGCCGGCATCCGATTCCCGGAGGGCCGCCTGTACGAGGATCAGATCGTCGCGCAGCAGATGTACGCGCGCGCCCGCCGCTTCGACACCGTGCCCGACGTGGTCGCGCACTGGCGCGTCCGCGCCGACGGGTCGTCGATCACCCAGCGCGAAGCGCACCTCGACGTCCTGCGTGACTGCCTCGACGCCATGGACGCGGGCCTGCGCGTGCTCGAATCCGCGGGCCATCCGCTGGCGGTCCAGGCGCGCATCGGCCAGATGCTGCGCATGGACGTCCCTCGGCTCGCCGAGATCGCGCGCACTCACCCGGATGCCGCCTACCGCCGGACGCTCGGAGCCTTCACGCGCGACATCTGGGCTCGGGCCGGCACGGCTCGCGCCGGGCTGGACGAGGCGACCGCGAAGGTCGTGGCGGCCGCACGCCTCTGGTGACCACGCGCGCGACGCCATTTGCCAGCAGACGTCGGCAAACGCCGCAGCGATCCATCGACGACTGGCAATTCGGAAGTGTGCGCTGCCTCCTCCCCACTCGGCGGAT
>NZ_DASUNI010000089.1:0-15903 GCF_036277215.1 Microbacterium sp. | reverse complement strand
CCGCCGCTGTCGGGGAGGCGCTATCTCGTTGTGTTGACATAATGTGCATTATCGGCAAATAGGCGATCAGTCGCTTGTGCGCGGGAGCCTGCGCGGGAAAGCGACAGGCTGTTGGGGACGCCGGCGCTCGCGGAATCCACGGGCATCATTCGAGCCGGGTGATGAGGTCGTAGGCTCGGTCCATGACATCGCGCTGCCGCGACCGTGGCGGCGCGACCTCGGTGGCATCCCGGCATCCGACCGTTGCGACATGCTCGAGAGCCTGACGGGGTTCGTCGTCGTCGGCCTGGCTATCGCCGTCGGCTACGTTCTCGGGCGCATCGATCTGCTGGGCGAGCACGCCCGACCCGTCCTGGCCCGCCTGACGTTCTTCGTGCTCTCGCCGTTCCTGCTGTTCGTGGTGCTCGCTCAGGCGGACGTGCGCACGCTGTTCTCCGCGCTGCTGCCGGTGTCGGCGATCGCTGCGGTGGCCGTGATCGCGATCTATGTCGCCTTCTCTCGCCTGGTGTGGCGTCGTTCACTGGGTGAAGTGATGATCGGAGCGCTGTCGGCGGGACAGGTCAACTCCAACAACATCGGCATCCCGCTCTCGCTGTATCTGCTGGGCAGCGCAGCGTTCCCGGCCCCGGTGATCCTGCTGCAGCTGCTGGTGTTCACGCCGATCTCGATGGCGGTGCTGGAGGCTGCGACGGCGCGGCGGGCGTCGTTCTGGCGCGCGGTCGGGCGGGCCCTGTCCAACCCCATCGTGATCGGGTCCGCGCTCGGCACGGCGGTGTCGGTCAGCGGGCTGGATCTTCCGCCGATCGTGTTCGAACCGGCGCTTCTGATCGCGAACGCCTGCGTTCCGGTCCTGCTCATCAGCTACGGGATCTCGCTGCACGGCCAGCGGGTGCTGGGGCCGTCCGGGCGGCGCCGCGACATCGTCCTGGCCACGGTTCTGAAGCTGGGGGTGATGCCCCTCGTCGCATGGTCGGTGGCCGAGTTCGTGTTCGGGCTGTCCGCGCAGGAGGTGCTCATCGTGGTCGTGCTGGCCGCGCTGCCGACAGCTCAGAACGTCTTCAACTACTCGCAGCGGTACGGCGTCGGTGAGACCATCTCGCGGGATACCGTCTTCCTCACGACGATCGGCTGTGTGCCGGTGCTGCTCCTGGTGACGCTCCTGCTCGGCTGACGGCGTGACCGAATACCCCGATGTCGCCGTATTTCACGGTTGACACGCCGTCGCGCGCCACTCCCCCACGGCGCCGGGAGCGCGGTCTATGCTATGACCGCCAGCTCTCAGGTAACTCCCAGAAAGGGATGACTCATGTCCACCGAATCCGCAGCGGAGAAGTCAGCCGTCAACGGCATCCGCACCGCTCTCGGCATTGGCGGCGTTCTTTCCGTCATCGTCGGTATCCTCATCCTGGCCTGGCCGGGCAAGACGGCCATGGTCGTCACGGCGATCATCGCCATCTACGCGATCGCCGCCGGGCTCGTATACGCGGGCCTGGGTATCTTCTCGAAGAACCGGGGCGGCTGGTCGCGTGTGGGCCATATCGTCCTCGGGATCGTGTTCATCATCGCAGGCATCGTGGCGTTCCTGAACCTCGGTCAGGCGACGGCGTGGCTTGCCCTGTTCCTCGGGATCCTCGTCGGAATCCTGTGGATCGTCGAGGGTGTCGTCGCGCTCTCGACGCTCGGCGACGCCGCGTCGCGGGGCTGGACGATCTTCTTCGCGATCATCAGCATCATCGCGGGCATCGTGCTGCTCTTCTCGCCCATCTGGGGCGCGACTGTGCTGTGGTGGCTGCTGGGCATCGCGTTGATCGTGCTCGGTATCATCCAGATCGTCCGGGCCTTCAGATTCGGCAAGCAGGACCTCTAGACCACTCACGCGCAACCGCCCCGGGTGATCCCGGGGCGGTTGCGCGTTCGGTATCGACGCCGGGCCGATCGCTGTCACGCGGCAGGCAGCCACCGCTTCCACCACTCCAGGACGGCGTCGAATCGCTCGATGCGATGGCGCGGCTGGCCCGAGCGGGTCAGCTCGTGGTTCTCCCCCGGGAAGATGAACAGCTCGGCATCCGTCCCCTGCCGCTTGAGCGCGGCGTAGTACCGCGTCGCCTGCTCGAGCGGACAGCGGAAGTCGAGCTCGGAGTGGATCACGAGCGTGGGTGTCGTCACCTGAGACACCACCGCCATCGGACTCTGCCTTGCGATGGCCTCGGGGTCCGTGCCGACGTACTCGTCGCCGAAGAACGAGCCGATGTCACTGGTGCCCTGGAACGACACCGGATCGAGGTACCCGCGCTCCACGATCGCTCCCGAGAATCGGTGGTCGTGGGCGATGACCCACGCGGTGAGATAACCGCCGTACGACCCGCCCATGATGCCGACACGCTGACTGTCGAGCCGGGCGTCGCGGGCGAGCGCGCCGTCGAGGAAGTCGAGGACGTCGGCCATGTCGACTGTGCCCATGGCGCCCCGGATGCTGCGCCCGTGCCCGCGTCCGTACCCCGCCGACCCGCGGGGATTGCTGTACACGACGGCGTAGCCGGCGGAGACGAGCACCTGTGTCTCGTCGAAGAGGTGTATTCCGTAGCTGGCATGCGGTCCCCCGTGGATCTGCAGGATCACCGGGAACGGCCCCTCGCCGTCCGGCTGCGCCACCCATCCGTGGATCGGATAGCCGTCTCTGCCGCTGATCGTCAGCTCGAGCGGACGCACCCTCCCCACGTCGTCCCCGAACGATGTGAGCGTCCGGCTCGAGTCCTCTCCCGCGAGGACCAGTTCTCCGACGGAATCGGCTGTCGCCAGGGATGCCACGATCTGCTCCCCTGCGGCGGCGTGACCGGTGACCTCGACGTCACCGCCGATGAGCTCGCGAACGTCGCCGGTCCGCGTCACACGAACCAGTCGAACCCGGCCGCGGTATCGATCCTGCACGAGGAAGTCGTCGCCGACCGCGGTGATGTGGCTTCCGACTTCGCCGAAGTCGGTCGTGTCGCCGTCCGTGAGTCGTCGCGGCGCGTCGCCCTCGGCGAGCAGCCACAGCGCGACGCCGGACGCGACGAAGTCGACCCCGGACGGACCGACATCCGACGCGAGCAGACCGACCGCCCCGTCCGGCGCGACGGCGACGTCGACGATCGAGAGATCTGCGCCGCGCCCGACCAGCTCCCGTTCCCCGGAGCCGTCGACGCGAACGGCGACCAGACGCGAGCGCAGGTCGCGGCGGTCCGGTTCGATCTCGTCGACGACGGTCAG
The DNA here is from genome assembly GCF_036277215.1 of Microbacterium sp. Taxonomy (GTDB): domain Bacteria; phylum Actinomycetota; class Actinomycetes; order Actinomycetales; family Microbacteriaceae; genus Microbacterium. The sequence continues at coordinate 12,654 of NZ_DASUNI010000089.1, read as the reverse complement.
CACCTCGTCCCCGAGGAAGACGGCGTTCGAGTGCGACGCCACGCCCTCGGTGAGCGCGATCGCATCGGCGGCGACGACCTTCTTCTTCGGTGGCGTCGCGCTTTCGGGACGCACAGCCGCAGCCGGCTCGTAGAACGGCTCCGCGTCCAGGTCCGGAGCCGGGACGACGAACAGCTGCGCCGGACGGTCCGCCACGTAGCCGATCCCGTTCGCGTGCCACCGGATGCCGGTGATGCGACGCGGCGCCTCGGCCGCGGCATCCAGCCCGTCGACAGTGCCATACCGGCCCGTCTCGGGGATGCGCGCGGTGTACGCCAGCGACGCACCGTCAGCCGACCAGTCGAACGACTCGACCCCCAGCGGAGTGTCCGTTCCCTGGACCGGCTCGCCTCCACCGGAGGAGACGACATGGAGCTGCGGCTTGTCCTTCGCATCGCGGCGCAGGAAGGCGATCTGCGAGCCGTCCGGCGACAGCTGCGGTGCGGCATCCGCGGTACCGCGCGTGAGTCGACGGAGCGCGCCGTCGGGAAGATCCACGCGCCACAGCTGACCGACCGCGCGGTTGGCTTCGAGATCCGGTCTGGACGTGGCGAACACGGCGAACGAGCCGTCGGGCGCGATGTCGGGCCGACCCACCGAGACGAGCTTCTCGATGTCTGCGGGGCGCACGCTCACTCCCCCGCGAACGAGCTCGTGTCGCCCACCAGCCGGGTGTGATCCTCGGGGATCTCGTCGACTGCGGCGCGAGCGACCTCGGCCGCGAACTCGCCGACGTTGTAGAGCTTGCCCGCCGACTCGCGGCGCGAGGCGATCGCACCCGGGTTCGCCCGCTCGAGCAGAGTCGCGGTGATGGTCCCCTCGATCATGTCTCCGGAGACGACGACGAACTCGACGCCGCGCTCGTCCAGAGCGGGGATGCGCTCCCGCAGCGCGTCCTCGCCCGCGCGCTTGGACAGCGCGACCGGGACGTACTCGGGCATGGTCGGCGTCGTGCGGATGAAGTGCGCCTGGTGACTCGTCACGAACACCACCCGAGAGCCTCGTCCGAGCAGGGGCAGCGCCGTCTCGAGCACCCGCACCTGCGCATCGCGATTCAGCTGCAGCGCGTACTCCTCCCCCATGCCCGACTCCATGCCGCCGGACGCATTGAGCACGAGGACATCAAGCGACCCGAAGGTCCGCTCGACCTCGGAGAACATCGCCTGAACGGATTCGGCATCGGTGAGGTCCGCGCCGACGACGAGGGCCTGGACACCCAGGTCGCGAAGCTCCGTGGCGAGTTTCTCGGCGCGCGGAGCCTTGTTGCGGTAGTTGATGACGACATCGGCCCCTGCCTGCGCGAAGTAGCGCACGGTGTCGGCGCCGATGCCGCGGGACGACCCGGTGACGAGTGCGGTCCTACCGCTCAGAGATCCGGGGGCGAGGGGGGTGAGGGGCTCGGTCACAGGACTCTCCAGGGTGGTGCGGGGCGCTGTTCAGGCGGTTGTCACGGCCTCGGCGCGCGGTTGCGCGGCGCCCTCTCGACACTACCAACGGCGGCTCGGCGACAGGGCTCTGACCGGTCTCGCCCGGGATGCCGCGTGATAGGTTCGAGCAACAGGGAGGCACACTGTGGAGCTCATCCAGACCATCGAACAGTTCGCGTGGATCGGGTGGCTGGTCCTGATCCTGATCTTCCTCGTCATCGAGATGCTGACACTCGATTTCACCTTCCTGATGCTCAGTATCGGCGGTGTCGCCGGGCTCGGAGCCGACCTGATCGGTGCCCCCATCTGGCTTCAGGTCATCATCGCCGCGGTGGTCGCGGCCGTGCTGGTTCTGGTGCTGCGCCCCCCGCTCCTGCGGCGACTCCGCCGAGGCGAGGATCCCACTCCGTCCAACGTCGCCGCGCTCGTCGGCCTGAGCGGGCGTGTACTGTCCACCGTCACGCCGCACGGCGGACAGGTGAAGCTCTCGAACGGCGACACCTGGACCGCGCGACCCGACCGAGGAGCCGAACTCGAACCGGGCACGGTCATCCGGGTCAGCCGCATCGACGGTGCCACCGCCTACGTCCGACCCGAGGAAGAGGAACCGACCGCATGAGCCCCGAGAGTTTCATCCCCACCGCCATCGGCTGGGTGGTGGCGATCGTCGTCTTCATCTTCGTCCTCGTCGTCATCGTCCGCTCGATCCGCATCATCCCGCAGGCGACCGCGGGCGTCGTGGAACGTCTCGGTCGGTACCACAAGACGCTCATGCCCGGATTGAACCTGCTGGTCCCGTTCATCGACCGGGTCCGCCCGTTGATCGACATGCGCGAGCAGGTCGTGTCTTTCCCCCCGCAGCCGGTGATCACCGAGGACAACCTGGTCGTCTCGATCGACACCGTCATCTACTTCCAGGTCACCGATCCCCGCGCGGCAACGTACGAGATCCGCAACTACCTGGGTGCCGTCGAGCAGCTGACCACCACGACCCTTCGCAACGTCGTCGGCGGGCTGAATCTCGAAGAGGCTCTCACCAGCCGCGACGAGATCAACGGACAGCTGCGCATCGTCCTGGACGAGGCCACCGGCAAATGGGGCATCCGCGTCGGACGCGTGGAGCTGAAGGCCATCGACCCGCCGGTCAGCATCCAGGACTCGATGGAGAAGCAGATGCGCGCCGAGCGCGACCGGCGGGCCCTCATCCTCACCGCCGAAGGCACGAAGCAGTCGGCCATCCTGACGGCCGAAGGGGCTCGACAGGCCGAGATCCTGCGCGCCGAGGGCGACAAGCAGGCTGCCGTGCTGCGCGCGCAGGGTGAGGCCGAAGCCATTCAGACCGTATTCAGCGCCATCCACCTCGGCAATCCCGATGACAAGCTGCTCGCCTACCAGTACCTGCAGACTCTGCCGAAGATCGCCGACAGTGCGTCCAGCAAGCTCTGGATCATCCCCAGCGAGTTCACCGAGGCGCTGAAGGGCATGAGCACCGCGTTCGCTGCGACCGTCGTCGAAGGCCCGAAGCAGCCCGCGCCCCCGAACGAGGAGCGCGCTCAGCCGCCGCTGCCGTGACCCACAGCTGGTTCGAGGGCGCGGCGCGGCCTCGGGTCCTTGCCCACCGCGGCCTGCTGACGGCGGACGATGTGTCCCACGGCGTCGTCGAGAACTCGTTCGCCGCGGTGGCCGCCGCCCACGCCGCAGGTGCGGTGTACGTCGAATCCGACTGCCACCTGACCGCCGATGGAGTGGCGGTTCTCTTCCACGACGCCGATCTCTCGCGCGTCACCGGCGATCCGCGACCGGTCGCTCACGTATCGGTCCGCGAGCTCGAGGCACTCATGGCAGCACGGGGAGGACTGATCACCCTGGGGCAGGCGCTGGAGGCGTTCCCGACAATGCGCTTCAACCTCGACGTGAAGGCGAAGGATGCCGCGCCGGAGGTCGGTCGCATCGTCGCGCCACACGGTCACCGCGTGCTCCTCACGAGCTTCGCGGACGAGCGTCGGCTTGCGGCTCTCGCAGCCGCGGAGACAGCGGGCGACGGCGTCAGGCCCGCCACGTCTGCCGGCACCGCCACGATCGCACGGGTCGTGGCGGCGGTCGCGGCTCGATCGTCGGGTCTCGTGCGCCGGTCCCTGACGGGCGTGGACGCCCTCCAGGTGCCCGAGAGGCGCGGTCGGATGCGCATCGTGACCCCGCGACTGATCGCCGCCGCACACCGGCACCACGTCGAGGTGCACGTGTGGACGGTGAACCATCCGGATGACATGCGGCGCCTCGTCGCGATGGGCGTCGACGGCATCGTGACCGATCGTGCCGACGTCGCGCTCAGCGTCCTGGACCAGGAGAGTCCGCCGGCGGACAGCGGGTGACGGGCGGCCCTGAGCATCGTCTGTGAATGCCACCGCAGGATGCTCCGTTCGGATGATCCGCCCAGGTCCCAGCGCTATACCTATACAGCGACGAGAGGACCACACAATGGCAGACCGCAGCCTGCGCGGCATTCGACTCGGCGCCCAAAGCCTACAGAGCGAAGAGGGCGTCGTGTTCCATGAACGCGCACAACACATCTATCAGTGCACGTCGTGCGGACGTGACACCACCATGACATTCGCAGCCGACGCCGAGATCCCCGAGGCCTGGGAGTGCCGCACCTGCGGCGCCGAGGCCCTGTTGCGCATCGGCGAGGGCACTGCGACCGTCGATCACAGCGAGGACAAGGTCGCTCGCACCCACTGGGACATGCTGCTGGAGCGCCGTTCGATCCCCGAGCTCGAAGAGCTCCTCGAGGAACGTCTTGCCTACGTTCGCGCCCGCCGCGGCGCCGGCGAAGACGTGACGGTCGGCAAGCTCAGCGCCTGACCTCAATCCGAGACGCCGGTCCCTTCGGGGGCCGGCGTTTTCGCATGCCCGCGGCGGCGGAGCCGGACCGCGATCCCCACTGCGACGAGGGCCACAAGGCTTCCCCACCCGAGCAGCATCTTCACCCACTCGCCCGCGATGACAGCGGGGGTCAGTCCGCTCCACAGCGGCACGTCGGTCAGCATCTGGCCGGCCTCCCCAGCCGGAAGTCCGTCGATCGTCGTGCCGTCGGCAGCGATCACCTGACTGGTGCCCACGGTGGACAGGTTCACGACGGAACGCCCCGTCTCGATCGCACGCATGCGGGCGAACGCCAGCTGTTGCAGGTTCTCGTCGGTGCCGCGGAAATCCGCGTTGTTCGTCTGGAACATGTAGACCTGCGCCCCCGCGCGCGCACCGTCCCAGATCACATCGTCGTAGATGACGTCGAAGCAGATCGCCAGCCCCACGCCGACGCCCTCGAGATCGAAGAACGGGGGCGCCACGCCCGGTGAGTACTCACGCTGGATCAGCCCGATCAGATCCGGAGCGAACGGCTCGAAGAACGGGCGGTCGGGAACGTACTCACCGAACGGCACGGGATGCCGCTTGTCATAGGTCTGCGTGGCGCCCTCACCGGCGATCCACAGCAGAGACGAATTGAAGTACTCGTCCCCACGCGATGTCACGGCGCTGATGAGAAGCGGGGCATCGATCCGCTCCGCCAGCGCGTCCAGCACTCGGGCGGTGCTCGTGTCAGTCGTGGGGTCGGAGTCGACACCTCCCTCCGGCCAGAGGAGGACGTCCATCTCTTCGCCGAACAAGGGTGCCGTCGCCTCCAGCTGGGCATTGAGCACGGAGTCGGCGGAGCGCTCGTCGAAGTATCCCGCCGGGCCGTTGCCCTGGACCGCACCGACGCGCAGTGTGCCGGCCGGACTGGTCGGGAACTGCGGCACGATCACCAGCAGCAGGGCCACGAGCACCGTGGGCACGGCGGTCAGAGGTGCCCGGAACCGCGCGACGCGGGCGTACTCGATCGCCGCGGCGCAGAACAGGACCATGAGGAACGTCAGTCCTGAGACACCAACCCAGGATGCGAGGTGGGCGAGAGGGCTGCTCGCCTGGGTGATGCCGATCCGCCCCCAGGGGAAGCCCCCGTAGGGCCACGAGCCCACGATCTGCTCGCGGAGCGTCCACAGCCCCGCGACGAGCAGCGGCAGGAGGACGAGCCGACCGATGCGCCCGGGCAGCACCCGCGGCATCCATCGATAGGCGAGGGTGATCGGGACGGCTCCGGCCGCGGTGATCACCGCCTCGAGCATCGACAGCGCGATCCAGGGCACCGGCCCCAGATAGCGGGCTGTGAACACCAGGTTGACGAAGAAGAAGGAGGCGCCGAAGGCGAATCCGACCAGCAGGGAGGCCCAGGCGCTCCTGCCGATCAGGCTGAGGAGAGCCAGGACGACGGCGGGAAAGGCCATCGGCCACCAGGCGAGAGCCGGAAATGCGAGGGTGAGGATGAGCCCGCCCGCCACGGACGCCACGACCGCCGCCCACAGCGGCAGGAGGGGACGCGGAGCGGGGGCGAGAGGCACCCCATAACCCTAAGCGGACGGCCTCAGACGGAGCTGTAGGCGACGATCCCGCGACGCACCGCATCCAGGGCTTTCCGGGCGGTGGTGGCGAGCGGGGCGTCGGCGACGAGGGACAGCTGATCGAGAAGGTCGATCGTCTGCTTGGCCCAGCGGACGAAGTCGCCGGCTGCCATGTCGGCCTCCACGAGAACCCGCTCGAGCGGCATCCCCCGCGCCCAGGAGTGCATCGCCTGCGCCAGGCCGGTAGCGACCGATTCGCTGCCGGGCAGCCGATGGTCCTGCTCGAGGTCGTCGAGACGCTGCCAGAGATCCTGTGTGGCCGTCAGGGCGGTGCGGAAGCTCCCTCGCGGCAGGCCGCGCTCCCCGGGTCCGGCCTCGTCTCGCCGTGGTTCGTATACCAGGCAGCATGCCAACGTCGCGAGGGATGCGGCATCCAGTTCCTTCCAGATGCCGGTGCGCAGCGACTCGGCGACGAGCAGGTCGCGCTCACCGTAGATCCGCCTCATCGTGCGGCCTGCGGGGGTCAGCTCCGTCGTGCCGTCGGGGCCGACCCTCACGTAGTCCAGCTCGACCAGCACATCGACGACCCGGTCGAAGATGCGGGCGACCGTTCCGGTGCGCATCTCGATCTGCTGGCGCATCTTGTCCACCGTGCGCTTGAGCTTCCAGTACCGCTCGGCCCAGCGCGCGTGGTGCTCGCGGTCTGGACAGGAATGGCATGGATGCCGCTGCATGCGCCGACGCAGGCCCGCGATCTCGCGCTGCCTTGCGTCCCGCGTGGCGTGGGAGTCGTTCGCATCCTTGCGGTTGAGCTTCTCGGCGTCGCTGAGGTCGCGGCGGATCGCGGAATACTCGGTGAAGTCGCCGCGATCGCAGGTCATCGCCTTCTCGTAGCCGGCGAGGGTCTCCTCCGATGCGCGGACCTGACGTGCGATCCCGACCACCGCCCGGTCTGCCTGGAACTGCGCGAACGACGACTCGAGGATCTCGCGCGCCCTCGCGCGCCCGAACTGGTCGATGAGATTCACCGCCATGTTGTAGGTGGGTCGGAAGCTGGAGTTCAGCGGGTAGGTGCGTCGTGACGCGAGCGCGGCGACCTGCTGGGGGTCCAGACCCTCGGTCCACTGGATGACCGCGTGCCCCTCGACGTCGATGCCGCGGCGCCCGGCGCGACCCGTCAGCTGCGTGTACTCCCCCGACGTGATCGCCACGCGCGCCTCGCCGTTGAACTTCTCGAGCTTCTCCAGCACCACCGTCCGGGCGGGCATGTTGATGCCCAGCGCCAGCGTCTCGGTGGCGAACACGACCTTCACGAGCTTGCGCTTGAACAGGTCTTCCACGACCTCCTTGAACGCCGGCAGCAGGCCGGCGTGGTGCGACGCGACGCCTCGTTCGAGGTTGTCGAGCCACTCCCAATAGCCGAGGACGGCGAGGTCCTCATCGTGCAGGGTGCGCGTGCGCTCCTCGACGATGGCGCGGATCTCAGTGCGCTCCTCCGGGCTGGTGAGGCGTACGCCGGAGCGCCGTACCTGCTGCACCGCGGCGTCGCAGCCGGCGCGGCTGAAGATGAAGAAGATCGCCGGCAGGAGGTTCGCCCGCTGCAGCAGCTTCACGACGTCCGGCCGGTCGAGGCGCTCGATGCGCTGCGCGTTCGCGGACCGGATGGGGCGCTGAGCGCCTTTGTGCGGTCGCCGACCCGACCCCTGGTGACGGCCGCCGCCCTCGTGCCGGCCGCCGCCCTCGTACCGCCCGCCGTTCTGAGCGGAGGAGCTGCGCATCGACTGCGCCCGATCCCACCGGGGCTCCGCCCCGGACCCCCGGCTTGCTGACGCGCGCCGGTTGTTCTCGAAGTTCGGCCCCTTGAAGGAGCGGATGCGCATGAGCTCCTGGTTCACCTGCGCGGTCGCGATACCTGCGCGATCGTCGAACAGCGGCAGCAGATCGCCGCGAACGAGGACGTGCTGCTCGAGGGGAACGGGACGGATCTCCGAAACGATCACCTCGGTGTCGCCCCGCACGGTGTCCAGCCAGTCGCCGAACTCCTCGGCGTTGGACACGGTGGCGCTCAAAGAGATCAGGCGCACCGCCGGCGGCAGGTGGATGATGATCTCCTCCCAGACGGCCCCTCGGAAGCGGTCCGCGAGATAGTGCACCTCATCCATCACGACGTACTTCAGCCCGCGAAGCGCTCCGGAGTCGGCATAAAGCATGTTGCGCAGCACCTCGGTGGTCATCACCACGATGCGCGCGCTGCCGTTGATGTTGGTGTCGCCGGTCAGCAGCCCGACCTCGTCAGCCCCGTATACGTCCTGGAGCTCGCGGAACTTCTGGTTGGACAGCGCCTTGATGGGCGTGGTGTAGAACGCCTTGTCGCCGCGCCCGCCGACGGCCGGCTCGCGCATGGCGAGGTGGATCGCGAACTCTCCGACGATCGTCTTGCCGGCGCCGGTGGGTGCGGCCACCAGAACGCTCCGGCCCTCTTCGAGTGCATGGCAGCCCGCGATCTGAAAAGGGTCCAGTTCGAAGCGCTGGGATGCCGCGAACGACGCGGTGATCGGATGGCTGCGGTCCTGCGAGGCCCGGGCGTAGCGCTCCGCCGGGCTCGGGTCCGTCACGCGATGGCCTCAGGCGGAAGGATCGTCGCGGTGCGCTTGGCCCGCCGCCGGTCGAAGAGCATCGACAGCGCCGCGGCGGCGAAGAAGAGGACGACCAGCATCCCGGCGAGCATCAGCATGCTCACCACGTCCGCCGCGGGCGTCGCGACCGCCGAGAAGACCACGGCCACGAGCACCGCGACACGCCAGCCTTTGAGGATCGCCCGCCCGCTCATGACGCCGGCCAGATTCAGCGCGACCAGGAACACCGGCAGAACGAATGAGACGCCGACGACGATGAGAAGCTTGAACACGAAGTCGTAGTAGTACGACGCGTCGAAGAACGACGCGCCCCCGTCGGGTACGAAGGAGGCCATCAGCTCGACGATGTGCGGCATGACCAGCAGCCCCACCCAGCAGCCTGCGAAGAACAGCGGCACCGCAGCGGCGACGAAGCCGATCGTGTACTTGATCTCCTTGCGGGTCAGACCCGGCATGATGAACGCCCAGATCTGCCACAACCAGATCGGGGCGGAGATCAGCAGGCCGATGGCGAACGACATCCGCAGCCGCAGGTCGAACGCGCCAGTGACGGTGCTGAACATCAGCTCGACCTTCGCGGCGTCGCCTTCTGCCTCGGCGATCTGGCGGATCGGAACGGTGATGAGGTAGATCACCGGATCGGTGATGAAGAACGCGACCACCATGCCCAGGATGAGCGCCAGCGCCGCGATCAGAATGCGCTTGCGCAGCTCCACCAGGTGCTGGCCGAGCGACATGCGCTTGTCTCGCCGGGGCTCGCCGGAATCGGCGACGCGCGGCGGTCCTGCTGTGGCCACCTGCAGGTCAGGGTTTGTAATCTGGGGCCCTGCTCGCGTCGGCGGTGGTCTGGGTGACCGACCCTTCGCTTGCGGGGGTTTCGACCGAGTCCGTCTTGCCTGAGGCCGGGTCTTCGTCCTTCATCGCCTTCATCTCGCCCTTGAAGACGCGAGCGGACTGGCCCATGCTCTTGGCGAGCGCGGGCAGCTTCGCGGCACCGAACAGCAGGAGGATGACCGCCAGGATGATCAGGAAGTGCCATCCTGTGAGACCTTGCAACATGTCGAGTCCTTCCGGTTCGTCGTTCCCAGTGTAGCCCGCGCTCGCGGGCACAGCCGGCTTCCTCAGGACGGTCCAAGGCACGTCAACGGTACTGCACGAGACCCGCTTCAGCCCACGTCGCCGCGGCATGCCGGGCGGCCTCCGGCTCGAGGATCTCCACGATCCCCGCTCGGCGAGCGGCGAGCCGGCGCAGGCTGTGCTCGTCGGCCACGTGCATGGTCGCGATCGACACGCCCCCGGTGGTCTCGACCGAGGCGCGGTCCAGATAGTCGCCGAGGAGCGGGGCCATCGACTCGGGGAACCGGATGCGGGCGACGATGTCTCCGGTGCCCGACTCGAACCATCCGGGAACCGGGTCCTCGCCGTGCTCGATGGGGATGTCGGTCAGCTCCAGCGCGCTCACCCGGTCCAGGTGGAAGGTGCGCATCGCCTGACGCAGATGGCACCAGCCCTGCAGGTACCACTCCCCCGTGGCGATCTGCACCTTGACCGGATCGACCGTGCGCGTCGTGGGTGCGGCATCGGGCGCCTTGTAGGTGAACGAGACCGCCACGCCGCGCTGCAGAGCCTCGGCGACCGCGTCGCGCACGGCATCCACAGGACCCGGCGCGAGGATCACATCGGCAGGGGTGCTCGAGGCACCACGGGCGAGCTTGGCAAGCAGTCCGTTGAACAGATCGGTGTCGCCCACCCCGGGGATGGCCCGCGCCATCTGGAGTCCGGTCAGCAGCGCCGCCGCTTCCCGCGCGGTCAGCTTGGGGGCGCGCTCGAGGCCCACCGAGTTGGTGATCACGATGATGTCGCGCTCGTCGAGCAGATCCCAGTCGATGTCGAAGAGGTCGTTCGCCATCTGCCAGTAGCCGCCGTTGCCCGGCAGGCCGATGACGGTGAGGGTCTCGACCATCGCGCGCATCTGTGCCGGAGTCACATCGAACTCGTCTGCGGCCTCGGCGATCGAGACCTCGCCCTTGCCGATCAGGTACGGCACGAGCTGCAGCATGAGCGCCGCCCGATCGGTGGCCACGAGCGGCTTGCGGGCGGTCATGCGCTCCCCCCGTGGGCGGCTCGGGCGGTCTCGAGCCGCAGGATGACCTGATCGCGAAGCACCGCCGGTTCGACGACCCTGACCTCCGGCCCGTACGAGGCCAGTTCGTCCGCGAAGACGTGCACATCGACGTACGGCACGCGGATGCCCTGGTCGGCGGGCAGGGCGCGACGGCTGAGCCGCAGGGCCGCCTCGGTGCCCGGGTTCACCTCGAGAAGTGCGCGGTTGCGCTTCGCGACATCCTCGAGGCCCGCCAGCGCCCGCTCGCCCGCCCCCTCCCGCAGTGCGGGATCGAAGGGCTCACGTGTGATCACGACGTCATCGACGATGCGCAGCAGCAGGAATGTGCGGTCCGCCGCGACGTCCAGGTCGGCCCCGTAGACATGCCACCGTCCCTCGTACTCGACGAGCGCCAGCGGTCGGATGCGGCGGGTGCGCGCAGCGGCCTCGCCGGGCTTCAGGTAGCCGAATGTCACCACCCGCGACTGCTCGATCGCCTGCTGCAGAGGCGCGAACGACGCTTCGCGAAGACTGATGCGGGGCGAATAGCCGATGATCGGCTCGTCCACCGCGATGCCGAGCGCACGGATCTTGCGCAGCCCGCTGCGCGCCTCGGCGGACATCGAGCTCTCGCTCCAGACCCCGCCGGCGAGATTGAGCAGCGCGAGCTCCGGCGGTGTGAACACGATGTCCTCGGGGAGCTCGTATTCGGCGGTCGGTACGCGGTAGCGCGCTTCGCGCAGATCGTCGGGATCCGCCCAGTCGCCGATGGTCTCGATCGGGACGCCGAGACGACGGAGGCTCTCCTTGTCGCGCTCGAACATCTTCTCGAGAGCGTCCTTGGACGCGCCGGCCTCTGACTGCTCGCGGTACCCGGAGACGGAGGTGAGAATGGTGTCCTTCGTCAAACCCTGCTCGGTGGCCACCAGCGCGACGACGAGATTGACGAGGCGCTCCTCAGGCGGGTTCTTCGCAGAAGCGTTCGCTGGCACGCCCTTATCCTAGGCGTCGCAGGATGCCGATTCCGGCGTCGCGCGGACCGGCGAGCCGGTCGCCCGCCGGTTCGCTATTGCAGTGCCGGCTGGTCGACGCCGAGGATGTCGACCACGAAGACGAGCGTCGAATCCGCGGGGATGGAGGCCTGCTCCTGGTCCCCGTAGCCCTGATCGGGCGGGACGACGACCATCACCTGCGAGCCCACGGTCTGGCCCTGCAGCCCCTCAGCGAGACCGGGGATCATGGCGTCGAAGGCGAGGGACTGCGGTGCGTCGCCCCAGGTCGTCTCGAACACCGTCTTGTCATCCCAGACCACGCCGGTGTAATGCACGCGTACCGGCTCCTCACCGGTGACGACGGGTCCGGTGCCCTTCTTCACGGTCTGCACGACGAGGTCGGTCGGGGGCGCCGAATCGGGGATGAGGACGCCCGGGCGGCCGTCGGGCGCGCGCACGACGGTGGGCAGGCCGGTGCCGACGTTGAACTGGTTCGCACCGTCGGCCTTCGGCAGGTACACCTTGCGGACGTCCACGATCGCCACCGCAGACTCGTCTTCGCCGAGCCCGAGGCCGGCCGCGGTCTCCGCCTCCACGTCGCCGGGGGTCAGGGCCACGACGATCCGAGAGCCCTCGGTCGCGCAGTGCAGCGCGTCCTCGAAGGCGGGGAAGATCTCGACCCAGCGCGACACCGGGAACACCCGCGACAGATCGCCGTCGTAGCCGGATGCGACCAGGGTCTCGCCGGTGGCGCCCGCCACCACGCTGACATCGAGCACCACGAGCTGGCCGTCCTCCGTGATCGCCGTGCCCTCGCCGGCGACTTCGTCGGCGAAGGCCGTCTCGGTCGCCACGAACGGCGTGTAGACCTCGACCTTCGGGGCCTCTTCGGTGGATCCCGAAACGGTGACCAGATCGGTCACCGCGGGATCCGCGGCACCCGGGCGCGAGCACGTCTGCACTCCAGGCAGTGAGCAGCCGACGAGACCGACTGCGAGGAGTCCGAGGACGGCGAGGGAA
>NZ_DASUNI010000088.1:0-17633 GCF_036277215.1 Microbacterium sp. | reverse complement strand
GATCATGTCACTGTCGGGTGCGCCGCTGGCGCACGACTATCCCCCGGATGCCGGGGCCATCGCCAGTCTGTCCGACTGGCTGGCGGGCATGCTCGAACCCGTCTACGGGTTCGGTTCCCTGCACCGCTTCAAGGAGAAGTTCCACCCGCGGTACGAGACGATGTATCTGCTGTTCCGCGACGAGAGCGACCTCACGCGCATCGGCGCAGGCCTCGCTCGGGCGTTCCTTCCCGATGCGACACTGCGGCAGTTCGCCGGAGCCGGGGTGGAACTGGTGCGGGGCGAGCGCGACTGAGTTCGTCGAAGAACTCGGGTCGCTGCCCGCCCCGCAGGCGCGACGCCTGAGGCGCCGCGCGGTCGGTCTTGAATCAGACCGGACGAATGTTCTCAGCCTGCAGGCCCTTGGGGCCCTGGGCTACTTCGAACTCGACGCGCTGGTTCTCTTCAAGCGAGCGGTAGCCGCCCGACTGGATCGCGGTGTAGTGCGCGAAAACGTCAGCGCCGCCGTCATCGGGGGCGATGAAGCCGAAGCCCTTCTCCGCGTTGAACCACTTGACCGTGCCCTGGGTACTCATTTATTGCCGTTCTGTGGGGTGCCCGCCGCGCGAACTGCGTCGAGTCCCATCCAGGCTATCGAACCGCGGCCGGATGTGAAGATTCCACGGAAAGAAGGTGACATAAACGTTGCACTCCGCCCCATCGCACGCCCGGGCTGAGAATAGACACTCGAAGCCCGGGCGTCGACGGATCCCCCCGGATAAGTCACGACTGGCGTGACACCGCACACTCTACCGATATATCACCTGTTCGGCGAGGGATCATCGCCGTGAAAACGCTGTTGACCGTGCCGTCCGCCGGACCGTCCGGGTCGGGTCGCCGGGACGCTTCGACGGGTCTATGCAACTGAATCATCAGCCATAGAATGTTCCGCGTCATGACAACGCCGTTCGCACCCCTCGAGCCCCGGGGAACCGTCCTCGGTGACGAGGTCTACACGCTCCTCGGCGAGGCCATCCTCGATGGGCGCCTCGAACCGGGTGCGCGCCTTCGCGACCGGGAGCTGGCCGAGGGGCTCGGGGTCTCGCGCACTCCGGTGCGCGAAGCCCTGCAGCGGCTCGAGCGAACCGGACTGGTCGAAGTCTCGCCGAATCGCTACACGCGGGTGTCGGTGCCGAGCGACCGGGTGCACGCCGACACGCACGAGTTCTTCGTCTACCTTCTGGGCAGCGCGCTGCGGATCGCCCTCCAGCGGTGCGCCGACGACGATCTCGCCCAGAGCGTCGAGCACGTGGATGCGATCGTGGCGGCATCCCGTGACGACGACCACGCCGGCATCATGACCGCGACGTCACGGTTCTTCGACCGCGTCGTCCATCACACCGACAATCTCGCCTTCATCCGCGTCCTGCGCGAGGCGGAACTCGCGATCCGCCGCAACCTGGCCGGGTGGCACCCCTTCGTCGAGTGCCCGATCCGGCGCACTGAGGGCTATATCGAATTCCGCGATGCCGTCGCCACCCGCGACGGCGCGCGCGCGGAGGCGATCCTGCGGGATCTGCACGGCCTGATCTGAGCAGGACTTACGCCTGTCGCGGCCCGTCGATACCGTTGACGGCGTGGGGCACATCGAACTGCGCGACCTGGACGACGAGGATCTCGACGCGATCTTCGAGATGATGCGCGACCGTGCCGCCGTGGAGATGGCGGCCTTCACGGCAGCCGATCCGGATGATCGCGAGACGTTCGACGAGTGGATGCGGCGCGAACGCGCAGCGCCGGATGTCGCGCTCTACGTCGTGACCGAGAGCGGCGGCTTCGCCGGCACGGCCGCGCTCTTCTCGGCGGAGGGCGATCGCGAGGTGACCTACTGGATCGCGCGTCATGCCTGGGGGCGCGGAGTCGCGACCCAGGCGCTGCGCCTGCTGGTGTCGCGCGAGCCGGAGCGACCCCTGTTCGCGCGGGTCGCCGCGCACAACGCGGCATCCCTCGCCGTGCTGAAGAAGCTGGGTTTCACGGAGGTCTCTCGCGAGCTCGAGTTCGCGCCGGGCGTCGGTCGCGACGTCGAGGAGATCGTGCTGGTGCTGCCGCCGACGCTGGAGTAGCGGGCGAACGGCGGGCGGAGCCTCTGGCGGCAGGGGCCCGCCCCGGTCGAGTTCGCGGCCGACCCTCGCCCATGAAATGACAAAGGGCCCCATTCGGGACCCTTTGTCATTTCGTGCGCGAGGGGGGAGTTGAACCCCCACGCCCTTTCGGGCACTGGCACCTGAAGCCAGCGCGTCTGCCTATTCCGCCACTCGCGCAAGATGCGGCATCCGAGGACACAGCGCAACTCAACTTCCCGAGGATATCACGCAGCCTCGCGGCCCTCGAATCGAGCTCAGAACCGTCGAGCTGAGGTCGCCTCCGCCCAGAGAGGCTGCCCGCCGGGAGGAGATGCGCGAGGCGGAGGATGAATCCCGCCGCTTCCGCCTCCCGATCGCGCATCTCCTCCGCATCCGCCCGCCCGGCGGCGCACGCTGCCCCGCGCCACGGCGTCCGTCCATGACTGGCACAGACTCAGCAACTAGCATGTAGCAACCGGTCTGCCCTGCCTGAGGAGTCGTGTGGGACTACTTGACAGCTTCGAGAAGGGTCTCGAGCGCGCGGTCAACAGCGCGTTCGCCAAGACCTTCCGCAGCGGTATCCAGCCCGTCGAGATCGCGTCCGCTCTGCGGAGCGAGCTCGACAAGAAGGCCGCCATCGTGAGCCGTGATCGCATCCTGGCGCCGAACACGTTCACGGTGCACCTGTCCGCGACCGACGACGACCACATGCGAACGCTCGGCAGCGCGCTCGGCAACGAGCTGGACTCCCTGGTGCAGAAGCATGCCAAGTCGCAGGGGTACACGTTCGCCGGACCCGTCTCGATCACCCTCGAGCGCGACGACCAGCTCTCCACGGGTACGCTCCGTGTCGAATCGTCCACGGTGGAGGGCCGAGTCGCATGGCGAGGCATGCTCGACGTCGAGGGGAAGCGGCATCCGATCGTCAAGTCGCGCACCGTGATCGGGCGCGGCAGCGACGCCGACATCACGATCGCCGACTCGGGCACGAGCCGCAAGCACGTCGAGATCCTGTGGGACGGCGAGCGGGCCATGGTGCGCGACATGCAGTCCACGAACGGCACCCTGCTGGACGGCCGCAAGATCACCGAAGCCGCGCTGCCGCCCGACTCGACCGTCACGATCGGCCGCACCGATATCGTGTTCCGCGTCGTCGCGCAGGCGGCGCCGCCGCGCCCGCCGCGCCCGTCCGAGGACGCCACCCGCGTGTTCGACGTCCGCGACGGAGGGCCGCTGCGGTGAGCGAACTGACCCTCCTCCTGCTGCGCGTGGGATTCCTCGTGCTGCTGTGGTTCTTCGTGTTCGCCGTCGTCTACTCGTTGCGCGCCGACCTGTTCGGCGTCAAGGTGCGACGGATGCCGGAACCCGCGGCGGCCCCGCCGGCCCCACCGGCGCGCGGATCCGCGACGGCTCCCATCGCGTCGTCGAAGCCCGCGCCGTCCGCCGGCAAGGGAGGCCTGGCCACCACCGGCTCGGCGTCGCGCATCGTGATCACGAGCGGTCCGAAGGCGGGCCTCGAGCTGCCCCTCGGGTCCGAGCCGCTCACCATCGGCCGTTCGAGCGAGTCCGGCCTCGTGATCCGCGACGACTACACGTCGAGCCATCACGCTCGCCTTGTCCTGTGGGGCGACCAGTGGATGCTGCAGGACCTCGACTCGACCAACGGAACCTGGCACGACGGGTCCCGTGTCAGCACTCCGGTTCCCATCAAGGTCGGAGCGCCGATCAAGGTCGGGGCGACTACCTTCGAGCTGCGGAAGTAGCGGACCCAGGACACATGGTCTTTCAGGGCTCGAGCGCCGCCATCTCGCACACCGGCAAGGTGCGCTCCAACAACCAGGACTCCGGTTACGCCGGCTCCAACCTGTTCGCCGTCGCGGACGGCATGGGCGGGCATGCGGGCGGGGATGTCGCGTCCAGCCTGGCGATCGCCCGCCTCGAGCGCCTCGACCGCCCGTTCGAGTCCACCTCCGCCGCCGAGCGCGCGCTGCGGGATGCGATCGCCGACGCAGCGGTCGAGCTGATCGACACCGTGCACCTCAAGCCCGAGCTCGCGGGAATGGGCACGACGGTCAGCGCCCTCGTCATGGTCGAGGAGTACGCGGTGATCGCGCACATCGGCGACTCGCGGATCTACCTGTACCGCGAAGACGCGCTGACGCAGATCACGACCGATCACACGTTCGTGCAGCGCCTCGTCGACTCGGGCCGCATCACGCCCGAGGAGGCCCGGTTCCACCCGCGCCGGTCGGTGCTCATGCGCGTGCTCGGCGACATGGACGCCGACCCCGAGCTGGACACCTTCATCATGCCGACGCAGCCCGGCGACCGGTGGCTGCTGTGCTCGGACGGCCTGTCGGGCGTCGTGGACGACGCGCACACGGCGAAGGCCCTCGCCCTCGGCCTCGCGCCCGGGCGCACCGCCGACAACCTCCTCAAGCAGGCCCTCGACGGCGGCGCACCAGACAACGTGACGATCGTGCTCGTGGACGTCGGGGGGCAGCATCCGATCTTCTCCGGCACACCCACGATCGTCGGGTCCGCCTCCAACCCGATGGGCATCGAGGTTCCGGCCGCCCGTTCGGGCCGCGGAGGATGGCTGCACCCGAATCGCCAGGCCGCGAACGAGCCCACTCACTTCGAACCGGCCGCCGAGTTCCTCGAGGAGCTGATCGAGGAGGACCGCCGCCGCTCGAAGCGGCGCCGCATCGGTTGGATCGTCGGTCTCGTCATCGTGCTTGCCCTCATCGCGGCGGGCCTGCTCGTCGCCTACAACTGGACGCAGACGCGGTTCTACGTCGGCGCCGATGAGGACACCGTGGTCATCTACCAGGGGATCCAGCAGAACATCGGCCCCATCGCGCTGTCCACGCCCTACGAGGACACCGAGATCGCGCTCGCCGACCTTCCGTCGTTCAGCCGCGCGACAGTGGAGCGGACGATCTCGGCGCGATCCCTCGCCGACGCAGAGGCGATCGTCGACCGGCTGCGCAGCTCGGCGGAGGCCACCCGATGAGCGCACCTCCGAGCAACACCGAGGCGATCAGCACCGACACGTCCGTTCTGCGCGCGCTGCGGAGGATCCGGGTGCCGCAGACGCAGCGCAACCGCGAGCTGTTCCTGCTGCTGTTCGCCTTCGTGATCAACGCATCCACGATCGCCCTGGTCCAACTCGGAGCGCTCGGCGCGATCGACGTGACCTTCCTGTTCTACTGCGGAGCGCTGACCGCGCTGGTGTTCGCCCTGCACATCGTCCTCAGGTTCCAGGCGAGGGATGCCGACCCCTTCGTGCTGCCGATCGCCACCGTGCTGACGGGGCTGGGGATCTCGATGATCTACCGCATCGACATCGCTGTGGAGCTGCAGGGCTGGGACGCGTACTCGACCAAGCAGATCGCGTGGGCGGGCATCGCGATCGGCGGTGCGATCGCGGTGGTGGTGCTGCTGCGCAATTACCGCGTGCTGTTCCGCTACACGTACATCGCGGGCCTGACGGGTGTCGTGCTCCTCGTGCTGCCGATCATCCCCGGCCTGGGCACCGATGCCAACGCCGACGTGTGGGTCTCGTTGGGCTTCTTCTCGTTCCAGCCCGGCGAGCTCGCCAAGATAGCCCTGGCGATCTTCTTCGCGGGATATCTCGTCCGCACGCGCGAGAGCCTCAGCTCCGTCGGCACGCGCTTTCTCGGCATGACGTGGCCGCGAGCGCGCGAGCTCGGGCCGCTGCTGGTGATCTGGCTGATCTCGCTCGGGATCATCGTGCTCCAGCGCGACCTCGGCACGGGCCTGCTGATCTTCGGGATGTTCGTGGCGATGCTCTACGTGGCCACGGGCAAGACCAGCTGGGTGGTCCTCGGCGTGGTGCTCGCCGCCGCCGGCGCGTTCCTGGCATCGCGCGTCCTGCCGTACGTCGGCGGGCGCTTCTCGAACTGGCTCGACGCCTTCAACCCCGAGGTGATCGAGCGCAGCGGCGGCAGCTACCAGCTCGTCCAGGGCATCTTCGGGCTCGCGCAGGGCGGGATCATCGGCACCGGCCTCGGCCAGGGACGGCCCTACATCACGCCCCTGTCGCAGAGCGACTACATCCTCCCGAGCCTGGGCGAGGAGCTCGGCCTCATCGGCGTCTTCGCCATCCTCTGCCTCTACATGGTGTTCACGAGCCGCGGCATCCGCATCGGCCTGGCCGGCCAGGACGATTTCGGCAAGCTGCTGGCGACGGGCCTGTCGTTCACGATCGCGCTGCAGGTCTTCATCATGGTCGGCGGCGTGACGCGCATCATCCCCCTCACGGGTCTGACCACTCCGTTCCTCGCCGCGGGCGGCTCATCGCTCGTGGCGAACTGGCTGATCGTCGCGATCCTGCTGCGCATCTCGGATGCCGTCCGCAGCCGCCCGCGGGTGGTGATCGGGTGACCCACGCCGAACACCCCCGCGAGACTGCAACCGGGCGTCGAGACTGCGGGGTCATCCCGCTGTCTGGACGTCCCGGTGAAGTCTCGCGGCAAGGAAGGGGAGGCGCGCGATGACGAAGGAGCTGCGGCGCCTCAGCATCCTGATGCTGTTGATGTTCCTCGCGCTGTTCGCCTCGACGAGCGTGATCCAGGTCGTGCAGGCCGAGGCCCTCGCCGAGAACACCCGCAACACGCGGGCCCTCTACGACTCGTACGAGGTGCAGCGCGGGTCCATCATCGCCAGCGGCGCCGCGATCGCCACGTCGGTGCCCTCGGACGATGTGTTCACGTGGCAGCGCGTCTACCCCGACGCCCCCATGTGGGCGCCGGTCACCGGGTACATCAACCCCGCCCTCGGCGCGGCCACCGGCATCGAGCAGGCGATGAACCAGGAGTTGAGCGGCACCGCGGGATCCCAGTTCCTCGATCGCATCGAGCGCATCTTCACCGGCCAGCCGCCGCGCGGCTCGAATGTCGAACTGACCCTGGATGCCGCGGTGCAGCGCGCCGCGTATGACGCGCTCGGCAGCCTCCAGGGTGCGGTCATCGCAATCGAGCCGGCAACCGGCCGGGTGCTGGCGATGGTGACCAGCCCCAGCTTCGACACGAACCTGCTCGCATCGCACAACACGAGCGAGGTCAACGACGCGTACGACGTGCTCGAGGCCGACCCGGCGCACCCGCTGTTCAACCGCGCGATCGCCGGCAACCTCAATCCGCCGGGATCGACGTTCAAACTCGTCGTCGCGTCGGCCGCACTCGCGTCGGGCCAGTGGACGCCGGCGTCCACACTGCCGAACCCGGCCTCCTACCAGCTGCCGGAGTCCAGCAGCGTCGTGTTCAACGCCAGCGGCGGTGCGTGCGGTCCCGGCGACACTGTGACGCTCGCGGATGCCCTGAGGCTGAGCTGCAACATCCCGTTCGCGGAGCTCGCGGTTGCGCTGGGCGACACCGCGATCCGCGAAGAAGCGGAGAAGTACGGCTTCAACGCATCCTTCTCGATCCCGCTCGAGTCGACCGAGTCGAGCTACCCGCGCGGGCTGGACGACGCGCAGACCGCCCTCAGCGGGTTCGGACAGGGGCAGGTGACCGCGACCCCGCTGCAGATGGCGATGGTGTCTGCCGGCATCGCGAACGAAGGGGTCGTCATGAATCCGCGCATGGTCGATCAGGTCATCGGCGCCGATCTCTCGGTGCAGCAGACGTTCGAGAACACCGAATTCGGGCGCGCATTGGACGCCGCGCTGGCCGCCGAGCTGGCCGCGATGATGGTCGCCAATGTCAATGACGGCGCGGCGTCGGGTGCAACAATAGACGGGGTCGATGTGGGCGGTAAGACCGGCACTGCGGAAAACGGAGCTGACCAGCCGTACACACTGTGGTTCACCGGGTTCGCACCTGCGGTGAATCCAGAGGTGGCGGTTGCGGTCGTCGTCGAAGACGGCGGTGGTGAGGGTCAGTCGGGGAGCGGCAACACGATCGCGGCTCCGATCGCGAAGAAGGTCATGGAGGCGGTGCTGGGCAGATGAGACCGACGCAGGGAGTGACCTTCGGCGGCCGCTACGAGCTGGACTCGCGGATCGCGATCGGCGGTATGGGCGAGGTGTGGGAGGCGACCGACCACGTCATCGGCAGGACCGTCGCGATCAAGATCCTCAAAGACGAGTACATGGGCGACCCGGGCTTCCTGGAGCGCTTTCGGGCGGAGGCTCGTCACGCCGCCCTCGTCAACCACGAGGGCATCGCGAGCGTCTTCGACTACGGCGAGGAGAACGGCAGCGCGTTCCTGGTGATGGAGCTGGTGCCCGGTGAGGCGCTGTCCACGATCCTCGAACGCGATGGCTCCCTCTCGACCGACAAGACCCTCGATATCGTCGCGCAGACCTCGGCGGCGCTGCAGGCGGCGCATGCCGCCGGGCTCGTGCACCGTGACATCAAGCCGGGCAACCTGCTGATCACGCCCGACGGCCGGGTGAAGATCACCGACTTCGGCATCGCGCGGATCGCCGATCAGGTTCCGCTCACCGCGACCGGCCAGGTCATGGGAACGGTCCAGTACCTCTCTCCCGAGCAGGCGTCGGGACACCCCGCATCCCCGGCGACCGACACCTACTCGCTGGGCATCGTGGCCTACGAGAGCCTGGCGGGCAAGCGCCCCTTCACGGGTGAATCGCAGGTCGCCATCGCCATGGCGCAGATCAACGAGCAGGCCGCGCCGCTGCCCCCCACGGTCGCGGTGCCCGTGCAGAACCTCGTCATGGCGATGATCGCGAAGAAGCCGGAGGAGCGGCCCGCTTCTTCGGCGGCGGTCGCCCGTGCGGCGACGGCTCTGCGTCGCGGGGATGTCGCGGCCGCCGCTGCGGCGGTGCCCGCCATCGCGACCGGCACCTCGGTCGGCGACGACATGACCCAGCTGCTCACGCCCGCAGGAGATAGCGTCGCGGCGACGCGCATCCTCCCCGCGACCGCGGCCGTCGAGGAGCAGAAGCCCGAGACCAAGAAGCGAAGCCCGTGGACATGGCCGCTCATCGCCCTCATCGTGCTGCTGCTGCTGGTGCTCGGTGGGACGATCTGGGCTTTCTTCGCGAACCAGCAGCCGACTCCTGATCCCACGCCGTCCTCCTCCACGCCGACACCGGCACCCTCCACGCCGACGCCCACGCCGACGACGTCGACCATCGCGGTCGACACCCTCGGCCTCGAGGGCATGGACTGCACCGAGGCGGCGACGGTGGCGCGCGACGCCGGCGTGGACGCCGTCGACTGCGTCGGAGGCGATCCTGCCCCGACGGCGGACGACGTGAACAAGGTCTATCGCGTCAGTCCTTCCGGCAACATCCCGCCCTCGCAGCTGCTGACGCTGACCTTCTATTCGGATCAGGTGGCGATGCCCGCCCCCGCGGCACCGACGATGGCCGCCACCGTCGTCGCGGGCGAGCAGACGCAGGTCTCGTGGCCGGGCTACACGTGCCCGTCGGGGACGGGGCAGGTGAGCGCGTACAACCTCACGGCCGTGCAGGGCACGTTCCCCAACTCAGGTCAGTCGACGGCCGTGTTCGGTCCCAACGACCGCAACGGTCAGCTGCTGGCCGATAACAGTCCCGGTCAGACGATCATCGTCACTTACACCGTGACGTGCTCGGGCGGTTCTGCCGGCCAGCGCGACTCCGGCCCTTCGGGTGAGGCGACTTCGCAGATCGAGTCGACCGATCCTGAACCCCAACCCACCCCGACCCCGTAGTACGCGATTCAGTGGGACCTGTCGGCAGCGGTTAGGCTGACTCTGTTTCACCCAGGGAGTAACCGTGACAGCTGAGCCGCGCGTGCTTTCGGGGCGCTATCGAGTCGATGAACTCATCGGTCGCGGCGGCATGGCCACCGTCTACCGCGGCTACGACGTGACGCTCGGCCGCCAGGTCGCCATCAAGCTCCTCAACCGCGACCTCGCCGGCGACAACGCGTTCCGCACGCGCTTCCGCATGGAGGCGCAGGCGGCGTCTCGCATGGCGCATCCCACGATCGTGCGCGTCTTCGATGCCGGCGAGGACACCGAGACGAGCCCCGACGGCACCGTCCGGCCGGTGCCCTACATCGTCATGGAGCTCGTCCACGGCGCTCTCCTGAAGGATGTCATCGCGGCCGGGCCCGTGCCCGTGGGCGATGCGGTGCGCTACGTCGACGGCATCCTCGAGGCCCTGGAGTACTCGCACCGCGCCGGTGTCGTGCACCGCGACATCAAGCCCGGCAACGTCATGGTGACGGATGCCGGTCAGGTGAAGGTCATGGACTTCGGCATCGCACGTGCCGTGTCGGACTCCTCCTCGACGGTCGCCGAGACCACCTCGATACTCGGGACCGCCGCCTACTTCTCTCCCGAGCAGGCCAAGGGCGAACCCGTCGACGCCCGCGCGGACGTCTACTCGTCGGGTGTCGTGCTGTACGAGCTGCTGACAGGTCGCCCGCCGTTCCGCGGCGAGTCGCCGGTGGCAGTGGCCTACCAGCACGTCAGCGAGGCGCCGGTCGCACCGTCGGAGGTCGTCGACACGGTGCCGCGTTCACTCGACGCCGTCGTGCTCCGCGCCCTCGCGAAGGACCCCTTCCAGCGCTATCAGGACGCGGGCGCGTTCCGCGAGGCGCTGGACGCGACCGTCGGCGGCAAGGTGCCCTCCAAGCGAGCCGTCGGCGCGCTGACGAGCGAACTCTACGGACCGAATCCCAAGCAGGCCGCCGAGACAGCCCGTTCGCTGCGTCAGCTCAGCACCGACACAACGATGAAGCGCACGCAGGCCGGGCCTCCGGTCGCGTGGATCTGGGCGGGCGTGGCGGTCCTCGCCGTCCTGCTGATCTCGGTGCTGTTCTGGGTGATGTCGATCCGGCCCGGCGGTGACGTCCCCACCACCGCGCGCATCGTCCCCGATGTCACCGGCATGACCTACGAGCGGGCGAATGTCGAGATCGGCGCGGCCGACCTCGTTTCGTTCCGCGTCGACGAACCCAACGCCGACGTCGCCATCGGCAACGTCATCCGCACCGATCCGCAGCCGGGAGCGTCCGTCAGCCCCGGCCAGGAGGTTCGCGTCTACGTCTCGACGGGGCAGGAGACCACGACGGTTCCGGCGCTGGAAGGGCTGGGACAGGATGCCGCGACCGCGGCCCTCAGCGCGGCCGGGCTGACACTCGGATCGGTGACGCCGCGCAACGATCCCGCGCTGGGCGGCGGAACCATCATCTCCACCGATCCCGCAGCCGGATCCACGGTCGCGATCGGCGGGACTGTCAACGTCGTGGCCGCGACCGGCCGCGTCGTGCTCAACGACGTGACCGGCTACACGATCGAGGCGGCGACGCGAGAACTCGAGGGACCCGACTCGCAGCTGATCGTGATCCCACAGGAGGATCCCTCCTGCACCGCGGCGGACCCGCCGATCGTGACCACGCAGTCGATCGCCCCGGGCGAGGCGCCGATTCACGCCGAGATCGTGCTCACCTACTGCTCCGGACCGTAGCGGGGACGCCGGCGAGACCCGGGCCCTGTTCCGCCGCTCGCGCTGGGCTTCGGCGTATCCGCTCAGAGCGGTTGCCGGCGCACCCGAAAACGCAGGTGACGCAGACGGTCGCCCTGGTCGACGAAGTGGAACGGCGCCTCAGGGTCCGGGCTTCGGCCGGTGGGTCACGACGACTGCATGGTCGACCCCGCTCGGAGGCTCGTCCTCATCCGCGATGAAACCGTCGACCGACACCGTGCTGTTTCATCACGACCTTGCCCGCGGGCGCGCTCCTTCGCTCCGGGGTGCGCCATATCAGCGAGTCGTGGGTCGCCGCCGCCGTGTCAGCGACGCGGGTGGAGCGCGGCGCCGCGCGCGCCGGCGTCCGCGAACCCGACCGTTTCGAGCCAGTTGCCCAGCAGGCGGTGTCCACCCTCGGTGAGGACCGCCTCGGGGTGGAACTGGACGCCCTGGATCGGCGCCGTACGGTGCGCGATCCCCATGATGACGCCGCTGTCGGTGGAACTCGTCACCACCAGATCGGCGGGAACCGTGTCCGGTACGATCGCGAGCGAGTGGTACCGCGTCGCCGTGAACGGATTGGGCAGCCCTTCGTAGAGGCCACCGCCGTCGTGCTCGACGAGCGAGGTCATCCCGTGCATCAGCTCGGGCGCGTGCGACACGGTGGCGCCGTACGCCTCGGCGATCGCCTGGTGGCCGAGGCAGACGCCGAGCAGCGGGGTTCCGGCGGCCGCAGCCGCCCGCACCACCGCGATCGATGCGCCGGCACGCGCGGGCGTCCCCGGTCCGGGTGAGATCAGCACACCTCGATAGCCCGCGAGAACGGATGCCGCGGCATCCGGGTCGATCGCATCGGCCTCGAGGAGGTCGGTGTCGGCGCCCAGCTCGTGCAGGTAGCCGACCAGCGTGTGCACGAAGCTGTCGTGGTTGTCGACGACCAGGATCGGCGCTCCGCTGCTCATCGTCGCCGCTCCGGAGTGACCTCACTCAACGGTGACTTCCTGCGGGTTCACGAACTGGCTGATCCACGGGAATCCGTAGAAGAACAGTCCGTACAGGACCGCAACGATCAGGACGAGCAGGATCAGCACGCGCACCCACCACGGGCCGGGAAGGGCGTGCCACAGGGCGGTGTACATCAGGCGGCCACTCCGTCCGTCAGCGCAGGGGGCGCTCCAGCGGCCCGGGGGGTGAACGACTCGAACACGCCGTAGGCGACGATGCGCTCGGTCATGGCGAACATCGGACTGCAGCTGGTGAGCGTGATGTAGCGCGAGCCGGGCGGAGCGTCCGGCACCTGCGGAACCGGCAGGAGCACCTCGACCTCGTCGGGGGTCACGTACTCGAGCGTGCGGAAGCGGTAGGTGTACCAGCCGTCAGCGGTCTCGACGATGATCGCGTCGTTGACGTGCAGCTCGGCGATGCGGTTGAACGGCTTGCCGTAGGTCGTGCGGTGCGCGGCGACGGCGAAGTTGCCGACCGCGCCGGGCATCGCCGTGTCGGGGTAGTGGCCGATGCCGATGGGATCGAGGGTGTGCTCCCGGCTGACGCCGCCGGCCATCGGCACCTGATAGTCCACACCGAAGCGGGGAATGTGCATGATGCCGAAGATCTCGGCGTCGGCAGGCTCGGGCAGGACGATCGGCTCGACAGCGGGCGGCGCCTCGGCCTCGGCCGTCTCGCTCGGGACCGGGTCGCTCGCGGCATCGCCCGGCGCGGGAGCCGCATACTGCTGCTCCCATTCCTGCGAGAGCTCCTGCCCGGTCGCGTTACGCTGCGCGGCGTAGATCAGGTCTCCGATCCACAGCTGCCACCCGACGTAGAGAAGAGTGATGACGCCGGCGGTGAGAAGCAGGTCGCCCAGTACTCCGATGACAGTGATGCGGCGAAGCGGGCGGCGGCTCGTCGGACGTCGGGTCTCGTCCGCACGCTCGATCGTCGCCTCGTCCACACGTGGATTCTAGTTCGCGCGGGCTGTGGCCCCGCTCCCAGGAGATCGCCCGAGCGGGCTCGGTGCCGATGTACGGCGCGGGCGCCCGCCTGGAAGCGCTGCGGCTGAGAGGTAGGATGTGACGTATGGCACGACCCGGCAAAGACGACGACTCCCTGGTGGAGCGCACCGAAGGCGAGGCGGCACCGAATCCGGTGTGGTTCAAGCCGATCATGATCGGCCTCATGCTGGTCGGACTCGTCTGGGTGCTGGTGTTCTACCTCAGCGGCAGCAATTTCCCGATCCCCGGGATCGGCGCCTGGAACCTCGTCATCGGCTTCGGTATCGCCTTCATCGGCTTCTTGATGACCACCCGCTGGCGCTGACGCACTCCTCTGCCTGCGCTCTTCCTGCGCGTGGAATTACACTGGTGTGATTCATCCCCAGGTGTGGATAGATCTGTGGATAACCCTCAGTACGTGTAGATGAGCGGCGGCACCAGCAGCAGGGCGAACAGGCCCACCGCAACCGCGATCAGCAGCGCCACCTGCAGCGCGCGCCGCCTCGCCGATCGGGTCCGCGCGTAGATGAAGCCCACCAGCGCGCCAATCGCGAGTCCGCCGAGGTGCGCCTGCCAGGCGACCTGGAACCCCGGCACGAAGCCGATCACGAGGTTGATGCCGAGGATGATCAGGATGCCGCGGATGTTCGCACCGATGTGCCGGCCGATCACGAGGAGGGCACCGAGGAGCCCGAACACGGCCCCCGAGGCGCCGACGACCCAGACGTTCGGCGCGATGAGGGCCACGCCGACCGATCCGCCGAGGCCGGACAGGAGGTAGAGAGCAAGAAAGCGCCAGTGCCCGAGCAGCGGTTCCAGGCTGCGGCCGATCATCCACACGGCGAGCATGTTGAGGCCGATGTGGAAGAACCCGCTGTGGACGAACAGCACCGTGAGCAGTCGCCACGGCTGGAACGGTGCGACTCCCGCCGAGGGCATCACGAACAGGCTGTTGAAGGCGAGCAGCTCCTGCACCGGCAGACCCGGAATCAGCTGAGTCACGTAGACGAGCGCCGCCAACGCAATGATCCCGTACGTGACGAGCGGTCGAGAGTCGCGTGCTGCGAGAGCGACCGGCCGCGCCCACCTTCGCTCGGCCTTCTTCTGCGACGGAGTCTGCGACTTCTGCTGCTCGGCCATGCACTCGGGGCAGATCACCCCGACGGCACCCTGCGTCTGGCATTCCGGGCAGATGGTGCGCATGCATCGCTGACACAGGACGAAGCTCTGCCGGTCGGGATGCCGGTAGCAGAAGTTGTCGCTGTTGCGGCGGAAGTCGGTCGAGGTCACGGGTGGGCGGGCGCCCTACACCGAGACGACGTCGATCGAGGTGATCACGACCGGCTCGAGCGGTCGGTCGCCGGATGCCGTGGGCAGGGCGCTGATCTCGTCGACGACGGCCTTCGACGCGTCGTCGACGACCTCGCCGAAGATGGTGTGCTTGCCCTGAAGCCACTCCGGGCCGCGGCCCGCCTGGCCGGGGACCGTGATGAAGAACTGCGACCCGTTGGTTCCCTCGGGACGACCGGTCAGCGCATTGCGACGCAGGCCCGCGTTCGCCATCGCGAGCTTGTAGGGAGCGGTGAAGGTGAGCTCGCCGTTGATCTCGTCGTTGAAGTTGTAGCCCGGACCGCCGGTGCCGACGCCGAGGGGGTCGCCGCCCTGGATCATGAAGCCAGAGATGATGCGGTGGAACACGACATCCTTGTACAGCGGGCCCTCGCCGGCTTTGCCGGTGCCCGGGTGGGTCCACTCCTTGGAGCCGTCCGCGAGGCCGATGAAGTTCTCGACGGTCTGGGGAGCGTGATCCCCGAAGAGGTTCACGACGATGTCGCCGTGGTTGGTGTGCAGGGTGGCTACCGCTGTGTGCTGAGGCATGTCGTCCATTCTCTCAGAGTTCGGTGGGAAGGCTCCCGTCCGCGATGCCGTCTGGCAAGATGGGACAACTACAACCCCGGCCTTTGGGAGGGCAACGTGAGCCTCAACCGCAAGCGCAAGAAGGAACTCCACCGACTCCAGGTGCAGGCCAACAACCTCTGGGAGTCACAGCAGGTGCTCGTCGGCGAGGCCGCGAACATCGCGCGCGAAGCGACGCGGCAGCTGGGACACTTCAACCGCGAGCAGGTGATTCCCTCGGTACAGGCGAGCTACGGGAAGTACGCGGCCCCCTACGTGGACAAGGGCAAGCAGTTCTCCAAGCAGGTGCTCAGCGACAAGGTGGTTCCGACCGCGGGCGCCGTCGTGGGTTCGGCGCTCTCCGTGTGGGACGCCGCCAACGACACCCGCTCGCGTCTCGCCTCCGGCAAGGGATTCTCCCTGCCCGACGCGGCGACGTACGCGAAGAAGGCCGACAAGTACGGCGCGCAGGCGTCGAAGCGGCTGGCGCAGAAGCTGTCGGTGCTCGACCCGCCCAAGCGCGGCATCGGCGCCGGCGGCGTGATCGCGATCATCCTCGGCGTGGCGGCTGCGGCCGGAGTGCTCTACGCGGCGTGGCAGACGCTTCGCGCCGACGACGAGCTCTGGGTCGCCGACGACCCGCTGCGGGCGCCCGACGCCTGAGCCGATCTCCCACGAAGAGCCCCGCTGTCCAGCGGGGCTCTTCGTCGTCGGTAGCCTGGTGCGATGACCGAAGCCAACGACCCGCTGGGACGCGTCCGTGACGCGGCATCGGCTCGCGGCCTGGAGATCGAGATCCGCGAGCGGCCCGCAGCCCGGAGCTTGACCGATGCGGCCGAGCTTCTCGGCATCCCGCCGGCGGGGATCGTGAAGACCCTCGTGGTCAAGCGAAGCGACGACACCTACCTGTTCGCCCTCGTCCCCGGCGATCGCGCCATCTCCTGGCCCAAGCTGCGCGCGGTCGTCGGAGTGAACAAGCTGCAGCTGCCCGATCCGGCGCGGGCGCTGGCGGCGACCGGGTACGAACGCGGCACTATCGTGCCCATCGGCAGTTCGCACGAGTGGCCGATCTTCGCCGACCAGCGGATCATCGGCGAGCGGATCGCGATGGGCGCCGGCGCGCACGGGTACAGCCTGTTCGTGAACGCGGACGACCTGGTCGCATCGTACGGGGCGACCGTCGCTGACATCTCACAGAAGATCGATTGACGACCGGATGCCGCACCCCGCGGCATCCGGTCTGAATCACTCTCGCTGAGCCATCCGCAGCGCGATGTCGACGAGTTTGACGCGCTGCAGGCCCGGCACGGTGGAAAGCGGAAACCACTCCGCGCGATCGGTCGAGCCGTTCGTCTCGTTGCGCAGCCGCCCACCGGTGATCCGCGCGCGGTAGATGATGCGGAGGGCGTGCAGCGGACCGCTGGCGTCGGCCGCGAGACGACGGCCGGCGGGGATGACCCGGGAGTGGATGCCGAGCAGCTCGCCGACGGCCGCGCGGTAGCCCGTCTCCTCGCGGATCTCGCGCCGGGCCGCGTGCTCGGGGTCTTCGCCGGGATCGAGTCCGCCGCCCGGCAGCGTCCAGGCCGCGCGGCGACCCTCGTTCCAGTGCGCGAGCAGGATGCGGTCGTCGGCGTCGATGATGACCGCGTATGCCGCGACCCGCGTATCCATGCGTTCGACTCTATCCAGCCGTAAGCGAGAGTCGCGGCATCTGCAAAGCAGAAAGCGCCGACCCTTCGGGTCAGCGCTCTCTCGGATTCCGGATTGTGGAGCCTAGGAGATTCGAACTCCTGACATCCTGCTTGCAAAGCAGGCGCTCTACCAACTGAGCTAAGGCCCCGGGGCTGTGGTGGGGCTACCAGGACTTGAACCTGGGACCTCTTCATTATCAGTGAAGCGCTCTAACCGCCTGAGCTATAGCCCCGTTTCGTACGGCGCGAGCGCCGTCAACCTCCAAGACTTTACCCGACGCGCAGGGAATTCACGAATCCGCGCGGCGTCTTCTGCGCGGCGCGCCGCAGCGCATCGGCGTCAGCGCATTGGTTGACTGGCGAGGTGTCGACCGGTGACCCCGCACACCCAGGCGAAGCCCACGCGGGCGGCGTCGGGCAGCGGCTCAACTGGCTGCGGGCCGGTGTGCTCGGCGCGAACGACGGCATCGTCTCTGTCGCGTCGCTCGTGGTCGGCGTC
>NZ_DASUNI010000087.1:0-4764 GCF_036277215.1 Microbacterium sp. | reverse complement strand
GGAGTCGAAGGCGTCGGCGACGAGCGTCACCGACAGGTAGACCCACAGCACCTCGAGGTACACGGCGATCGCGGCCAATGCCTTCGGAAGGCGGCTCCGGTAGCGCTTCCACAGCCATCGGCCGATGAAGGCGACGACGATGAGGCCGATCGTCACCGGCCCGAGGCTGAGCTCGCCGGCCGCCGCGTCACCCGCGCGCTCGGCTCCGCCGAGGATCTCATCGGCGATCAGGCCGCTGTTCACCTCCAGAACCCGGGCGAAATAGGCCGCGGCGTCTTCACGCAGATAGCCCCAGGCGGCGTAGAACGCGACGAACGGCAGGATGCCGGCCAGAAGCGCGTCGACGAAGGCTCGGCGTCGTTCGGAGCGATCCGTGGGAATGGGCGCCAGGACGCCCAGCTGTGCCATCCCATCGCGCAGCACGAGCAGCATGGCAACGAGCGCGACGAGCCTGGAGAGGATCGCGAGCGGAAACAGAGCAGCACCGGCGATCGCGCTGTAGGCGCCGACGAAACCGGCGAGTTCGAGCGCGACGTACCGTCCCAGGGTGCCCGCGAGGTACAGGGCGAGCAGTGCCGGCCAATGCTTCCACAGGAGCAGCCCGGCGACCCGGAGGACGGCGATCATCCGTCCACGCTATCCGGTCAACCCCAGACGCTCGGAGCAGGCTTGCGCGTCGAGGGCAGGGCGGCGGACGCGGCCCACTCGGTGACCCAGGGGGCCAGCTCGGGCAGGTTGTCGGGACGATGCAGCGCCTCGAACAGCTCCTCGTGGGGGACGAGCCCGCCGGATCGGCGGAGGAACCTCGCGCGCACGACCATCTCGGCGTAGATCTCACCGTCGACGACGGCGCGGTGCATCAGGTACGCGGATTTGTCATCGTGCCCGAGCAGTCGTGACTCGACCGTGAACCGCTGCCACAGCTCGAGCGACTTGCGGAACGTGATCGTCTCGTTTGCGACCACGGCGTACCAGCCGCGCTTCTGGAACACGTCCCAGATGCCGGTGCGGATCAGCAGATCGAAGCGCCCGAGGTCGAACAGCGACGCATATCGCCCGTTGTTCATGTGACCCAGAAGGTCGATGTCGGTCGGCAGCGTCCGCACTCGTACGCGGCCGACGGCCGTCGGCTCGAGCGTCCCCTTGCGGCGCAACTGCACCTTCGCGCGCCAGATCGTCAGCAGGCTCCGCCAGATCACATTCACGAGATGCGATGGTAGCCATCCGCGCGTGGATCGGCGATTCCGTTGTGCCGTATCCACTGCCGTCGGAGCGGCATCCGATATGCATGAAGTGGTCCGCGGGACGCCCTGCGGCGACCGAACAGCTCGATTTCCCTCGCCGCAGACCCGAGCGTAGAGTCGCCCCATGGATGCCGAACTGCAGACCGACATCATCGTCCGTCCGGTGCGGGACGTCGACGCTGAAGCCCTCGGACGTGTGCATGCGACCTGCTGGCACGAGACCTACGATCACCTGATCAGCAAGGCCGCGCTCGAAAATGTCTCGCCGCGGCGTCTCGCCGAATTGTGGACGCACTGGGCCGTTCAGGGCCCGGAGTTCCGCATGAGCGCCGCGCTCGTGAACGGCGAGATCGTCGGGTTCGTCGGCTCGGGTCCGGCGCGCGACCGGGACGCTCCGCGCCTGCGCGAGCTGTACTTCATCTACCTGCTCGACGCGTTCCACGGAACCGGCATCGGCCAGCAGCTCTTCGACGCGGCCATCGACCCGACCGAGTCGGTCTACCTGTGGGTCGCCGAGGACAACCCCCGGGCGCACCGTTTCTATGTGCGCAACGGCTTCCAGCTCGACGGTGCGACGCACACCGAGCCCTTCCTCGGTGAGACGCTCACCGAGGTGCGGTTCGTCCGCTGACGCGGGCGCGCTCGAACGGAATGCATGCCTGAGCCGCTGCAGATCTGGGCTCTGGAGGGCATCCCCGAGATCCTGCCCGGCACAGATCTCGTCCAGGTGATCGCGGATGCCGCCGGCCCCACGTTGCGGGACGGCGACATCCTCGTCGTCACCTCAAAAATCGTTTCGAAGGCGGAGGGCCGCCTTGTGGCCGCGGCCGACCGCGAGGACGCGATCACCGCGGAGACCGTTCGGGTCGTGGCGACCCGCCCATCACCCGGAGGGCATATGACGCGCATCGTCGAGAACCGGCTGGGCATCGTTTCGGCTGCTGCCGGCGTCGATGCGTCGAACACGCCGGCGGGGACGGTGCTGCTCCTGCCGGTCGACCCGGATGCTTCGGCGCGCTCCCTGGCGTCGGGCCTGCGTGCGCGGCTCGGCGTGACGGTCGGCGTGCTCATCTCCGACACTCTCGGGCGTGCGTGGCGCGAGGGGCAGACCGACAGTGCGATCGGCGCCGGCGGCGTCTCCGTCTTCGAGGATCTGCGAGGTGGAACGGATGCCGAGGGCCGGCCGCTCGTAGTCACGATGCCATGCGTCGCCGACGAGCTGGCGGCCGCCACCGATCTCGTCAAGGGCAAGGCCGCCCGGCTTCCGGTCGCCGTCGTCCGGGGCCGCGCGGACCTGGTCGGGTCGCTCGACCTGCCCGGCGCGCGCTCGATCGTGCGTGATGCCGAACGCGACATGTTCCGCCTCGGGGCGGACGAAGCGTACGCCGATGGCTATGCCGCGGGTGCGGCATCCGTTCGCGAGATCGAGGCCGAGGCGTACCGTTCGGGCCCGTGAGCCTCAGCGTCCGCTGACCTTGCCGAACAGGCGGGCGATGGGGGCCAGCACGAGCGGTCGTGCGGCGACCCATCCTGCGGCGATCACGACCATCGATGCGGCGAAGATCCAGAAGCCTGTCCAGTTGACGGCATCCTGGAACGCGTACATGTGGTTGAGGTTGCGCAGCGCTCCGGTGGCGAACACGAGCGCGACGTGCACGATGATGAACGCGACGAAGTACAGCATCACGGGGAAGTGGATCGCGCGCGCCCATTCCACCGGGTACGCCTTGTTCAGGGCGGTGGCGTTCTTGGGCCAGATCCCACTCATCCGCACTCCGGTGGCGATCGCGAGCGGGGCGGCGACGAACACGGTGGCGAAGTACGCCAGCTGCTGCAGGCTGTTGTAGTTGACCCACCCGTTCTCGGTGGGCCAGTCCAAAGACACGTACTGCAGCGCCGCGGACACCGCGTTGGGGAACACCGCCCAGCTGGTGGGGACCAGCTTCATCCACTGCCCCGTGGCGAACAGGAGGATCACGAAGATCACCCCGTTGACGATCCACAGGATGTCGAGGGACTGGTGCAACCACAGGTTCAGGCTGATCTTGCGCTTCGGGTTGCCCCGCGGCGACCAGAACGCGGTCGGGCGTTTCTCGGTGCGCACCTGCAGCCCGGAGCGGATGATCAGCACCAGCAGGAACACGTTGAAGAAGTGCTGCCAGCCCAGCCACGGCGGGATCCCCACCGGCGCCCCGGCCGGCAGCGGGTACTCCCCCGGGTAGGCGGCCAGGAACTCCTGCATCGGCTCCAGGCTGAGCAGCCACCGCACCGCGACCACCGCCATCGCCGCCGCGTACAGCAGCCCGCCTCCGGCGACGATCGCCGCGCCCGCCCACTGCAGGCGCGTGAACGGGCCGATCCGCACCGGCTCCGGAATAGGTGTCCGCCGGCCGGAGAGCCGCTCCTCCTCGAAGGCAGCGGCGGCTTCGCCCGGGAACACCGTCTGCGGAAACGGCAGCGGCGCCAGCTCTCCCGGCACCGCGACCGTGGCCAGGGCGGTGCCGACCTCGGCCCGCGACGCGGCCTGATCCGGAAGCTGCTCGGCGGCGGTCTGCTCAGGTGGCGCTGCCTGACCCATCGCTTGCGCAGGCGCTGGCGCGACAGAAGCTACCACCTCGGAGCGCGCCGCGCCGGGCGCGACCTGCGCAGGTGGCACTTCTTGCCGCGTCCCGGGCGCTGAAGCGACAGAAGCTGCCACCTCGGAGCGCGCCGCGGGCGCGATTCCGGCCGGCGGCCATGCGTCACCACCGCGCACGCGCGCAAGACCGCGGCGCAGCGGCCGACCTTCCCCGTCGGGGGTGGGCACCGGGATCGTCGATGCCGCCGGTTGTTGGATGACAGCGGATGCCGCCACCCCTGGCAGCGCGTGTGGCGGGTCCTCCGCATGCTGCGGCGACTCCGGGTGCGGCGTCGGCGGGAACCCGCCGCCGTCGGCTGCGATGGCGGCAGGGGTGAGGCCTATGGGCGGCCACGGTTGGCCCCCGGGGACGCGCGGAAGCCCCCGACGGATCGAGCGGGCGCCATTGCCCGCGGCCGGCGCATCCGTCGTAGCGGGTACGGTCGCCCGTGTCGCGACGACGGGAGCGACATCCGCGGTCGGAGGGGGCGCGGCATCCGCTGTCGTCGACGGTGCCGGGGCTGCGCCGGCCGATGGTGCGGTCTGGATCGGGGCTGCGGCAACCGGCGCGATCGCGGCCGGCGGCCACGGCTCCCCGCCCACGACGCGGGGGAGCCCGCGGCGGATGCTGCGGGGTGCGGGCGTTTCGTCTCGCTTCGCTCGCTCAACGACCGGAGAGGCGGGCATCCCGTCTCGCTGCGCTCGCTCAACGACCGGGGGTGCGGGCGCTGCCTCGACGGGTCCCGCGACCGGGGGTGCGGGCGTATCGTCTCGCTGCGCTCGCTCAACGACCGGAGAGGCGACGGGCTCGGCGA
Source organism: Microbacterium sp. (assembly GCF_036277215.1). Lineage (GTDB taxonomy): Bacteria > Actinomycetota > Actinomycetes > Actinomycetales > Microbacteriaceae > Microbacterium. Next base: position 88 of record NZ_DASUNI010000087.1, on the reverse strand, counting down.
TCGCTACGGCAGGTCCGTTTCCGGCAGCGGGCCAGGGGTCGCCGCCGGGCTGCCGTGGCAGTCCGCGGCGGACCGCGGAACCGTAGGT
>NZ_DASUNI010000086.1:0-11156 GCF_036277215.1 Microbacterium sp. | reverse complement strand
CGGACGAACGCGATCCACAGATGCGGGCGGGTCTTGCGGCTCCCCGGAAGAGGGTGGGCACGCTCGAGGGCATGACCCCGGACGACGCTCGCGCGCGCATTCTCACGGTGCCGAGCCTCGAGCGGCTCGGTGTCCCGCCATCTCGAGTTCGAAGGATGGTCGCTGCGGGCGAGCTGGTGGTGGTACATCGAGGTCGCTACGTTCGCCGCAGTGACTGGGATGCCGCGTACCCGGAGTTCCGCCATATGCTCGCGATCGTCGCCGCGGACTCTTTCCGAAAGTCCGATGACGTGGTCTACGCATTCGCCTCAGCAGCCGTCCTCCACGGCCTGCCGCTCTTCCGGCATCGCGCGGGCGCCCCGCACGTCTGCACTCGACGCGCAGACGGAATCGTGACGAGCAGCCGCACCTTGCGGCGCCACGACATCGACGTGCCCGACGCGGACCGCGTCATGATCGGCGGCATCCCCGTCACGTCATTCGAGCGGACGGTGTACGACATGATCCGCACCACGAGGCGTGAGACGGCGGTCGCGTGCGCCGACGCGGCGCTGCGCTCGATCGCCTGGCATGAGGTTCCGCGCCGGTACGACGAGATGGCCGCCGCCAAGTGGCGTGCCCACCTGAGGGGGCGAATCGCCCGCTCTTCGGGGGCGCGGGGGATTCGCCAGGCGCGCTGGGTCACGGAGTTCGCAGACGGCCGAGCGCAGCTTCCGGGCGAGAGCACCAGTCGTCTTTATCTAGCGGACCTCGGCTTTGCCCCGCCTCGACTTCAGGTTCCGTTCGAGGGACCGGCCGGCGCGACCTACTGGATCGACTTCGCCCTGGAGGACGTGCGGGCATGGGGAGAATTCGACGGTCTCGGCAAGTACTTCGACCCGCAGATGCTCCGGGGCGCCACGACCCGCGAGGCGCTGCGGGACGAAAAAGACCGCGAGGACTGGATCCGAGGTCGCAGCCAGTGGCGGTTCGCCCGATGGGGCTTTGCACACATCAGCTCCGCGGACTCGCTGGGCTCCCGCCTCGCGTCGTTTGGAATCATCCCGCGCCGCTGAACGTCGCCACGGCGCAGTCGGCCGAACCCATGCCTTCGCCGCGAGCCCACATGCTCCCGCGCCCGCGAGGGTATGGAGTCGCCGCGAAGATATGGGTTCGGCGAAATGAGCAGTCCGGTCCGGGGTCAGCGCGCGACGCGCAGGCCCACCCGCTGCAGGTGCGCGTTCGCGAAACGACCAGCCGGGTCGAGGCGCTCGAACACCTCGCGCGCGTCGGCCAGGCGCGGATGCACGCGCGCAATCGCTTCGGCATCGAACAGGTGCAGCTTGCCCCAATGCGGGCGCGCCAGGAACGGTGCCAGCGCCTCCTCCACGTGCGGCAGGACGGCGCGGACACCCGCCGGATCGTTGTGCCAGGTGAAGTGGATCGCCAGCACGTCGCGCTGGTAGGCCGGGCTCAGCCACAGATCATCGGATGCCGCGGTGCGCAGTTCGCTGACGAACAGGTGCGGCTGAATAAGCGACGACAGCTCGTGCACCGCCCGCAGCGCCGCGGGCGCGTCGGAGCGGGCGACGAAGTACTCGCTCTGGATCTCGTCGCCGAAGGACGGCTGCCCGTCGAGGCGGAAATGCGGTAGCCGCAGCATCCACGGGCCGGGCACGCCGCCGAGCTCGGTGAGGTCGCCGACACCCTCGAGCGGGTTCGCCTCGACGACGCGCGAGCCGTTCAGGAGGGCGTCCGGCACCGGGTCGTGGTCCGCCTCGAGGCGGCTCTTGACCCATACGTCTCCCAGCAGATCGGCATCCCAGCGCGTGAAGATCGAGACGCTGTAGCCGGCGCCCGTGATGTCGTCTAGGGCTTCCAGCGCGGCATCCCACGACACGCCCTGGTACACGTCCTGCCGCGCGCGGTAGGTGGGCTGCACCTCGAGCGTCAGCGCGACGATCACTCCGAATGCACCGACGCCGACCGCGAGCGCGTCGAAGTCCGGGTCGCCGCGGCGCACCTGGTGCACCTGGGCGTCGGCGCCGACATACAGGATGCCGCGGACGGCACTCGTCAGCACGCCGTTGCGGTTGCCCGATCCGTGGGTGCCGGTCGCTGTGGCGCCGCCCACCGAGATGTGCGGAAGCGAACCGAGGTTGTGCAGGGCGAAGCCGCGCTCGTCGAGCCACACCGCCAGCTCGCCGTAGCGTGTCCCGGCGGCGACCGTCACCGTCGCGGCATCCTGGTCCAGAGAGAAGCCGTCGGTGAGCGTCGCGAGGTCCAGCAGCGTTCCCGTCGTGTCCGGCAGATCGGTGAACGAGTGCCGGGTGCCGAGCGCGTGGACGGGTCCACCGGCGGCGATCGCGTGCTGCACGTCGTAGACCGTGGACACCGGGACGATGCGCGGCGCGGCGTACTCGTACGTGCCGGCCCAGTTGCGAGACATGCGGCTCCTCTTCTTCGAGTTCTTGAATCGGACGACGGGTTCCGCGGCGGACTACGGCGCGAGCTCGGCCGACAGTCGCCGTGCTGCGGTGGCCATGTGCACGGCCATGGCGGATGCCGCGGCGTCCTCGTCTCCGCGGACGACCGCGCGGTAGACGGCCTCGTGCTCATCGATGGCGACGCGGGCCTCGGCCTCGTTGTGGACCGCCCGGTCGGCGTAGACCTGAAGGAGCGATCGGACCACGTGCAGGAGGTCGACGAGCAGGTCGTTTTCCGAGGCGCGGGCCAGCGCCAGGTGGAACTCCAGGTCGGCTCGGGCGAACGCCTTGAGGTTCCCCACCGTCATGCGCATGCGCTCCAGCTGGACCCCCGCGTCGTCGAGGTGAGCGCTGTCGGCGCGACCGGCCGCGAGCCGCGCGACGTAGATCTCCAGGCCGGCGCGCATCTCCAGCAGCTGCTCGGTGTTGCGCTCGCCGATGAGAAGTCCCCAGCGCAGCGTCTGCGGCAGGAGCTCGCTCGCGGTCCCGCGGAGGTACGTGCCCGACCCCGGGCGCACGTCGACGATTCCGAGGATCTCGAGGGCGGCGAGCGCTTCGCGGACGGCAGACCTGCCCACCCCGAGCGTCGCGGCGAGCTGTCGTTCCGGGGGCAGCCGCGTTCCGGACGCGATGGAGCCGCTCGTGAAGAGGTCCATCAGCCGCCGTGCCACCTCCGACACCGGCGTCCCCGTCGGAAGCGCGCCGAGCGAGGCCGAGATCTCGGCCGACCGATCGTCGGGGAAGGCGGGCATGCGAACAACCTAGCGCGAAAATCAGGGATCCGGGCTTGCAATTGGTCAACCGGTTTGCCAAAATATGGATTGGCGTCGTTTCTGATGCCAGCCAATCAATGACGATCCCCCAGGAGTCAACGTGGACAACACCCCCGTTGTGACCGGCGTCGAATCGCCGGTCGCGAAATCCGCCATACGCAAGGTGTCCTTGCGGTTGGTGCCCTTCGTGGCGCTGATGTTCTTCATCAACTACCTCGACCGCACCGCGATCGGCTTCGCCGCCCCCAACGGCATGAACGACGATCTTGCCCTCAGCGCCGCCCAGTTCGGCTTCGCGTCGGGCGTCTTCTTCATCGGCTACATCCTGCTCGAGGTGCCCTCCAACCTCGCGCTGCACAAGTTCGGTGCGCGCCGCTGGCTCGCGCGCATCATGGTCAGTTGGGGCATCGTCGCGCTGCTGTTCACGTGGGTGCAGAACTTCGAGCAGCTGGTCGTGCTGCGCTTCCTCCTCGGCGTGGCCGAGGCGGGCTTCTTCCCGGGCGCCATCCTGTTCCTGAGCCTCTGGGTCCCGTCGCAGTACCGCGGGCGCATCCTGATGCTCTTCTACTTGGCCCAGCCGCTCACGACGGTGATCGGAGCCCCCTTCGCCGGCTGGCTGATCCAGCAGGACGAGGTCTTCTTCGGCCTCGCAGGCTGGCGCTTCATGTTCTTCGGCGTCGCGATCCCCGCCATCATCGTCGGCATCATCGCCTGGTTCTACCTCAAGGACAAGCCGGCGGATGCCAAGTGGCTGACGCCGGAAGAGCAGACGTGGCTCACCGAGGCCAACGCCGCCGAGCGCAAGCTCACGGAGAAGTCCGAGAAGCACGTCTCGGTGCGTTTCGCCTTCGGCAGCGGCCGGGTCTGGATGCTGTCCTTCATCTACTTCGGCTTCATCTACGGCCTCTACGCGCTCGCCTTCTTCCTCCCGACGATCATCGACGGCTTCCAGAACGCGGCGGGCACCGAGTTCGACATGTTCCAGAAGGGGCTGATCACAGCCATCCCCTACCTGCCCGCCGCCATCGCGATGTACTTCTGGTCGCGTGACGCCTCGCGTCGAGGGCTGCGAACCTGGCACATCGCCGGCCCCGCGGTGCTCGGCGCCGTGTCGATCCCGCTGGCGCTGTTCGCCGGCTCGCCGGCCGCCACCATCGCGGTGATCACCCTCACCGCCATGTCGATCTTCGCCGCGCTGCCCAACTTCTGGACGCTTCCGACGAAGTTCCTGACGGGAATCGCCGCAGCGGCAGGTGTCGCGCTGATCAACACCGTCGGCAATCTCGCCGGCTTCAGCGCCCCCTTCGTCACGGGTGCGGTGAAAGACTGGACCGGCGGCTATGAGATCCCGATGATGATCGTCGGCGCAGTCATGCTGACCTCCGCGATCCTGATGATCCTGCTGGCACGGAGCAACCGTGCCGCCGTCACCGCGGCCGGCCTCGCGGCTGCGGAGGAATCGCGCAAGGGGGCGACCCGCACATCATGACGAGACTCTGGAACGAGCCCGCCGACTTCGCCGACGAGATGATCGCGGGATTCGTCGCCGCGAACGAGCGCTACGTGCGCAGAGTCTCGGGCGGCGTCATCCGCAGCACGGTCACGCCCGACGGTCAGGTGGCCGTCGTGGTCGGCGGCGGATCAGGCCATTACCCGGCCTTCGGCGGGCTCGTCGGCCAGGGACTCGCGCACGGCGCCGCGATGGGCAACCTGTTCGCGTCCCCGTCGACGCAGCAGATCCATGCCGTGGCGACGGCGGCGAACCGCGGCGGCGGGGTCTTCTTCTCGTACGGCAACTACGCGGGCGACGTGCTCAACTTCGATGCCGCGCAGGACCGCCTGCGCCGCGAAGGCATCGCCTGCGAGACGGTCGCTGTGACCGACGACATCTTCAGCGCCTCCCCCGTCGAGAAGCACAAGCGCCGGGGCATCGCCGGCGACCTCACGGTGTTCCGCGTCGCAGCCGCCGCCGCGGAGGCCGGCTACGACCTCGAGGGCGTGACCCGCGTCGCCCGTCTCGCCAACGAGCGCACCCGCTCGTTCGGAGTGGCGTTCACCGGCTGCACGCTTCCGGGCGCGGGGCAGCCGCTCTTCTCGGTGCCGGAGGGCCGGATGGCCGTGGGCCTGGGCATCCACGGCGAGCCGGGCATCGACGAGACCGGCATCCCGACGGCGGACGGACTGGCCGAGCTGCTCGTCTCCAAGCTGCTCGACGAGGTGCCCGAGGGCGTTCAGGTCTCGGGCGCGCGCGTCGTACCGATCCTGAACGGGCTCGGATCGCTCAAGTACGAGGAGATGTTCGTCGTCTACCGGCGCATCGCCGAGCTGCTGCGAGAAGCGGGCGACGAGCTGGTCGACCCGCATGTGGGCGAATACTGCACCAGCTTCGACATGGCCGGCACCTCGCTCACGCTGTTCTGGCTGGAAGACGAGCTCGAGCGGCTGTGGGACACCCCCGTGGACACCCCCGCATACCGCCGCGGCTCGGTCGTCGCAGCTGCGCAGTCCGATGCCGCCGCCGACGCCGTCGCCGAGGTCGAGGGAGTGCCGTCGTCGGACGAGGAGTCGCGCGCCGTCGCCGTGACCGTTGCCGCGGCGATCGAGACCGTCGCTGCCACGATCGACACGCACGTCGAGGAACTCGGGCGCCTCGACTCGATCGCGGGCGACGGAGATCACGGCATCGGCATGCAGCGCGGCTCGCACGCCGCTCGCGATGCGGCCATCGCCGCGCGGGATGCCGGGGCCGGAGCGCAGACCGTGCTCGCGCGCGCGGCGGACGCCTGGTCCGATCGCGCCGGCGGCACCTCCGGGGCACTGTGGGGCGTCATCCTCGCCGCCCTGGCGGACAAGCTCGGCGACGAGGGACGACCCAGCCGCGCGGATGTCGCGGCCGGTGTCGCCGCGGGAGCGCAGGGCGTCATGGATTACGGCAAGGCCGAGGTGGGCGACAAGACGCTCGTCGACGCCCTCGTGCCGTTCAGCGAAGCCCTCACTCACACGATCGGCGCCGGCGTTCCGCTCGCGGCGGCGTGGGCGACAGCCTCGGACGCCGCGACCACCGCCGCAGCCGCCACCGCCGACCTCCTCCCCCGCATGGGACGCGCGCGTCCGCACGCGGAGAAGAGCCTCGGCACCCCCGACCCCGGCGCGCATTCGCTCGCCCTCATCGTCACGGCCGTCGGCGCCGTCCTCGAAAGGAACTGACATGTCACAAGACCAGCCCCTCCGCATCGTGATCGGCTGCGACGACGCCGGATTCGACTACAAGGAGGTCCTCAAGAAGGACCTCGAAGCGAGCGCCGGAGTCGCCACGGTCGTCGATGTCGGCGTGGACGCCGACGGACACACCCCGTATCCGAAGGTCGCGATCGCGGCGGCAGAGCTCGTCGCGGCGGGAGAAGCCGATCGCGCCCTGCTCATCTGCGGTACCGGTCTGGGCGTCGCGATCGCAGCGAACAAGGTGACCGGAATCCGCGCCGTCACGGCACACGACAGCTACTCGGTCGAACGCGGCGTGCTCTCCAACGACGCCCAGGTGCTGACCATGGGTCAGCGGGTCGTCGGCCTCGAGCTCGCCCGCCGCCTCGTCCGCGAGTGGCTCACCTACCGCTTCGACACGTCATCGGCATCAGCCGAGAAGGTCGCGGTCATCGGCGAGTACGAGGCAACCGGATCGTGCTGACGCCCGGCCCGGTCACGGTGGGCGTCAGCCTCAAGATGTACTTCGGTCATCGCGACGCTGTTCGCTGGTTCGACCGCGTCGCGGAGCTCGTCCGCGCGCACGACGGCGTGACCCGGGGCGCGATCGAGTTCTTCGTCATCCCGACCTACCCTCAACTGCTGCCCGCCGTCGAAGCATTCGCGGGAACGCCGGTGCGGATCGGCGCGCAGGATGTCGCCGCGGCCGACAGCGGACCGTACACCGGCGAGGTGAGCGCCGCCGAGCTCGCCGAGATCGGCGTCAGCATCGCCGAGATCGGGCACGCCGAACGCCGTCGGCTGTTCCACGAGACGGACGAGGACGTCGCCGCCAAGGCCGCGGCAGCGCTGCGCAACGGTCTGACCCCCGTGCTGTGCGTCGGTGAGACCGCTCGCCTCTCGCCGAGGTATGCGGCGGCCGACACGGTCGCTCAGCTGCGGCGCGACCTCGCCGGAGCGCCCGCCGGACGCGTGATCGTCGCTTACGAGCCGGTCTGGGCGATCGGCGCGCCGCACCCGGCACCCGCGGCGCACATCATCGAAGTCGCCGGGGCGTTGCGCGCGGCGCTCGAGCAGGATTCCGACCGCGCCGGCAGCGCCGTGATCTACGGCGGCTCGGCCGGACCCGGGCTGCTGACCGAACTGGGCGACGCCGTCGACGGGCTCTTCCTCGGCCGGTTCGCGCACGATGTCGACAGCCTCGGTTCAGTCCTCGACGAGGCAGCCGCACTCGCAGCTTCGCGCGGCGAAGAACCCGCGAGACTGCGGCCGGACGGCGAGACTGCGGGCGATACCCAGGGTCTCGACGTGCAGATGCAGTCTCACGGTGAGCCGAGGGGCGCCAGCCTGTGATCGGCCTCGGCACCTACGCCTTCTTCTGGCAGCACTCCGATCGCGTCGACGACCCACTGAGCCTGATCGACGCTCTCGAGGCGACGCGAGCGCTCGAAGTCGACCTGTTCCAGATCTGCGACTACGCGCCGCTCGAGACCATGAGCGAGTCGGATCTCGCGGACGCCGCCGCCGTCGCGCGCGACCTGGGCCTCACGATCGAGCTCGGCACGAAGGGGATCGCCCCCGACCACCTCGAGCGCTTCCTGCGGCTCGCCGAGATCTTCGACGCCCGGCTCGTGCGCAGCATGCTCTACGGTCCCGATTCGCAGCCGACCCTCGCCGAGGCTCAGGATCAGCTCCGCGCCGCACTGCCCGCCTATGAGGCATCCGAGGTCACACTCGCCCTGGAGACCTACGAGCAGATCGCCACGGCCGACCTGGTCGGCCTCGTCGACTCGTTCGGCAGCTCCCACCTGGGGATCTGCCTCGACCCCGGCAACGTCGTCGCCCGGCTGGAGCGTCCGCGAGACGCCGTGGAGCTCGCGGCGCCGCTCGTCGCGAACGTGCACGCGAAAGACTTCGCGTTCGCACGCCAGGACGGCTGGGTCGGCTTCACCTACTCCGGCGCGCCGATGGGCACCGGCCTGCACGACTACCCCCACCTGCTCGAGACCGTCCGCCCGCGCGAGCGCGGCGTCAACGAGATCGTCGAGCACTGGCTGCCCTGGCAGGGCGACCCCGAGACCACCATCCGAACCGAGCGGGATTGGACCCGCACCACCCTCGATTACCTCAGGAGCACACTGTGAGCACATCCACCGAGACCTACAAGATCGCCGTCATCGGAGCGGGCGGCAAGATGGGCATGCGCGTCTCGAACAACCTCGACAAGACCGCCCACGAGGCGTACTACATCGAGAACTCGCCCGCCGGCCGCGAGCGCACCACCCAGGCAGGACGTGAACTGACGGATGCCGCGACCGCCGTGCCCGACGCCGACATCGTCGTCTTCGCCGTCCCCGACCTCGCGCTCGCGTCGGTCACCGCCGACCTCGTGCCCCAGATGAAGTCCGGCGCGATCGCCCTGACGCTGGATCCGGCTGCCGCCTACGCGGGACTGCTGACCGACCGCGACGATGTCATCCGCGCCGTCGCCCACCCGTGCCACCCCTCGATCTTCCTGCAGCGTCAGACCCCTGAGGAATGGGCCGACACCTTCGGCGGCATCGCCGCCCCGCAGGACGCGATCGCCGCGGTCGAGTCGGACGACCCGGCCAAGGCCGCGATCGTCGAGGCGACCGTTCGTGCGATCTACGCTCCCGTCATCGATGTGCACTTCGTCACCATCAAGCAGCTCGCCCAGCTCGAGCCGACCCTCGTCGAGACCGTCGCGTGCATGATCGGCGATCTGCTGAACGAGGCACTCAACGAGGCCGTGAACACGATGGGTGTCCCCGAGGCCGCCGCCCGCAGCATCCTCTACGGTCACACCCAGGTCGCGCTGGCCAACGGACTGCGCGGAGACAACCCCTTCAGCGACGCGTGCCTCATCGCGATGGACTACGGTCGCGAGAGCATCATCAAGGACGACTGGAAGAAGATCTTCCGCGATGACGAGCTCGACAAGAACCTCGCGCGGATGCTGCACCTCGACCACATCGAACGGTAGGACGGTCTCATGAGCAGGCTCGCAGGCAAGACCGCCCTCGTCACGGGCGCCGGCACCGGCATCGGCAGGGCGGTCGCTGAGCGATTCGCGCGCGAAGGCGCCCGTGTGGTGATCGCCGACCGGGATGCCGCGGCCGCGGCCGACGCGGTCGCCGCGATCGGGGACGCGGCGCGCGCCGCAGTGCTCGACATCTCGGATGAGGCGTCGGTCGAGGCGGCTTTCATCGAACTCGCCGAGGCGGGCTGGGCGCCCGACACCGTGGTCGCCAACGCGGGCGTCCAGCTGTTCGGCCAGGACGCCGCGGCCGCCGATCTCGATCTCGATGTGTGGAAGCGCACGATCGACATCAACCTGACGGGTACGTTCCTGACCGTGAAGCACGCCGTGCGCACCATGCTCGCCGCGGGCGTCGGCGGGTCGATCATCCTCACCGGCAGCCCCACCGGTCTCAACGGCGAAGGAAAGGACTTCACCGCCTACAGCGCGTCGAAAGCCGGAATCCACGGTCTCGCCCGGACCGTCGCCGCAGCGTATGCCGATCGCGGCATCCGGGTGAACACGGTGGTTCCGGCGTACACGGAGACATCGCTCGTGACCACGATCACCACCGACCCTGCGGCGCGGGCCGCGATCATCGGCCGCATCCCGCTCGGACGGGCAGGGTCGCCGGCCGACGTCGAGGGGATCATGGTCTTCCTCGCCAGCGACGACGGGGAGTTCGCGACGGGGTCGCTGTTCGCCGTCGACGGAGGGATGACGACCCTGTGAGATGCGCGGGCTGAGATGACCTGGGCCACGGAGTCCCGCCCCTGGCAGAGCGGCCGCTGGACGCTCGAGCTGCGCGGCGACGAGTTCGCCGACATCGCGTTCGCGGGACGCCCGGTGCTGCGCAGCGTCCGCGCGGTGATCCGGGACCGCAACTGGGACACCGCGCCCCTGGTCGTCGATCGCGTTCGCGAGTCGGACGCGACGCTCATGCTCCACGTGCGATCGGAAGGCCTCGGCTCGAGCTTCCGCGGTGTCGTGCGGGTGGTCGCCCGGCCCTCCGATCTTGATGTGAGCGCCGATCTGGAGTCGGTCGACGGTTTCGCCACGAACAGGTCAGGGCTCATCGTGCTGCATCCACCCCGGCTCGCCGGCGAGTCGCTGACAGTGACGCATTCGACGGGCGCCACGGAGGCGACGCGATTTCCGAGTGAGATCAGCCCGCACCAGCCCGTCCGCGACATCGCGGGTCTGTCCTGGGCGCACGGAGGCCTCGAGGTGTCGCTTGCGTTCGAAGGTGACGTTTTCGAGATGGAGGATCAGCGCAACTGGTCCGATGCCTCATACAAGACGTACAGCCGGCCGCTCGACCTCCCCTTCCCGTACGACATCGCCGCCGGCGAGCGGGTGCGTCAGACGGTTCGGGTTCGGGTGCGGGAGCTGGCAGCGACCCTGCCGCCCGCTGCTCCCGACCTCATCGAATTGGAGGTCGGCGGAGCGCTTCCCGAGTTCGGCCTGGGCGCCGCCACCGCGCCCGACCCGGCACCCGACGGGCCGAGCGGCGCCGCGGCCCTGCTGGTGGAGCTCGACCTGCGCACGCCGAACTGGCGCGCCGCGCTGTCGAGGGCGGAGCGATCGGGCGTCCCGCTGGATGTCCGCGTCATCGCCTCGCCCGGTGCGCCGTTCGACGAGCTCGCCGGTGCGCTCGCGGCGCTCGGCGGTTCTCAG
>NZ_DASUNI010000085.1:0-20113 GCF_036277215.1 Microbacterium sp. | reverse complement strand
GCATCGCAGGACACAGGTCGCCGTCTCGGTCGTCACGCTCACGATCGTCCTCGTGATCGCCGCCGTGCTGCTGGTCGTCGTCGACGCGGGAAACGCCCCGATCGCCGTGTCGGTGGGCGACTGGCCGATCCCGTTCGGGATCGTGCTGTACGTCGACCGGCTCGCCGCGCTGCTGGTCGTCGTGTCGAGCATCGTGCTGCTGGCGGTGCTGCTTTTCTCCGTCGGCCAGGGGGCCGCGGACGGCGACGACGACACCCCCGTCTCGATCTTCCACCCGTCGTACCTGATCCTGGCGGCGGGGATCTTCACCGCGTTCATCGCGGGCGACCTGTTCAACCTCTATGTCGGATTCGAGATCCTGCTGGTCGCGTCGTACGTGCTGATCACGCTCGGCAGCACGGAGTCCCGGATCCGCACCGGCGTCGTGTACATCGTCGTCTCGCTCGTCTCGTCCATCCTGTTCCTGGCCTCCATCGCCGTGATCTACGGCGCCCTCGGCACCGTGAACATGGTGCAGATCTCGGAGCGGATGACGCAGCTGCCGCAGCAGACCCAGACCGTGCTGCACGTGATGCTGCTGCTGGCGTTCAGCATCAAGGCCGCCGTCTTCCCGCTGTCTTTCTGGTTGCCCGACTCCTACCCGACCGCCCCCGCACCGGTCACCGCCGTCTTCGCCGGCTTGCTGACCAAGGTCGGTGTCTACGCGATGATCCGCACCGAGACCGAGCTGTTCCGGGTCAACGACGTCAATTTCGTCCTGATGATCGTGGCGCTCGCGACCATGATCGTGGGCGTCCTGGGCGCCGTCGCGCAGGCCGAGCTCAAGCGCATCCTCTCGTTCACGCTCGTGAGCCACGTCGGCTACATGGTGTTCGGGCTCGCCATCGCGACCCCGGCGGCGATCGGCGCGACGATCTACTACATGGTCCACCACATCGTGGTGCAGACCACGCTGTTCCTCGCCGTCGGGCTGGTCGAGCGGCGAGCAGGAAGCACCTCGATCCTCCGCGTGAAAGGACTCATGCGCGCCGCGCCGGTGATCGCAGTCCTGTACTTCATCCCGGCCATCAACCTCGGCGGCCTGCCGCCGTTTTCGGGCTTCATCGGCAAGTACGCCCTCTTCAACGCGGGTGCCGAGGTCGGGACGCCGATCATGATCGTGCTCATCGTCGGCGGCATCATCACGTCCCTGCTCACCCTGTACGCGCTCATGCGCGCGTGGAACCTCTCCTTCTGGCGCGAGGAGGACGACTCCGCCGAGACCGAGGAGCGGATCTCCTATCTCGGCGCCGCGCCCGCGGCCGCGATCGAGACCGAGCGGCGCGTGATCCCCCGCATCATGACGGCGGCGACGGCCGGAATGGTCGCGGTCACGGTGTCGCTGACGATCTTCGCGGGCCCGCTCTACGAGGTGTGCGCCCGGATCGGGGCGAGCCTGCTCGAACCTGTCAGCATCTCGCAGCTCGAGGATGACGCGAGCCGATGACCGCGCCCATCCACCACACCTCGCGCCCCCGGCACAGCGCCGGTCACACGGCCGGCGAACCCGCTCGCGATGCGGCCGACCGGGCCTCCGACGGGACCATCGGAGGCAAGCGCGGCGTGCTCCAGCAGGTGTGGCGGCAGCTGCCGTTCTTCGTCTGGCTCGTCGCACTGTGGATGCTGCTGTGGGGTCAGTTCACGCTCGCGGCGTTCATCACCGGGCTGGTCGCGGCGGTGGCGGTGACGCGCGTGTTCCGGTTGCCGCCGGTCGAACTCTCCGGCCGCGTGAACCTCTGGTACGGACTGATCTTCGTCGTCACGTTCTTCGCGGCGCTCGTGCGCGGTTCGCTCCTGGTCGCCTGGCAGGTGCTCGACTTCCGGCGTCAGCCGGGCAGTTCCATCATCGCGGTGCATCTGCGCACCGATGACGACCTCATCATGACGCACACCGCCGTGACGGCCTCCCTCATCCCCGGGTCGATCATCATCGAGGCGGACCGGGATCGCCGCATCCTGTACCTGCACGTGATCGGCGCGACCTCGGAGGACGAGGTCGAGAGACAGCGGCGCGCGATCCTGGGGTGGGAGGCCCGCATCGTGCGCGCCGTCGGCTCCCGTGCGCAGCTCGAGATCGTCCGCCGAGCCGAAGTCGACACGCCCCAGCAGGGAGGCGCACCCGCATGAGCGCACTGCTCCTCGTGATCTACGTCGTCTTCGCCGTCGCCGCGCTGCTCACTCTGTGGCGGATCGTGGTCGGCCCCTCGATCCTCGACCGGGCGGTGGCCTCGGACGTGCTCCTCACCGAGGTGCTGTGCGTCCTCGGCGCGGAGATGGCGATCAACCAGCACACGCGCACCCTGCCGCTGCTGCTCATCATCGCCGCGGTGGGCGTCTTCGGCACGATCTCGATCGCCCGCTTCGTCGCGAGACGGGACAACGTGGACCAATGACGACCTTTCTGCACGCGGCATCCGCTGTATCCGCCGTCTCGGTGGGGGACAGTCCCGTGACGGATGCCGCCACCCCGCTCGACGCCTGGCTGAACGGGGCAGCGCTCGTGCTGATCCTGATCGGGGCGCTGCTGTGCCTGACCGCGGCGATCGGCCTGCTGCGGTTCCGCGATGTACCGACCCGTCTGCACGCGGCGACCAAGCCGCAGGTCCTCGGGCTGATCCTCGTCTGCCTCGCCATCGCGCTGTCGCTGCGATCCTGGCCGGTGGTCGCGTTCCTCGTTCCAGTGGTTCTGATCCAGCTGGCCACGGCCCCGCTGTCGGCGCACATGGTCGGCCGCCAGGCATATCGCAACGGAACGCTCGAGGAGCAGTCGCTGTTCGTGGACGAGCTCGCGGAGTCCCGTCATACGCCCCCCGCCGCGGGCGGCTGACGCGCCTGCGCCCGGCTGACCCACTCACGGGGGGGTCAGCCCGCGGGAACCAGCGTCAGGCGGTGAGTCGTGGACGCCTCGACCGCGGTCTCCGTGAATGCCCACGGTGTGAGCTCCGCCCGTTGCCACGTCTCGGTCTGGTCGACGTAATTGGGGTGGTAGGTGTGACCGCTCGTGCCGGTGAGATGGTTCCACCGCGACGCATCGAAGTCGGCGAGATCGACCACCATGCGCATCGAGGGGACGGTGACGGTCTCGAAGTCCGCTCCGATGTCCCACCCGGTCGCATTCGCGACCGACGAGCCGCCGCCTACCGGGTACGGGCCGCGGTTGAAGAGCATCTCGATCGGCGCGATGCCCGACAGCCCGAAGGTGGCGCTGGTGAGCGACAGTGCGTGCAGCGATCCCCAGTTCCACTGCGACGGGTTGTCGCCTTGCAGCCCGACCAGCCGGTCATACGCCGCACTGGCAGCACGCTCGAGCATCTCGGCCTGACCGTCCACGCCGAGCTCCGGGTTCGTCCACCATTCCGAATCGGGGGTCTCCAGCAGCTGCTCGACCACGAGGAACAGCCGGCCCTGACCCGTGACCGGTGCCGGATGCTGGCGACCGGTCACGAACAGGTCTGTCACCAGCTGATCCCAGAGCACGTTCGCGTACGCCGCGGCACCGGATGCGGCGGTGTTCTGCGCGTCCCACGAGCGCAGCTGGTCCAGCGCGGCATCCGGTCCGGGCCGGCCGGTGGAGACGTCCATGTAGGCCGCGGCCAGCTGCTTGCCCATCACGAACTCGTTGTCGGCCTGGATGTCGCGCATGTCGTCCGCCGTGAGCTTGCCCATCGCGGACTTGCGCTGCAGCAGGTCGGTGACGCGGGCGGCCCGCCATCCGTAGTCCCAGTCGCGGGTGAGGAGGTAGGGATAGTCAGCGCTGACGACGGCGTTGTTGGCGGTGACGACATAGCCCTCGGCGGGATTCAAGGAGTACGGCAGCTCGTCGAAGGGGATGAAGCCCTGCCACGCGTAGGTCGAATCCCAGCCCGGCTGCGGCATCCAGCCGTCGCCCGCACCCCGGATCGGCAGCCTGCCCGGGGTCTGATAGCCGATGTTGCCGTCGACGTCCGCGTAGACGAGGTTCTGCGCCGGCACGTCGAACAGCTCGGCTGCGGCCCGGAAGTCCTCGAACGACGCGGCGAGGTTCAGCGCGAAGATGGATCCCGCCGCGGTGCCGGGCTGCAGCGCGGTCCACTTCAGGCTGACCGCATACTCGCCGGTGGGAGCGGATGCCGGCGCGGCGGCGATGCCGGCCGTGCCGGTGTAGGGCTCGCTCGCGATCGCATCGAAGTCGTCGCTGACGCTGGAGACGATGGGTCCGTTGACCGTGGATCTGATGCGCAGCTCGACGTCATCCCCGCCCGCGACCCGGATCGTTTCGGTGCGCTCCTCGAGGGGGACGAGCACTCCGTCGCGCCAGTACGAGTCGCCCTCGAGCTTCTCGAGATAGAGGTCGGT
This sequence comes from Microbacterium sp., assembly GCF_036277215.1. Classification (GTDB taxonomy): domain Bacteria; phylum Actinomycetota; class Actinomycetes; order Actinomycetales; family Microbacteriaceae; genus Microbacterium. The sequence goes on along the minus strand of NZ_DASUNI010000085.1, from coordinate 15,739 downwards.
GACGTCAGTGGTCAGGTTGGTGAAGCCCCACGCCACCCGCGCGTTGTGTCCGATGATCACGCCCGGCACTCCCGAGAAGCCGAATCCCGACACGTCGAATGCGCAGCTGTCGCTGACGACACGGCATCGCAGGGTCACCTGGTGCCAGACGCTGGGGAGATCCGCCCCGAGATGGGGGTCGTTGGCCAGCAGCGGCATCCCGCTCTCGGTCAGATCGCCCGAAACGACCCACGAGTTCGATCCGATGCCCTCGCCCGAGTCTCCGATCAGCGCGTCGACGGCCGCGAGGACGCCGTCGACCTCGCTCCATTCGACGGATGCCGGAACGGCCTCGGCCCCGCGGGCTGACGCCGAACCGGCCGGTTTCACCGCCGAGATCGTCGGAACGATCACCGGATTGCGGTCGTACGGGTAGCGGGGATAGAGCTCCGCGAGCTGCTGAGAGGTGAAGTCCCCCGCGATGAGGGCCCGCTCGGTCTCGTCCTCGACGTTCGACCGGAGGTCCCAGGCCATGGCCTTCAGCCAGGCCACCGAGTCCTCCGGAGTCCACGGCTCGATCTCGTAGTCGGGGTTCTGCATCCCGAGGATGGCGTATTCGAACGATGCGTCGGCGCCGTCGTGCTCGGCGAGGTATGCGTTGACGCCCGCGGCATACGCGTCGTAGTAGCCCGCGACGGTCGGCTCCAGAGCCGCCACCTCCTGCGCAGCGATCCCGCGCCATCCGAGCGTGCGCAGGAAGGAGTCGGTGGCCAGCTGCGACTCCCCGAAGAGCTCCGAGAGCCTCCCGCTGGTGACGTGCCGGCGGAAGTCCATCTCCCAGAAGCGGTCCTGCGCATGGACGTATCCCTGAGCGAAGAAAAGGTCATCGGAGTCCGCGGCGGTGATCGTCGGGATGCCGAGCTCATCGCGCTGCACGTCCACATCGGCGCCGAGGCCTTCCAGCGCGATCGTCCCCTCGAGCTGCGGGAACGATCGCTGGATGGTCCACACGACGAAACCGGCTGCGATGAGCGCGATCACGATCACCGCGGCGACGATGCCGAACGCCGCCGCCCCGATGATCCGTCCCACGGATCGCTTCCTGGGCTGCGCGCTCGGCTCGATCGTCACCGGTGCGGCAATGGTCTTCGACATTGAAGGGGCTTTCGGGTGGGCAGTGTGGGGACGCGATGTCATGCTTCGCGATCCTCGGTCCCACGCCTTCGGGTCGCGCGAGCACCGTCAGGAATCGTAACCCGCGGACCCGCAGCCCTGCACCCCTCTCGGCGGACTCGAAGCCCGCGGCCCGCGCTGCGGGCTTCCGCCAGCGGGTCGCGGGCGCCGGCGGACGCGTCGGATTCAGTCGGTTCCGGCGTCGTACATGGCCGACTCGGATGCCGCTTCGATGGCATCCTCGAGAGCGTCGGCCTCGGCATCCGGCGGCGCAGCCGATTCGGTGATCTCGTCCGCCTCGCCCGACGTGATGCGACCCACGAGGGCACCCGTCGCGCCGCCGATCAGGCCCAGGCCTGCGTACTGCTCGAGGCGCGAGCGGGAGTCGGCGATGTCCAGGTTGCGCATGGTCAGCTGGCCGATGCGATCCGTCGGTCCGAATGCGGCGTCGCCGACCCGCTCCATCGAGAGCTTCTCCGGCGCGTACGAGAGGTTGGGACCCGTCGTGTCGAGGATCGTGTAATCCTCGCCGCGGCGCAGGCGCAGGGTGACCGAACCGTTGATCGTCGAGCCCACCCACTTCTGGATCGACTCGCGCAGCATCAGAGACTGCGGCTCGAGCCAGCGCCCCTCGTACATGAGCCGACCGAGCCGGCGTCCCTGCTCGTGATAGGTCGCGAGGGTGTCTTCGTTCAGGATGCCGTTCACCAGGCGTTCGTATGCGATGAACAGCAGCGCCATCGCCGGCGCCTCGTAGATGCCGCGGCTCTTCGCCTCGATGATGCGGTTCTCGATCTGGTCGCTCATGCCCAGGCCGTGACGCCCGCCGATGCGGTTCGCCTCGTGCACGAGCTCGACGCCGTCGGCGTACTCTACGCCGTTGATGGCGACCGGGCGTCCGAGTTCGAATGTGATGGTGACGTCCTCGGCCGCGATCTCGACCGCGGGGTCCCAGAACCGCACTCCCATGATCGGCTCAACCGTCTCGAGGGAGACGTCCAGGTGCTCGAGAGTCTTGGCCTCGTGGGTGGCTCCCCAGATGTTCGCATCGGTGGAATAGGCCTTCTCGGCGCTGTCGCGATACGGGAATCCGTGCTCGACGAGCCAGGCCGACATCTCGGAACGACCGCCGAGCTCGGTGACGAAGTCGGCATCGAGCCAGGGCTTGTAGATCCGGAGGCGCGGGTTCGCGAGCAGGCCGTAGCGGTAGAACCGCTCGATGTCGTTGCCCTTATAGGTCGAGCCGTCGCCCCAGATGTCGACGCCGTCGTCCTTCATGGCCCGGACCAGCAGCGTGCCGGTGACGGCGCGGCCGAGCGGGGTGGTGTTGAAATAGGTCTTGCCGCCCGAGCGGATGTGGAACGCGCCGCACGCGAGGGCGCCCAGACCTTCCTCCACGAGCGCGGTCTTGCAGTCGACCAGGCGCGACACCTCGGCGCCGTAATCGAGAGCGCGGCCGGGGATCGCGTCGATGTCGTCCTCGTCGGGCTGACCGAGGTCACCCGTGTACGTGCAGGGGATGGCACCCTTGTCACGCATCCAGGCGACGGCGACGGACGTGTCGAGTCCTCCGGAGAAAGCGATGCCGACGCGCTCGCCGACGGGGAGGGACTGCAGAACCTTCGACATCCTTCGATCCTACTGAGCCGGTGCCCCGCGCCCCGTCCGAGGAGAACGCGGCGATGCCGGGTCGGGAGGGACCCCGACCCGGCATCGCGGTCCCTGCTCAGACGTGCAGGGCGCCCGTCGCCGGCGCCGCTCCGCCCCGCACCGCCGCACGCTTCTCACGGTGACGGCCGATCGCGATGATCACGGCTCCGATCGCGAGGAACGCGACCAACATGGCGGCGATGTATGCGAACGCAGATCCGTAGCCCGCGTTGTGCGGATCGAGGAACGGGTACGGATACCACCACGACGTGCTGCCGTCGGGGTTCGAGACGCGCAAGCCCCGCACCATCGTGTAGACCGTCCATCCGAGGGGATACCCGACGAACACGGCGAGCGACCACCACGGCAGCCCACGGCGTCGCGGTGCCCACAGCAGGTCGAGGATGAAGTAGATCGGCAGTACGACGTGCAGGACCTCGACGGCGTATGAATCCAGCAGTCTGATTCCGGCCGTGTCGCCGAGTGCGATGCCGGTCGGTGCGTCACGCAGCAGCACGTTGTAGACGATGCCGAGCAGCAGGACCGGGCCGGCGACCGCCGCGAGGCCCAGCGCGATCCCGAGCGGCTCCCGGGTGGTTCCCGGATGCCGCTGCGACCACGTGGCGGCTGCCACCAATGCCACGACGCTGAGCAGCGACGAGACGATGGTGAACAGGCTGAAGTAGTTGACCAGAACGAGCTCGAGATCCTGCTGTGCTCGCGACGCACGGTCGATGTTGACGATGAATCCGGCGACGATGCCGGACAGGGCTGTGACCGCCGCCGCGATCCTGAACCATGACCAACGCATTTTCGGTGACCTTTCACTTTCCCCCGGTGTGTGGCATCCCCATGAGATAAGTGGTAATGGCCGCGCGAGCGCCCGACGGGAATGTTGGCACCGCAAACAGCGAAGTAGCCCAAATGGGGGACAGAAAGGTTGTGTGAAGTCTACAAATGACTCCCGCGGCGCCGCCCGATCCACACCACCAGCAATCCGACCGCGATGATCGCGATCGCGATCGCGACGACGTAGACCGACACGCCGAGGTAGCCGTTCGCGAAGTTGTTCGGGTCCATGAACGGGTACGGGTACCAGTACGGGCTGCCGGTGATCGGACTGGTCACCAGTGGTCCGCGTACCAGGGTGTAGACGGCCCAGACGATCGGGAAGACGGCGATCGCGAGGACCGCAGTCCAGTTGAGCCTGCGGCGGAGCGGTGCGAGGAACAGATCGAGCAGGAGGAAGACCGGCGCCACGACATGCAGCGTCTCGTTCGACCAGGGGATCGGCTGGCTGCCCTGAGGGAGCTCGATGGTGCGGAGCAGGGTGTTGTAGACCAGCCCGGTCACGATCATGTACGTGGTGATGGAGGCGAGGGCGATCGCGAGACCGCGCGGTTCCGACTTCGCGCGGGCGCCTCGCGTGAAGTACCAGAGCGCCGCCCACACGAGCACGACGGCCGATGCGGCGTTGGAGAGGATCGTGAAGAAGCTGAAGAAGTTCGCGATGACAGTCGCGACATCGTTCCCGTTCTCGATCGCGCGGCGCACCGAGGCGGAGAGCTGAGCGAGGATCGCCGCGACGATGATCGCGGCCATGATGAGTCTGAAGACGGACCACGTCCGTGCCCAGGCGGGGGTGCGAAGCATGCGCCCAACATATCGGCGGCCTCGCGCACCGGGCGGTCCGCGCGCCCCGGGCGCGCAAGTCGGCCCGGATAGGATGGGGTGTACCGTCGGATCCTTCCCGAGGAGTGAATATGCCCGCCATCGTCATCGTCGGAGTTCAGTGGGGGGACGAGGGCAAGGGCAAGGCCACAGATCTGCTCGGTGACCGCACGGATTGGGTCGTGAAGTTCAACGGCGGCAACAACGCCGGTCACACCGTCGTCATCGGGGACGAGAAGTACGCGCTGCACCTCCTTCCCTCCGGCATCCTGTCGCCGGGTGTGACGCCCGTGATCGGCAACGGCGTCGTGATCGACCTCGAGGTGCTGTTCGCGGAACTCGAGGCGCTGCACGCGCGCGGGGTGGACACGTCACGCCTCCAGGTGAGCGCGAACGCCCACATCATCACCCAGTACCACCGCGTGCTCGACAAGGTCACCGAGCGTTTCCTGGGCAAGCGCATGATCGGGACGACGGGCCGCGGGATCGGTCCCGCCTACGCCGACAAGATCAATCGCGTCGGGCTGCGGGTCCAGGATCTGTTCGACGAGAACATCCTGCGCCAGAAGGTGGAGGGCGCCCTCGACCAGAAGAACCACCTGCTGGTGAAGGTCTTCAACCGCCGCGCGATCACGTGCGACGAGATCGTCGAGGACCTGCTGTCGTACGCGGAACGGCTGCGCCCGATGGTCGCGGACACGTCACTCCTGCTGAACGACGCTCTGGATGCCGGGGACGTCGTCGTCTTCGAGGGCGGCCAGGCGACGATGCTCGATGTCGACCACGGCACCTACCCGTTCGTGACGTCATCGTCGGCGACCGCGGGCGGTGCGGCGACCGGCGCCGGTGTCGGACCGAACCGGCTCGACCGGATCGTCGGCATCGTGAAGGCGTACACGACGCGGGTCGGCTCTGGTCCGTTTCCGACCGAGCTCTTCGACGAGCAGGGCGAGTGGCTGCGCTCGCGCGGCTTCGAATTCGGCACGACGACCGGCCGGCCGCGTCGCGTCGGCTGGTACGACGCTCCGATCACCCGCTACGCGACGCGCATCAACGGCATCACCGATCTCGTGCTGACCAAGCTCGACATCCTCACCGGACTCGACGAGATCCCGGTGTGCGTGGCCTACGAGGTCGAGGGAACGCGGTTCGACGAGGTCCCGGTCAACCAGTCCGATTTCCACCACGCCAAGCCGATCCTGGAGTTCTTCCCGGGCTGGAAGGAAGACATCTCCGGCGCCCGGACCTTCGAGGAGCTCCCGCTGGCAGCGCAGGAGTACGTGCTGGCGCTCGAGCAGATGAGCGGAACCCGGATCTCGGTGATCGGGGTGGGCGCGGCACGCGATGCGGTCATCGTCCGCCACGACCTCATCGACTGATGCGCCTGTGGCTCGGCGGGTACACCGCCGACATGGGAGGTCATGCCTCGGGGATCGGGACGCTCCTGGCCGGCTCGGCCGACGACGGATCGGCGGGCGGTGCCCTGTCGTTCACCGGGACCGCCGTGGCCGTCGACTCTCCGTCGTGGCTGGCGCAGCATCCCGCTCTCGACGTCGTCTACGCCTCGCTCGAGGCCGCTGGCACGGTGGCTGCGTTCGTCCGCACCGGCGAGTCGACGTTCTCGCCCCTCGGCCGACCGGTCGAAGCCGGCGCGGCGGTGTGCCACGTCGCTGTCGCACCCGATGCGGGCTCGCTCATCGCGAGCTGCTGGGGCGATGGCCGCGTGGTGCGAATGGCCCTGGATTCCGCCGGCCGGCCGTCCGCTCCCGCCCTCGGCGCGGCGGCCGCCGACCCGTTCGCCGGACCGGTGGATCCGTTCGCATCGGCAGCGCAGGAGTTCACGTCACGCGACACGTCCATGGAGATCGACCTCGCGGCGGCGGCGCGTTCGCTGCGTGCGGCGGCGGGGGATGAATTCTCCCACCTCGTCCCCGGGTACGACGAGGTGGGCGACCCCCCCGATCCCGGCGAGCCCACGGTCGATGCCGTGGACCCGGAGCGGGTCTCCCGCGCGCACGCAGCGCTCTTCCTCCCGGACGGGCGGATCGCCACCACTGACCTGGGCTTCGACCTCGTCCGCATCTGGCGTCCGACTCGCACGGGTCTGCGGCTGGACCACGAGGTCGTGCTGCCGCTGGGCTCGGGCCCGCGCCACATGGTGCTTCATCCGAGCGGGCATCTGCACGTGGTGACCGAGTTCTCGTGCGAGGTGTTCACCCTCGGCTCAGGACGCGACGGGCGCTGGTCGCTGCTCGGCGGCGTGGCGGTCAGCCCGCCCGGCACCGGCCGGGACACCGGGGCGGAACTGGCTCGGTCACGCGACGGCGACTTCCTCTACGCCGGGCTGCGCGGCAGCAACACGATCGCGACGCTGCGCGTACGCGGATCCGGCGAGCGGGTCGAGCCGGTCGCGCTCGCCGACTCGGGCGTGGACTGGCCGAGGCACCATCTCGTCGTGCGCGACACGCTGCTCGTCGCGGGGCAGCGGTCCGACGACGTCGTATCCCTCACGCTCGACGCGCGCTCCGGAGTCCCCGGCGGCGTGCGCCATCGCGCGGAGATTCCGACGCCGACCTGTCTGCTGCCGGCTCGCTAGAGCTTCGCGTCCTGCCGCGGTATGAAGACCTGCTTGATGATCAGCAGGATCGACGCGGTCACCGGCACCGCGATGAGGGCGCCGAGCAGGCCCAGGAGGGTTCCGCCGATCAGGGCTCCGATGACGACGAGCGATCCGGGGATGGAGATGGCCTTGCTCATCACCCTCGGCGTGATCACATAGGCCTCGATCTGGATGTATACGAGGTAGGCGAGCCCGAAGATGAGCGCGGCAAGCGGGCTCGTGAACAGAGCCAGGGTGGTCGCGAAGATCCAGTAGAGCACCGGGCCGACGAGCGGGATGATCGTGATCGAGAACGCGAGCACGCCCATCAGCAAGGGGTAGGGCAGGCCGAGGAAGAGATGCAGGAGGAACGCGACGACGGAGTTGAAGAACGCCAGGATGACCATGCCCATGAGGTAGCCGCCGATGGACTCGGTGATCTGGTTGGTCATGTCGCGCACCTTCGGCCGGTTGCGCGCCGGCGCGAACTGCATCAGGGACTCTTTGATGCCGGGCAGGGACGCGACGAAGTAGAGCGTGAGCACGACGATGATCAGCAGGCCCGACAGGGCCGTCGCGATACCCACGCCCACCTTCAGGAGACCCCCCGAGATCGCCGCGATGTTGCCGGGGTCGAGCAGGAACTTCTGCACCTCATCGACCAGGGTCGTCAGACCCGGGCCGAAGATCCCTTCGAGCCACGCGTAGGTGTCGGAGGTCTCGAAGTTGGCGATCGTCGCGGGGATGCCGGAGATGAACTCGCCGATCTGGTCGATCAGGGCGGGCACCACAAGCCAGAGGAGGCCGGCGCCGAGGACGCCGAGCACCAGGAACACGATCGCGATCGCCCAGGGCCGTTTGACGTTGTGGCGGCCGAACCACTGGATGACCGGGTCGAGTCCCAGCGCCGCGAACATCGCCAGTGCGATGTAGATGATCACGGTGGCGATGTTGCTGACGGCCACTCCGAGGACGAACGCCGCGAGGCCGCCGATGGTCAGCAGGAACCCCACGGTGAATGGACTGTCCAGGCGTGCCCAGAACGGTCGATGCCGCTCGATCGGTGTGAGTGGAGCAGCCGTCGCGGCGGCGTCGGTACCTGCTGACGGGCTGACCGCGAGCGGCTCGGGCGAGGGAGTTCCATCGGTCATGGACACACTCTAGGGGTCGTGACCCGCGGCGGTCATGGGCCTCCTCGGCGACGATTTCGCCCCGCGCGGTATCGTCGGGGAGCGAGGAGGAACCTGATGACCGATCACACGTCTCGGCCGACTGCCGACGACACCGAGGCGCTCGAGACCCTGCGCCGGCTGCGCGGCAGCATAGACAACATCGACGCCGCGCTCGTCTACCTCCTCGCGGAGCGCTTCCGGGCGACCAAGCAGGTCGGCGTGCTGAAGGCGGAGCACGGGATGCCGGCATCCGACCCGGCTCGCGAGGAGCAGCAGCTCACCCGCCTGCGAGCGCTCGCGATCGACGCCGAACTCGATCCCGAGTTCGCCCAGAAGTGGTTCACATTCGTGGTCGCCGAGGTGATCCGCCACCACGTCGAAGCCGCCGAAGAACTCTGACCCGCCTCGCCGAAAGGACACCGCATGGCCAGCGACCTCACCATCGGCACTCTTCTCGAATCGGAGAACGCCGCGCCGGCCAGACTCCTGGCGGCCAAGCTCAACCGGCACACCTTCTGGTGCGGGCAGAGCGGCTCCGGAAAGACGTACGCACTCGGCGTCGCGCTCGAGCAGATCCTGCTGCGCACCCGGCTCCCCGTCGTGATCCTCGACCCGAACTCCGATTTCGTGCGGCTCGGAGAGGTGCACGAGGACGCACCGGCCGCGGATGCCGCGGAACTCGCGACGCGCGACATCCGTGTCCGTCGCTCGACGGCGGGTGCGGGTGAGCCGCTGCGAACGAGGTTCCTGGCCATGCCGCTGCGCTCGCGCGCTGCGATCCTCCAGATCGACCCGGTCCTGGACGCGGACGACTACAACACGATGCTGCGGATGGAGACCGACATCTCGCTCGTGCAGGACCACGACCTGGTGGGATTCATCCGCTCGCATCCCGATCGCATCCGCCATCAGCTCGCGATGCGCCTCGAGAACCTCGGCGTCGCCGAGTGGAAGCTGTGGGCCTGGGGCCAGCGGAGCGTCACCGACGACATCGACGACCAGCCCGACGCCACAGTGGTAGACCTCGGCGGCTTCGCCACGCAGCCCGAGTCGCGCGCCGCCGCGCTCGCCGTGCTCGACCATCTCTGGGAGCATCGTGAGCAGCGCATCGGCCGACTCATCGTGATCGACGAGGCCCACAACCTCTGCACACCCGATCCTGCGACGCCCGTCGAGCGGCTGCTCACCGAGCGCATCGTTCAGATCGCCGCCGAGGGCAGGAAATACGGGCTCTGGCTGCTGCTCTCGACGCAGCGGCCCTCGAAGGTGCACCCGAACGCACTCTCGCAGTGCGACAACCTCGCCCTGATGCGGATGAGCTCGCCGCGCGATCTGGCGGAGCTGTCCGAGGTCTTCGGCTATGCGCCGGAATCGCTGCTCGAGCGCTCGCCGAGCTTCGCGCAGGGTCAGGCGCTGTTCGCCGGCGGCTTCGTCGACCAACCGAGCCTGGTGCAGATGGGCGCGCGGCTCACGCACGAGGGCGGCATCGACGTGAAGGTCCCGCTGCGCTGATCGGGAGTCGTCAGGGAACCGCGCGGCGCAGCGTGAGGAACGCGATCGCGGCGAGGACAGCGGTCAATACTGCGCCCCACAGGGAGAGACCCACAACGCCCACGGTGGCGAACCATCCGAACACGGCGGCCCAGGCATCCAGTCGTCCGACGAGCCACATTCCGGCAACCAGCAACACGCCGATCCCGACGAGCACGACCGTCAGCCACAGCGGCCCGAATCGCTTGTAGATGGTCGCGGCCCAGAAGCCGATGACGAAGAACAGCATGGCCACGACGAAGTTCAGCAGCAGGGCGCCGAAGGGTCCGGCCTCCCAGATCCAGGGCAGACCGAAGAACCAGCCGTTGACGCCCCATCCGTCGGTGGCGCGCTCGAGGAGACCGCCGATCACGGCGATCACGGCGAGGATCGCGGAGGTCAGTCCGGCCGTGAGCAGGGTGCCGAGGTAGAACTCGCGACGCGTGACGCTCATGGCCTGTGAGAACGGGAACGTGAGGGTCAGTGCCTGCACGCCGACGACCAGGAAGTACCAGAGCGGAGCCTGGGCGCCGCCCCCGAACTTGGGCCCGTCCACCCCGGCGTTGGCAAGCATGGCGTAGATCGCCAGGGCGATCAGGAAAGCACCGCCCAAGATGATCAGCGGGATCCAGATGTAGGTCTGCCGGTTGATCAGCTGCATGCGCACGACGCTGAGGGTGCGAAGCGCGCGGGGGGTTTGGGGCGCAGCCCCATTGAGTACTGGCGGTTGCCACGAGGTGCTCACTTGACTGCTCCTTCTTCGGCGTGGTCGTTGAGTGCGGCCGCTTCACCTGCGGAGTGCTGGGTGAGGCGGACGATCAGCTGCTGGAGGGAAACGGGCGCGACATCGAGGTTCGCCGACGCGAGGCGCTCGCGGTCGGATGAGGAGAGGGCGCCCAGCACGGTCACCGCCGTCACGCGACCGAGGCTCTCGCGGTGGATGACCTCGCGGCCGTCGACGAAGGCGTCGACCGCCGCCGCGTCGCCGACGATGGTGGCGGCCCGGTTGCGGACGGCATCCGTGTCTTCGTCCATGACGATGCGCCCGCGGTCGATCACGAGCACCTTCTCGATCAGGTTCGCAACCTCATCGATCAGGTGGCTCGACAGGATCACCGTGCGGGGGCGCTCGGTGTAGTCCTCGAGAAGACGGTCGTAGAAGATCTGACGCGCGACGGCGTCGAGGCCGAGGTACGGCTCGTCGAAGAAGGTGATCTCGGCACGGGAGGCCAGCCCGATGATCACTCCGACTGCCGAGAGCTGACCTCGCGAGAGCTTCTTGATCCGCTTCTTCATCGGCAGCTGGAACTCGTCGATCAGCTGGTCGGCGAGCTCCTGGCTCCAGTTCGGGAAGAACAGCCGCGCCGTCCGGAACGCGTGCTTGGGCAGCGCGTCGTCCGGGTACTTCTGGCTCTCGCGCACGAAGCACATGCGCCGCAGCACCCGGGTGTTCTCGTAGGGGTGCTCGCCGAAGATGCGGATGTCGCCGCTGGTCGCGAAGTTCTGCGCCGTGAGAATCGACATGACCGTGGTCTTGCCGGCGCCGTTGCGACCCAGCAGGCCGTAGATCGTGTTCTCCTCGATACGGAATGACACGTCGTCGACCGCCAGCGTCTCGCGGTAGCGCTTGGTGAGGTGGCTGACCTCGATCACGTCGGTCATCATGCAGCTCCTTCCGTGGCGGATGATTCGGGCCGAGCGGCCTGTGCGCGGTCGAGGATCAGCAGCGAGAGATCCTCGGGACCGAGGCCGAGTTTGCGTGCCTCGGCGAGCAGCGGCTCGACGTACTTGTCGGCGAATGCGGTGCGACGCTCGGCCAGCAGCAGCTCGCGTGCGCCGGGCGCGACGAACATGCCGATGCCGCGCCTCTTGTAGAGCACGCCCTTGTCGACGAGCATGTTCACTCCCTTGGCAGCGGTTGCGGGGTTGATGCGGAAAAAGGCGGCGAGCTCGTTCGTGGAGGGCGCCTGAGTCTCTTCGTTCAGGCTGCCGTCGATGATCGAGTCCTCCACGCCCTCAGCGATCTGGAGGAAGAGGGCTCGGCCTTCTTCCATCACGTCGTCCTCCGCTGGGTTGGTTAGTTACTCAGCTAGATAACCACTGAAGCGCGTCGACGTCAAGGCCATCTGGGCTCTGCGAAGTCGACGGCTTGTCACCGAGAGAACGGCCCGGGGACGCTGCCGAGTCGTGCACTCGGCGCGACGTCGTGCACTAGGCGCATCGACGCAGTGCGATGCGACGGGACTTCGCGTCGGAGTTTCAGGGGTGGGACTTGGGACGGATGACACGCCCGGGGGCCGTGTCGGAGCTGCGCGCCGGGACGGGCCACGGGGCGGGCTGGCCAGGGCGAGGAGCGGGGATGCGATCGCGGGTCGGAGCTGCATCCGCTCGGTCGGTCGTCGTGCCGCCCGAACGCTGCGGCACCGCCCGGGACCCGTCCCTCCCGGGCGCCTGCGGCACCGTGCCCGTCGTCAGTTCGAGCGAGACCTGGCCTTCGAGGACCTCGATGGCCTCGTCGGAGAGCGAGATGAGCCCGTCGAGCTCCTCGCGCACCCGCCGGTAGGCGACCTGCCGCTCAGCCGGCGTCGCGGCCTGGTCGATCGCGATCGTCAGCAGCTGCTTGGCGGTATCGAGCCGCTTGCGCTCGACAACCGTGAACGAGGAGTCCTTCAGCCGCCGTGCATCGCGCTCGGCGACGTCGAACGCGACCTCGAAGTCGGCGACCGCGTTGCGGTACTCGGTGAGCTGGTCTCGCGTGAGGCGTGCCTTGGCGGATGCCGGACGCAGGCCGTCGGCCACCCGCTTGGCCCGGAGGAAGGCTGCGGTGAGGGGCTGACGGCCGTCGCTCATCGCGGGGAACGCGATGAGCTTCGCGACGTCCAGCTCGTAGTCGAGCCAGCGGGCGGTCACCGCGTCGTGGGCGGCGAACAGCCGCTCGAGCTGCGTTCCCTGCGGGGTGGCGGCGCTCTGCCTCGGCAGCGATGCGGCCGCCGCGGGCGCGGCAGCGGGTATCGGCATCGTGATCGGCTTGCCCCGTGCGGCGGCCTGCGCCGCCTTGAGCTCCGCCTTGGCGTGCAGCACTTCCAGCCGGCGCCGGTGTCGGCGGCGCGCGTTGCGCTCCCAGGCGCTGCCGATGCCGCCCATCACACCCATGAGAGGGAAGACGAGCCACCAGTAGCTGCCCAGGAACTGGAAGAGGGGCTCCACCCTGTCATGCTAACCGCCGAGCGGGTCGGGGTGACCCGGTCGTCAGCGAGCTTGCAGGTCGGCCGTGTCTCGCTACGCGCCGGCGCGCCGCTCGACGACCGCTTCGGGCGTCTTCGGAGGTCAGCCGAAGATCAGCGCGAGCACGGTGGCGCCGCCGCCGACCAGGATCAGCGACACGATGACGACCCACGCGATGATCTTGACCCGTCGCTGCCGCGCCTCGTTGTAGTCGCCGTACTCGTCCTCTGCCATGGGGTCAGCTTAGAGCCGGACTGGAGCGATGCCGAGCGCAGCCGGGCCTCGATGCGGTCGCGGCGCTCGATCGAGCAGGTGCTGCAGCCGCCGGTTCGAGATCTAAGCGGGCTCGGAGACGGTCGGTCCGAACGCCGTCGGCAGCGTCGAGCGGGACAGGTCGCGCAGCTCGGCGAGCGGCACGGTGAACAGGTCCTGGATCTCGAGCGCAGGCTCGTCCCCCTCGCCGGGGGCATCGCTCACGCCGATGCGCAGCACGGGGTATCCCCGCCCCTCGCACAGCCCGCGGAACTTCACGTCGTCCTCGCGCGGCACGGTCACGATGACCCGCCCCGTCGACTCCGAGAACAGAGCGGATGCCGCATCCACGCCGTCGCGCTCCATGATCTCGCGCAGCCACACACGGGCTCCGACGCCGAAGCGCAGCACGCCCTCGGCGAGAGCCTGCGCCAGTCCGCCGGCGGAGAGGTCGTGCGCACTGGAGACGAGCGACTGCAGGGATGCTGCGTGCAGGAGCCCGGCCAGCCGCTTCTCGTTGCCGAGGTCGACCGCAGGCGGACGACCGCCGAGGTGGCCGTGCACCGTGCCGGCCCACGCGGAGCCGCTGAGTTCGGTCGCCGTCACGCCGAGCAGGTAGATGTTCTCGCCCGGATCCTGCCACCCGCTCGGGATGCGGCGCGCGACGTCATCGATGATCCCGAGGACTCCCACCACCGGGGTCGGGAAGATCGGCTGGTCGCCGGTCTGGTTGTAGAAGCTCACGTTGCCGCCCGTCACCGGAATCCCGAGCTCGAGGCATCCGTCCGCCAGACCGGCGACGGCCTGCGAGAACTGCCACATGACCTCGGGGTTCTCGGGACTTCCGAAGTTGAGGCAGTCGGTGACCGCGGTGGGCTCGGCGCCGGTGACGGCGACGTTGCGGTAGGCCTCGGCGAGGGCGAGCTTCGCTCCCTCGTACGGGTCGAGCTGGCAGAAGCGCCCGTTGCAGTCGGTGGCGATCGCGAAGCCGAGACCGGAGTGCTCGTCGACGCGGATCATGCCGGCATCGTCGGGGAAGGACAGGGCGGTGTTGCCCATGACGTAGTAGTCGTACTGATTGGTGACCCACGACGTGTCCGCGAGGTTGGGGCTCGCCAGCAGCTGGGTGAACTGACGCCGGAGCGTATCGGGGTCGTCCGAGCGGCTGAGCGCCGTCGCCGAGTCGTCGCGGAGCGCGTCGATCCACACGGGGTAGGCGACCGGCCGCTCGTACACGGGCCCGTCGACAGCCACGGTCGCGGGGTCGACGTCGACGATGACCTCACCGTGCCATTCGATGATGAGGCGCCCGTCGCCGGTGACCTCGCCGAGCACGCTGGTCTCGACATCCCATTTGCGGACGACCTCGAGGAACGCATCGAGCTTGCCGGGCGCGACGATGGCCATCATCCGCTCCTGGCTCTCGCTCATGAGGATCTCCTCGGGCGTGAGCGACGGGTCGCGCAGGAGCACCTTCTCGAGGTCGACGCGCATGCCGCTTCCGCCGTTGGCGGCGAGCTCGCTCGTCGCGCATGAGATTCCCGCGGCGCCGAGATCCTGGATCGCCTCGACGAGGTCGTCGCGGTACAGCTCGAGGCAGCACTCGATGAGCACCTTCTCTGCGAACGGGTCGCCGACCTGGACTGCGGGGCGCTTCGTCGGCCCGCCTGCGGCGAACGTGTCGGAGGCGAGGATGGATGCTCCGCCGATGCCGTCCCCACCGGTGCGGGCACCGAACAGCACGACCTGATTACCGGCGCCGGACGCGTTGGCGAGTTTGAGGTCCTCGTGGCGCAGCACGCCGACTGCGAGGGCGTTGACGAGCGGGTTGCCCTGATAGACCGCGTCGAAGACCGTCTCGCCGCCGATGTTGGGCAGGCCCAGGCAGTTGCCGTAGAACGAGATGCCGGACACGACGCCGTGCACGACGCGCGCGGTGTCGGGATTGTCGATCGCCCCGAAGCGCAGCTGGTCCATGACGGCGACGGGGCGGGCGCCCATCGAGATGATGTCGCGGACGATGCCGCCGACGCCGGTCGCGGCACCCTGGAACGGCTCGATGTAGCTCGGGTGGTTGTGCGACTCGACCTTGAAGGTGACCGCCCAGCCTTCGCCGATGTCGACGACGCCGGCGTTCTGGCCCATGCCCACCATGAGCCGGGTCTTCATCTCGTCGGAGACCTTCTCACCGAACTGGCGCAGGTAGATCTTGCTGGATTTGTACGAGCAGTGCTCCGACCACATGACCGAGTACATGGCCAGCTCGCCCGACGTGGGGCGGCGGCCGAGGATCTCGCGGATCCTGTCGTACTCGTCCGGCTTGAGACCGAGCGCCGCGTAGGGCTGCTCTCTCTCGGGGGTGGCGGTGGCGTTCTCGACGGTGTCGGCGACAGCGGTCGAAGCGGGGGTGGTCACGCGGCTCAGCTCCAGGAATCGGGGACGCCGGACACGACCCATCCTAGTTCCGGCACCGCGTCCGCCCGGCCCC
>NZ_DASUNI010000084.1:0-14384 GCF_036277215.1 Microbacterium sp. | reverse complement strand
GTGCCGTGCTTGACGAGCACGCGCGAGCCGGTGGTGAGCGTGCGCGCGTCGAGCTGGAACAGCTCGGCGTCGATCTCGCGCCTCGCGGTCGGCAGGGTGCCGGCGGCGGCGATGACGGCACCGCGCGCGGCATCGACGTCGTCCGCGAGCTGCAGCGACACCGACTGCGGAACGGCGGCGTGCGAGACGGGCTGCCCCGCGACCGCGATCGCCGACACAGTGGTGCGGATGCCGGAGGGGAAGATCTCGACGGGATCGCCGACGCGCACCGTGCCGGACGCGATCCTGCCCGCCGACGCGCGGAAGTCGCGCAGCGTGTCGGCCTCATCGGCGGGCACGTCGTGGGACAGGCCGCCCTGCGGGCGGAGCACCAGCTGCACCGGGAGGCGGAAGTCGTCGAGTGCGGACTCCAGCTCGTCCTGCGCGGGCAGGGCCTCCAGCAGCTCGAGCAGGGCGGGGCCGTCGTACCAGGGCGTGTGCTCGGACCGCTCCACGATGTTGTCGCCCTCGAGGGCCGAGACGGGCAGCACGTGCAGATCCGCGATCCCGAGGTCGGCGGTGACCGCCTGCACCTGCGTCCGGACGCGCTCGAAGGCATCCTGCGCATAGCCGAGGAGATCGATCTTGTTGACCGCGACGATCACATGCGGCACGCGTAGCAGCGCGAGGACGGCCAGGTGCCGTCGCGTCTGCTCGAGCACGCCCTTGCGTCCGTCGATGAGCACCACGACCGCGTCGGCCGTGGTGGCACCGGTGACCATGTTGCGGGTGTACTGCACGTGCCCGGGGCAGTCCGCGAGGATGAAACTGCGGTTGCCGGTGGAGAAGTAGCGGTACGCCACGTCGATCGTGATGCCCTGCTCGCGCTCCGCGCGCAGTCCGTCGGTCAGCAGGGCGAAGTCCAGGCCGCCGCCGTGTGCGAAGCCGCGCTCGGCCGATGTGCGTGCGACCTGCTCGAGCTGGTCGGCGAGGATCGCCTTCGAGTCGTGCAGGAGGCGCCCTACCAGCGTGGACTTGCCGTCGTCGACCGACCCGGCCGTGGCGAAGCGGAAGAGCGTCCCGGAGAACGCCTCGGGCTGGGGCGTTTCGTCCCGGCGCTGCGCGCCTCGATCGACGACCGGCTGGATGTCGGTCATCAGAAGTACCCGTCCTTCTTGCGGTCTTCCATCGCCGCCTCCGAGATGCGGTCGTCGGCGCGCGTCGCGCCGCGCTCGGTCAGGGTGGAGCGGGCGATCTCCACGACGATCGAGTGCAGGTCCGCGGCATCCGATTCGACTGCGCCGGTGCAGCTCATGTCGCCGACGGTGCGATAGCGGACGACGCGGCGCTCCACGCTCTCACCGGAACGCGGCGGGGAGAACTCACCGGTCGCGCGCCACATGCCGTCGCGGGCATACACCTCGCGCTCGTGTGCGAAGTACAGCGGCGGCAGCGGAATCTGCTCCCGCTCCAGGTACCGCCAGACGTCGAGCTCTGTCCAGTTGGAGATCGGGAATGCGCGCACGTGCTGGCCCGGCGTGTGGCGGCCGTTGTACAGGCTCCACAGCTCGGGGCGCTGGTTGCGCGGATCCCACTGCCCGAACTCGTCCCGGAGCGAGATGATCCGCTCCTTCGCGCGAGCCTTGTCCTCGTCGCGGCGTGCCCCGCCGAAGACGGCATCGTGCTTGCCGGCGGTGATGGCGTCGAGCAGGGGCAGCGTCTGCAGCGGGTTGCGGGTGCCGTCCGAGCGCTCGTGCAGCCGCCCGTCGTCGATGTAGTCCTGCACGCGCGCCACTTCCAGCCGCACGCCGAGTCGCTCGACCGTCTCGTCGCGGAAGGCGAGGACCTCGGGGAAGTTGTGGCCGGTGTCGACGTGCAGGACCGGGAACGGCACGCGCCCGGGGAAGAAGGCCTTCGCGGCCAGGTGCAGCACGACGACCGAGTCCTTGCCGCCGGAGAACAGCAGCACGGGCCGCTCGAACTCGGCGACGACCTCGCGGATGATGTGGATCGCCTCGGCCTCGAGGATCTCGAGGGTGTCCAGGCGCGTGCCGGCGTCCGGTCGCCGCGACGGGGTCCCCTCGACGAGTTCGGGGACCGAGCCGCCCAGGATCGTGTCGGTCATAGGTGGAGTCCGCATTCCGTCTTGGAGAGCCCGGCCCAGCGGCCCGACCGGGGGTCGTCCCCGGGCGCGACGGCCTTGGTGCACGGCTCGCAGCCGATGGAGGGGTAACCGTTCGTCACGAGCAGGTTCACGGGGACCTGGTGCGCGCCGGCGTAGTCCAGCAGGTCGTCGAAGGTCCATGCCGCGACGGGATTGACCTTGACCAGTCCGTTGCGCTCGTCCCACGTGACCAGCGGGGTGGCAGCGCGGGTCGGCGCCTCCTCGCGGCGTACGCCGGTGAACCACACCTCGTACCCGCCCAGCGCATCCTGAAGCGGCGCCACCTTGCGGCGAGCGCAGCACAGGCCGGGGTCGCGGGCGTAGAGCTTCTCACCGAATGCCGCGTCCTGCTCGGCGACGGTCTGGTCGGGGAGCACGTCCACGATCCGCACGTCCAGCGCGCGCCCGACCTCATCGCGGGTGGAACGGGTCTCGGCGAAGTGGTAGCCGGTGTCGAGGAAGAGCACGTCGACGCCGGGCAGCTGCTCCGCCACCAGGTGGGGCAGGGCCGCGTCGGCCATCGAGCACGCGACGGCCGCGGCATCCGCACCGAAGTGTCGGGCGACCCACGCGACGACGTCCGCGGGGGACGCCTCGTGGTCGGTGAGACTGCCGAGCTCGATGTTGCCTGCTTCGGCGAGCTCGCGGAGCTCGTCGGGGCTGCGGCGGGTGGTCGCGCGGGGGGCGAGCGAGACGGTCACTGCAGTGCCTCCTCTTCGGCGCGGTGTGCCCACGAGGCGAAGGTCTCGTCGGCTGCGGCATCCCTCTCGTCGAGGAAGCGGAGGACGACGCGCTCGACGTAGTCGGCGATGCCCTCGGCGGTGACCTTGAGTCCGCGGACGGTGCGGCCGAGGCCTGCCTCCTCCCGGTCCTGCGAGGCGAGACCGCCGCCCAGGTGCACCTGGAAGCCCGGCGTCTGACCGCCGTCGCCGTCCGGGAGGAGCTGGCCCTTCAGCCCGATGTCGGCGGTCTGGATGCGCGCGCACGAGTTCGGGCAGCCGTTCACGTGCAGGCTGAGCTGGTGCGGCAGGTCGAGGCCCGCGAGCCGGTCCTCCAGCTGCTGCACCGCTGCTGCGGCGGTCACCTTCGTCTCGACGATGGCGAGCTTGCAGAACTCGATGCCCGTGCACGCGATGGTGCCGCGGCGGAACACGCTCGGGCGAGCCGAGAGGCCGAGCGCATCGAGGCCCGCGATGAGCGGCTCGACCTGGTCTGCGGCGACATCGAGGACGACGAGCTTCTGATGCGGGGTCGTGCGGAGGCGGCGGGAGCCGTGGGTCTCGAGCAGGTCGGCCAGGGTGGTCAGGGTCGGCCCGGACACGCGGCCCACGACGGGCGTCACTCCGATGAAGAAACGGCCGTCCTTCTGCGCGTGGACGCCGATGTGGTCGCCGGGCGTCTTCGGCTTCGCGGGCGCCGGGCCGTCGGGCAGCGGCGAGGCGAGGTACTCGGTCTCGAGGATCGTGCGGAACTTCTCGGTGCCCCACTCCGCGAGGAGGAACTTCAGGCGGGCCTTGTTGCGCAGCCGCCGGTAGCCGTAGTCGCGGAAGATCTGCGCCACCCCGTGCCAGGCTTCGGCCACGCGGTCGGGCGATACGAAGACGCCGAGGCGCTCACCGAGGCGGGGTGCGGTCGACAGTGCGCCGCCCACCCACAGGTCGTAGCCGATGCCCAGTTCGGGGTGCTCGACCGCGACGAAGGCGACGTCGTTGATCTCGTGCACGACGTCCTGACTCGGGTGTCCGGTGATCGCGGACTTGAACTTGCGAGGGAGGTTCGCCAGCGACTCGTCCCCGATGAAGCGGCTCGTGATCTCCTCGATCTGCGGCGTCGGGTCGATCAGCTCGTCGGCGGAGACGCCCGCGACGGGCGAGCCGAGGATGACCCGCGGCACATCGCCGCAGGCCTCGGTCGTGCCGAGATCGACCGCTTCGAGTCGCCGCCAGATCTCCGGCATGTCTTCCACTCGGATCCAGTGCAGCTGGATGTTCTGGCGGTCGGTGAGGTCCGCCGTGCCGCGCCCGAACTCTGTGGAGATCGCTCCGATGACCCGCAGCTGCTCGGTCGTCAGCTGGCCGCCGTCGATGCGGACGCGCAGCATGAAGTACTCGTCTTCGAGCTCGTGCGGCTCGAGCGTCGCGGTCTTGCCGCCGTCGATTCCGGGCTTGCGCTGCGTGTAAAGACCCCACCAGCGGAAGCGGCCGTGCAGATCGGTGGGGTCGATCGAGGCGAAGCCGCCCGCGGCGTAGATGTTCTCGATGCGCTCGCGGACCGCGAGTCCGCCGTCCGCCTGCTTCCACTCCTCGTTGCCGTTGAGCGGGGTCCTGCCGTCGATCTTCCATTGCCCGTTGGGCTTGGAGGACGGACGCGGGGGTCGCACTCGCGCTCCCTCGGCGGGCGCGGTGCGCTCCGCTCGCGGGCCGCCGGCAAGGCGCGCGTCTGTTTCGCTGATCGACATGGGGGGACCTCCACAGCTCCCAGGCGACGCCTGGGCAGGGCCCGGCCGAGCCCATTCCGTGAGGTTAGGCGCATGCTGGAGCCGCGGCATCCTTGGGTGTCACGCGCCGGAACGGGGCGTAACCCGGCGTCACAGACTTGACAGCCGGAACGCGGCGACGGGACCTACCGCTTCGGAGCGGTCTCGAGGTAGCGATCTCGGACGAGGTCGACGAGTGGCCCGGGCGGCGGGTCGTCGTCCAGGAGGGGACGCGCCACCGGGCTGCCGTCGGCGACACGTACGGCGAGGTCGTGGAAGTAGCCCGGCGCCAGCAGATAGTTGGCCACGACCACGCGTCGCGCACCGTGGCGTGCTGCCGTCACGGCCTCGCCGAGCCGGGGCTCGGCGGCAGCGAGGAAGCCCACACCGACATCGCGCCCTAGACGCTCGGCGAGCATCCGCGCGGTCACGCGGCAGTCCTCGTTCGCGCGGTCGTCGCTGGAGCCGGCGACGGCGAGCACCACGGCGTCGTCCGCGTCCGGCCGGAGAGCGTCCAACCGTTCGGCGAGTACGTCGACCAGTCGCGGATCGGGGCCGAGCGCGGGCGAGATCGTGACACCCGCGTGACCCGCGGACTGCTCGCGCAGGTCCACCCGCACGTGGTAGCCGGCCGAGAGCAGCAGCGGCACGATGACGGCCGGCTGTTCGGACGGAAGCGCATCGAGGGACGCCGCCACGTCAGGCTGCTGCACGTCGACGTGACCGAGCCGCACCGGAACCTCGGGAAGCCGCGCGGCAACGGCGGCCACGAGCGCGGCGATCGCGGCCTGCCCGGCGGGCGAGGCCGTGCCGTGCGAGATCGCGAGCAGAGCGGGATTGGACATTCCGTCCATTCTGCTCACAGGACGCGCATCTGCCGATCCGCCGTGCGAAAGATGACGAAGGGGCACGACCCTTTCGGATCGTGCCCCGTGCCGACGGGTGTCAGACCGTGTCCATCGGCGTGCCGGCGGGGCCGCCGGAGCGGCCGCGTGAGAAGCCGGCGTCGAAGCCGCGCTCGTACGCGCGCTCAGTCCGGCGACCGGAGCGCTCGCCGCGACCGCGGGAGCCTTCGTGATGGCCGTGGTGGTGCGCACCGTGGTGATGAGGCTCGTGGTGGTGAGCCTCGTGGTGGTGCGCGTCGCGCGCGCCGGGGTCGCAGTGACCACCGCCGAAGTGGCCGGGACCGAAGCCGCGGCCGAACCCGGGACCGTAGCCCGCGCCCGGACCGAAGCCCGCGCCCCAGCCGGCGCCGGGGCCGAAACCTCGACCGTAGCCCGGGGCGGAGCCCGCGCCCGGACCGAAGCCGCGGCCGGGACCGAACCCGCGTCCGCGGCCGAAGCCGCCGCGCGGCATCCGCACGCTCTCGTCCCACCCGAGTTCTCGGGCGATGGCCTCCAGCGAGGAGAGGGTGGTCGCGAAGTCCTCCGGTGAGACCGCGCCCGCGACACGGGCGCGGATGCCGTCGACGACGGTGCCGAGGCGCTCCTCGGCGGCGCGGCCGTCCTCGGTCAGCACCCACGAGCCGTCGCCGGTCTCTTCAGCCCAGCCGCGCTCCTCGAGGCCGCGCAGACGCTTGCCCTTACGGGCGAAGCGTTCGGCGAAGGATGGCAGCTCGGCGTCGCCCGAGAGCGCGCGCAGCAGCATCCAATCCCGGCGGGTGACGCCGGCGCCCTCGAAGGCGACCGCGAACTCGCGGGTCAGCAGGGCGTCGACGGCGCGCAGCCAATAGCCGAGCGGTCGATCTGCAGGGGCGCCCTCGCGGGGCGCGCCGTCGCCTTCCTCTGCGGAAGGCTCGTCGAAATCAGTGTCTTCGTTGTTCATGAGAAGTCCTTTCACGGGGCGGCCCGGGATGGCCGCCGATGTTGCATGTAGAAGAACATGTATATGTAGTGTGACATGCGTTCGGGAAATATGTCAAGTCACATGTAAATTCGAAGGCATGACCTCCGCATCGCCCGACCCGGCCGACGCCATCGCTGCCGCCCTCGCGCGACTGCGCGGGCGACGGATGCCGCGCCCGCCGTGGGAGGGCGGTCACGGTCCCGGTCATCATCACGGTGATCCCGGACACCATCACGGCGAGGTGGGCTGGATGCGGGGAGGCCCTTACGGGGGCATGGCGGGTCCGCCACCGTGGGGGGCGGGACCACGGATCGGGGGCCCGGCGAGGCTGCGGCTCCTGGAGGCCCTGGCCGCGGCATCCGGTCCGCTGTCGGTCAGCGAGCTCGCCGACGCAGTCGGAGTCGATCAGCCGCGTGCGTCGAGGCTGGTTCAGCAGGCCGCGCAGATGGGGCTCGTCCGGCGTGAGGCCGATGCGGACGACGCGCGGCGAACACGCGTCGCCCTGACCGATTCCGGGCTCGCAATCGTGAGCGGGTTCCGCGGCGAGCGCCGATCGGCGATCGACTCCGCCCTCGCGGCGTTCACCGACGAGGAGAGGGCCGAACTCGCCCGCCTGCTGACCAAGCTCGCCGACTCCTGGCCGCGCTGAGCCGCGCGGCCTGCGTCAGTCGCGCAGCCGCTCCTGCACGGCTCGGACCGGAATGAGCAGGGCGAGCCCGAGCGCCAGCACGAGCACGATGCCGAGGATGCCGAAGTAGGCCGCGCCGCCCACGCTCACGAAGATCGCGAACATCAGGGGCGCGAGGAACGACACCGCGCGACCCGTCGTGGCGTACAGGCCGAAGACCTCGCCCTCGCGGCCCGGCGGAATGATCCGCGCCAGGAAGGTGCGCGACGCCGACTGAGCGGGCCCGACGAACAGACACAGGGCGAGGCCTGCGGTCCAGAAGACGATCTGACCGCCGTCGTGCAGGAAGAACACCAGGAGCCCCGACACGATCAGACCGATCAGGGCCGCGATGATCACGGGCTTCGCACCCAGCCGATCGTCGAGGGCGCCGACGGCGATCGTCGACACGCCCGCGACGACGTTCGCCGCGATGGCGAAGAGGATCACCTCGCCGGCCGAGAATCCGAAGACGGATGCCGCCAGTACGCCGCCGAACGTGAAGACGCCCGCGAGTCCGTCGCGGAAGACCGCGCTGGCGAGCAGGAACCAGACGGTGTGGCGCGACTCGCGCCACAGCTTCGCGATGTCGCGGCCCAGGCGCACGTACGAGGCGAAGAAGCTCACGCGCTCGCGCTTGACGCCCGTGCCGCGGTACTCGGGTACGGCGAACAGGACGGGCAGTGCGAACAGGCCGAACCAGGCGGCCGAGACGACCATCGCCACCCGAACGGGCAGGCCGTTCTCGTCGGGGACCCCGAACAGCCCCTGGATGAAGCCGAAGTACACGATCAGCAGCAGCACGATGCCGCCGATGTACCCCATGCCCCAGCCGAAGCCGCTCACCCGGCCGATAGAGCGGGGTGTCGACACCTGCGACAGCATCGCGTTGTAGTTGACGCCGGCGAATTCGAACAGCACGTTCCCCGCTGCGACGAGGAACAGTCCCAGCCAGAGGAAGGAGGGGTCCGGCTGGACGAAGAACATGGCCGCGGTCAGGGCGACGACGAGATACGTGTTGACCGCGAGCCAGAACTTGCGCCGGCCGGAGGTGTCGGAACGCTGGCCGGTCACCGGGGCGAGGACGGCGATCAGCAGTCCGGCTGCGGCGAGCGCCCAGCCGAGCTGCGCTTCGACCGTCCCCTCGGGTCCGAAGCTCGAGCTGGTGAGGTACACCGTGAACACGAAGGTGGTGACCACCGCGTTGAAGGCCGCCGAGCCCCAGTCCCACAGTCCCCAGGCCAGCACGACGCGTTTGCGCGTGCTCGACGGTCCCTCCGCGCCGGCGGCGTCGGCCAGCGCGTCCGTCGGGGTGAGACCCGCGAACTGCGGCAGATCCGGCCTCATCCGGGGCACGTCGGGATCGTTTCTCTCGGTCACGCTGGGTCCCTTCGGGTGGCAGGGGAGCGACGACGCACGCACGCACCGGGCAGCGCGGAGGTCGTCGCCAGGCTACATCCGCGAGGCCCGTGAATCGCCGTAGCGCGGGAGGTTCGGCATCCGATCTGGGGTGGTGCTCCACGGGATGCCATGATGTACGCATGCCCGCCCACGTCGAGCGCGCCGAACTCCCGGGTATCGGTGTGCGCCATGACATCGTCACCGACCAGGGTCGGCGGCTCTCGGTCCTCAATCTCCGCGAGGGCGGTCGAGAGCTCGCCCTCGCCGACGAGGACGATCCCGATCGCGCCAGCGAGACGATCGCCCTCACCGACGATGAGGCCATCGCTCTGTCGGAGGTGCTGGGCGGCTCGCTGATCCTGACCCAGCTCGCCGGTCTGCGCGAGCAGGTCGCAGGCCTGTCGATCGAGCAGATCCCGGTCCGCGCGGACTCCCCGTTCGTCGGCCGCCCGCTGGGCGACACGAAGGCCCGCACGCGGACGCGGTGCTCGATCGTCGCGATCGTCCGCGAGACCGAGGTCCTCCCGGCCCCAGGGCCGGCGGACCTTCTGCGCAGCGGAGACACGCTCGTGGCCGTCGGCACCCGTGACGGCCTCGACCACCTCGTCCGCATCGTCGGCGGCAGCTGACGCCCGAGGATGGACCACGGCGCGCTCGTCCTCATCGAGATCGGTGCGCTTATTCTCGGGATCGGTCTGCTCAGCCGGCTCGCGGCGTGGATGGGGATATCACCGATCCCGCTGATCCTGCTGGGCGGCCTCGCATTCGGCGAAGGCGGGTTGATCCCCTTCTCGGCCGGCGAGGAGTTCATCGAGATCGGCGCCGAGATCGGTGTGATCCTGCTTCTGCTCATGCTCGGGTTGGAGTACACCGCTCAGGAGCTCGTCGGCAACCTGAAGGGGTCACGGACCGCCGGGCTGATCGACATGGTGCTCAACGCCGCGCCGGGCGCTCTGATCGCGCTCCTCCTGGGCTGGGGCCCGGTCGCGGCGGTCGCCATGGGGGGCATCACGTGGGTGTCGTCCTCCGGCGTCATCGCCAAAGTGCTGCAGGACCTCGGCCGTCTCACCAACCGGGAAACGCCCGTGGTCCTCTCGATCCTGGTCATCGAGGACTTCGCGATGGCGTTCTACCTGCCGGTGCTCACGGCGCTTCTCATCGGGACCAGCCTGGTCACCGGCACGATCTCGGTCGTGATCGCACTCCTGTCGGTGGTGGTGATCCTGTACATCGCGCTGCGGCACGGCAGGTTCGTGTCTCGGCTCGTCTGGTCGAAGGAAGCCGACGTCCTGCTGCTCTCGGTGCTCGGCCTCGGCCTTCTCGTCTCGGGGCTCGCGGCCGGTGCGAACGTCTCATCCGCGGTGGGTGCGTTCCTGGTCGGGATCGCGATCTCCGGCCCCGCCGCCAAGCACGCCCAGCGGGTGCTCACGCCGCTGCGGGACCTGTTCGCCGCCGTGTTCTTCCTGTTCATCGGCCTCTCCACCGATACCCGCGAGCTCGTTCCGATGATCGTGCCGGCGATCCTGCTCGCGATCGTCGGGATGGGCACGAAGCTCCTGACCGGCTACTACGCGGCTCGGCGGGCGGGCATCGCCGAGCCCGGCCGCTGGCGCGCCGGATTCGCGCTCATGCCGCGCGGGGAGTTCTCGATCGTGATCGCGGGGCTCGCCGTCGCGGCGGGCGTCGACCGTTCGCTGGCCGCGCTCGCGACCGCCTACGTGCTGATCACGATGGTCGTGGGTCCGCTCCTGGCCCGCATCCCGGATGCCGAGCGGTTCAAAGCGGCGACGCGCCGGATCCAGACGAACCGGCGGGCGCGCGAGGCCGCCGCCTAGCGCACGCGCGGTCCGAAGCTCCGCCTCAGCGCGGCCACTCGTGCTCGAGGATGGCATAGATGCCGGTGTCCGCCCAGTCGCCCTTGAACCACATGTGCTCCCGGAAATGCGCCTCATGCCGCATCCCGAGCCGTTCGCACAGGGCGACGGATGCCCCGTTCCGCGGGTCGAGCTCGGCGTAGACGCGATGCAGGCCGAGTTCGCCGAACGCCAGGTCAAGCAGCAGGGCGGCGGCCTCGCGGGCGAATCCCCGGCCCATGAAGCGCGGGTCGAGGAGCCACCCGATCTCGGCGGACCTGTCATCGACGCTGGCGAGCTTGAAGTACATCGTTCCGATCAGGCGCCCGCTCGAGTCCCGGATCGCCGGCTGCACGAAGTCGTCGGGATCCTCGAGCCGGGTGGCGGCGGAGTCCCGTTCGAGCACCTCGTGAACCCGCTCCGGCGTGCGCGGCTCGTAGAGCAGGTACCGGCACACCTCGGGGTCGGACTGGATCGCGTAGAGCGCGTCGAAATCCTCGGCGCGCAGCAGCTCGAGGCGCACGCGCTCACCCTCGATCGGTCGGAAATCCCACGGGAGCGGCATGCCGCCATCCTCGCAGGGCGCCTCCCTTTTGCGCCCCGACCCGGTGTGCTTAGGTGAACCATGAATGCCGAGGCGGGCTCCGAGACCAAATTCAACGGCAGACTCGCGATCCTGCTCGCGATGGCCATGTTCGTCCTGGTGTTCGACACCTCGTTGATGAACGTGTCGATCTCGGCGGTGGTGGCCGATCTCGACACGACCGCGAGCGGCGTGCAGGGCGCGATCGCGCTGGAGGCTCTCGTGTCGGCCGCTTTCATCCTCATCGGCGGCAAGACGGGCGACCTGATCGGCCGCAAGCGCGCGTACATCCTCGGGCTGCTCGGATACGCCGTCGGCGCGGTCGCGATGACGCTCGCCCAGGACCTGATCGCCGTCATCATCTTCTGGGCCTTCGTCGGCGGGCTCGGCGCCTCGCTGCTGCTGCCGTCGATGCAGTCGCTCATCCACGGCAACTTCCAGGGCGACCATCAGAAGCGCGTCTACGCCCTCGTCGGCGCATCCGCGGCGATCGCGGCGGCGGTCGGTCCGCTGCTCGGCGGGTTCATCACGACGTTCCTCTCATGGCGCGTGGGCTTCCTGCTCGAGGCGGTGATCATCGCGATCGTGCTCGCCGGAATCGGCCTCGTGAAGGATGTGCGCTTCACAGGGGACCGGTCGATCGATCTCGTCGGCTCCGCGCTCTCGGTGATCGGCATGGGCGGCGTGGTCCTCGGCATCCTGGTGTGGCAGGAGGGCGGCGGCTACGTCGGGCTCATCATCGGACTCGGTGTCGTGGCCCTCGGGGGCCTCGTGTTCTGGCTGAACTCGCGCAAGAAGCGCGGCAAGCCCACCCTGATCGACCCGACACTGTTCGCCTCGAAGCCGTTCCGCGCCGGTGTGAGCGGTCAGCTCCTGCAGCAGATCGCCCTGGGCGGCACGATGATCGTCCTGCCGCTGTACCTGCAGATGGTGCTCGAGTACAACGCCCTGCAGGCAGGGCTGTCCATCGCACCGCTCTCGCTCAGCATGTTCGCCGTCGCGCTGATCGCGGGCCGCATCGCGAAGGGTCGCCCGGCGAATCTCATCATGTGGGGCTTCGTGCTCACCGTCATCGGGCTGGTCGTCATCGTGCCGCTCGTGCCGATCGCCGACTCCGGCTGGTATCTCACCGTCCCGCTGCTGATCAGCGGCTGCGGCCTCGGGCTGCTCGTCTCGCAGCTGAACAACTACACGCTGTCGCCGATCACCGATGAGCGGGTGAGCGAGGCGGCAGGGGTGAACTCTGCGGCGGGATCGTTCGGTCTGTCGTTCGGACTGGCCTTCGCAGGAGCGATCATGCTCGCAACGCTCGCCGCGGGCTTCACCGCTCTCGCCGACTCGTCGAGCGTGCTGACCCCGGAACAGCAGCAGCAGATCTCCACGGTTCTCGAAGAGGATGCCGAGCTCATGTCCAACACCGGGCTCGAAGAGCTGCTGGCCGACGAGTCGCCGGAGGTCTCGGCCGAGATCATCCGCATCAACACCCAGGCGCGGCACCTCGCGTTGCAGGTCGCCCTGCTGATCCCGATCCTCGCGGGGCTCGCCGGCATCCTGAACGGGTTCCGGATGCGACGGCTGCCCGACCCCGTGGCCGCGGGATCGGGCGAGACGCTGCTGGGCTGACTCCGCGCCCGGCGCGAGCCGTGGAAAACCTGAGTCGACTCATATCAACTTCATTTGACACGCTCAGCGGGACTCCACTAGGGTTGAGTCATCGCGGCTCAACTCAGGTTGCAGCCGCCCCAGACATCAGAAAACCCCGGGGTCCGGCATCCGTCCGCCCCTGAACAAGGAGAGAACACATGCCCCGTGCTGTTGGAATCGACCTCGGAACCACGAACTCCGTCGTGAGCGTGCTCGAGGGCGGCGAGCCCAAGGTCATCGCGAACGCCGAAGGCTTCCGCACGACACCGTCGGTGACCGCATTCACCAAGGACGGCGAGGTGCTGGTCGGCGAGACCGCCAAGCGCCAGGCCGTCACGAACGTCGACCGCACCATCTCGTCGGTCAAGCGCCACATGGGCACCGACTGGACGTTCGAGGTCGACGGCAAGAAGTGGACCCCGCAGGAGATCTCGGCGCGCATCCTCGGCAAGCTCAAGCGCGACGCCGAGGAGTACCTCGGCGACACGGTGACGGATGCCGTCATCACGGTCCCCGCGTACTTCAACGACGCCGAGCGCCAGGCCACGAAGGAGGCCGGCGAGATCGCAGGGCTCAACGTGCTCCGCATCATCAACGAGCCGACCGCGGCCGCGCTGGCCTACGGGCTGGACAAAGGCAAGGAGGACGAGCTCATCCTCGTCTTCGACCTCGGTGGCGGAACCTTCGACGTGTCCCTGCTCGAGGTGGGCAAGGACGACGACTTCTCGACGATCCAGGTGCGTGCGACGGCCGGTGACAACCGCCTCGGCGGCGACGACTGGGACCAGCGCCTGGTCGACTACTTCATCAAGCAGTTCAAGGACACGACCGGAGTCGACGTCTCGGGCGACAAGATCGCGCTGCAGCGCCTCAAGGAGGCTGCGGAGCAGGCGAAGAAGGAGCTCTCCAGTTCCATGTCGACGACCGTCAACCTCCCGTATCTGTCGCTGACAGAGAGCGGCCCGGTGTCGCTGTCCGAGACGATCACGCGCGCGAAGTTCGAGGACCTCACCAAGGACCTGCTCGACCGCACCAAGAAGCCGTTCGAGGACGTCATCCGCGAGGCCGGCATCAAGGTCGGCGACATCGACCACGTCGTGCTGGTGGGCGGCTCGACCCGCATGCCTGCCGTCGCCGAGCTCGTCAAGCAGGAGGCCGGCAAGGAGCCCAACAAGGGCGTGAACCCTGACGAGGTCGTCGCCGTCGGCGCCGCCCTGCAGGCCGGCGTGCTGCGCGGTGAGCGCAAGGACGTGCTGCTGATCGACGTGACCCCGCTGTCGCTGGGCATCGAGACCATGGGCGGCATCATGACCAAGCTGATCGAGCGCAACACGGCCATCCCGACCAAGCGCAGCGAGACCTTCACGACCGCCGACGACAACCAGCCGTCGGTCGCGATCCAGGTGTTCCAGGGCGAGCGCGACTTCACGCGCGACAACAAGCCGCTCGGAACGTTCGAGCTCACCGGAATCGCCCCGGCCCCGCGAGGGATGCCGCAGGTCGAGGTCACCTTCGACATCGACGCCAACGGCATCGTGCACGTGTCCGCCAAGGACAAGGGCACCGGCAAGGAGCAGTCGATGACGATCACGGGCGGCTCGTCGCTGCCCAAGGAGGACATCGAGCGCATGGTGCGCGAGGCCGAGGAGCACGCCGCAGAGGACAAGAAGCGTCGCGAGTCCGCCGAGACCCGCAACCAGGCCGAGCAGCTGTCCTACTCGATCGACAAGCTCATCAAGGACAACGACGACAAGCTGCCCGCCGAGGTCAAG
>NZ_DASUNI010000083.1:0-7046 GCF_036277215.1 Microbacterium sp. | reverse complement strand
GGACCAGATCAATCCGGTTGCCATCGCCGCGATGGCAGAGGAGGGCATCGACATCGCGGACAACGTGCCGAAGATCCTGACCACCGAGGCGGTTCGGGACTCCGACGTCGTCATCACCATGGGCTGCGGCGACACCTGCCCGATCTTCCCCGGCAAGCGCTACGAGGACTGGGAACTCGAAGACCCCGCCGGCAAGGACCTCATAACGGTCCGCCGGGTCCGTGACGACATCAAGGGGCGCGTCGAGGCGCTGCTCGCCGAGATCCTGCCGGCGGCCACCTCTTAGCCTTCGCTGTGCTCCTGGTGATCGTCTTCGAGCAGCATCCCCACTGACGTGGCGCAGGCGTCTCCGCGCCACGCCTCGAGCCCCTCGCGTATCGCGAAAACGGCGATGACGAGCCCGGCGATCGCGTCCGCCCACCACCAGCCGAAGAGCGTGTTCAGGAGCAGCCCGACGAGCACCGCAGCCGACAGGTAGGGGCAGATGAGTGTCTGCTTCGAGTCGGCGACGGCCGTCGCCGAGCCGAGCTCACGTCCGGCCCGGCGCTCCGCCCACGACAGGAACGGCATGACCACGACGCTGAGCGCCGTGATGAAGATGCCCAGCGCACTGTGCTCGATCTCGACCCGGCCGATCAGCGCAGTGACCGAGGCGATGGTCACGTAAGCGGCGAGCGCGAAGAATGCGATGGCGATGACCCGCAGCGCGCCCTTCTCCCACCTCTGCGGGTCGCGCCGGGTGAACTGCCACGCGACCGCGGCCGCGGAGAGCACTTCGATGGTGGAGTCCAGTCCGAACGCGATCAGCGCCGCGGATGACGCGATCGTTCCGGCCGTGATCGCGACCACGGCTTCGATCAGGTTGTAGCCGATGGTCGCGGCCACGATCCAGCGGATGCGTCGCTGGAGGACGTGCGTTCGTTCGACCGGAACGGTCCTTTCCGGGGCGGCCATGGGTGCACAGTACTGCGCTCGCTGGGGCCGAGATACACCGAACTGCACGGCTCTAAGCACCTCCACTACTAAGTGTTGCCAGCTAGTAGTACTTAGTGTTACCGTCTACTAGTAGTCAATGACACTCAGTAGATCGAGGAGGTCGACCGTGGGCAATCAGATGACGGAGATGCTCAAGGGCACCCTGGAGGGCATCGTCCTCGCCGTCCTCGCGACTCAGCCCGCGTACGGGTACGAGATCACGGCGCGGCTGAGAGAACAGGGGTTCTCCGACCTGGTCGAGGGAACCGTGTACGCACTGCTGGTCCGCATCGAGCAGCGAGGGTTCGTGAACGTGGAGAAGGTGCCCTCGGAGAAGGGCCCGCCGCGCAAGGTGTACTCGCTCAACGCCAGAGGCAGAGACCAGCTGGACGAGTTCTGGAGGACGTGGAGCTTCCTCTCGGAACGGATCGGAACGCTCCACACCGAAATCGCAGAAGGAGAGAACTGACATGGCCGCCAAGTGGATCGAATTCGTCACCGGCTCACTCGAACAGAAGAAGCAGTGGAGGCAGTACAAGGCACGCATCAAGGCGCTCCCCGAGCCGTACCGCAGCGCCGCCGATGCCGTCGAGCGGTACTTCATGGTCTCGGGAAGCATCACCGTCGACGGGGACAAGCTCGTGGCGATGTTCGGCGACCTCGCCGACCTGTGGGAGCGCGCCGCAGCCGACGGCACGCCCGTGCGCGAGATCGTCGGCGACGACCCGGCGGAGTTCGCCGAGACGTTCGCGCAGGCCTACTCGGGCAAGCGGTGGATCGACAAGGAACGCGAGCGCCTGAACAAGGCGATCGACGACGCAGAGCAGGAGGAGAAGAAATGACGACCGCACCAGCCATCCACGTGCAGGGGGTCGAGAAGTCGTTCAAGGATCTGCATGTGCTGCGCGGCGTCGACTTCGATGTCGCGGCTGGGAGCATCTTCGCTCTCCTCGGCTCGAACGGAGCCGGCAAGACCACGGTCGTGCGCATCCTGTCGACACTGCTGAAAGCGGATGCCGGCACGGCCACCGTTCACGGCTTCGATGTCGCAGCGAGCGCGGGCGACGTACGCCAGTCGATCAGCCTGACCGGTCAGTTCGCCGCCGTCGATGAGGTTCTGACCGGACGGGAGAACCTGGTGCTGGTCGCAAAACTGCGTCACCTGAAGAACCCGGGTGCGATCGCCGACGATCTCCTCGCCCGTTTCGCCCTCACCGACGCCGGGGGACGGAAGGCGGCCACCTACTCGGGTGGCATGCGCCGCCGCCTCGACATCGCGATGAGCCTGATCGGCGACCCGCCGGTGATCTTCCTCGACGAGCCCACCACCGGTCTGGACCCGCAGGCGCGGCTCGAGGTGTGGCAGACCGTCAAGGATCTCGCGAAGGGCGGAACCACGGTGCTGCTGACGACGCAGTACCTCGATGAGGCCGAGCAGCTCGCCGACCGCATCGCGATCCTGCACAAGGGCACGATCATCCAGAACGGCACCCTCGACGAACTCACGCAGCTTCTGCCGCCCGCCAAGGTCGAGTACATCGAGAAGCAGCCCTCCCTCGAGGAGGTCTTCCTGGCCCTTGTCGGCGACACCGGCGCGAGCGACACGAACACCGTCGACACCGCCTCGGCAGGAAAGGAATCACGATGACCACTCACGTCGTCAGCGACACCGGTGTCCTCACCGGCCGCTCGCTGCGCCACATCCTCCGCAGTCCCGACACGATCATCACCACCGCGGTCACCCCGATCGCGCTGATGCTCCTGTTCGTGTACGTCTTCGGCGGGGCGATCGACACCGGCTCGCAGGAGTCGTACATCGACTACATGCTCCCCGGCATTCTGCTGATCACCATCGCCTCGGGCATCGCCTACACCGCGTACCGGCTGTTCCTCGACATGCAGGGCGGCATCTTCGAGCGGTTCCAGTCCATGCCGATCGCGAGGTCGAGCGTGCTCTGGGCGCACGTGTTCACGTCGCTGGTCGCCATCCTCGTGTCCATCGCCGTCGTCATCGGCGTCGCGCTGCTCATGGGGTTCCGTACCGGTGCCTCGTTCTTCGGCTGGCTCGCGGTGATCGGCATCCTGATCCTGTTCACTCTCGCACTGACCTGGATCGCCGTGATCGCCGGGCTGTCGGCCAAGACGGTGGACGGAGCGAGCGCATTCAGTTACCCGCTGATCTTCCTGCCGTTCATCAGCTCCGCGTTCGTCCCCACCGAGTCGATGCCGGGCCCGGTCGCGTGGTTCGCCGAGAACCAGCCCGTGACGGCCATCGTCGACACCATGCGTTCGCTGTTCAGCGGGCAGCCCGTCGGCACCGACATCTGGGTGGCGCTCGCCTGGCTCGTCGGCATCCTGGTGGTCGCCTACGGCTTCGCGATCGCGATCTACCGCCGCAAGATCAGCTGACCACCCCGCCGGAGGGTCGAGGTGGGCCGCATCCCCCCAAGATTGCGGCCCACCTCTGTCTTGTACGCCCGAGTGCCCCGACCCGCGCGCCAAGCGTCGCGTGGGGTCAGACGGCTGGCCCGGCATGGACCGCTGAGCGGTCCGCCCGTGCGGTCACCTCGTCCAGCGCTTCACGCAGCGTTTCGTATAGCCCCGCTTCCTGTCGATCGCGCACCCACAGCACGGAGACCCGAGAGTTCCTGCACTCGAGATATGCGATCACCCGGTGCGGATCGGTGTCCGGCATGGAGGTGTCGCAGGCGATCCACGCGCCATCGCCCACCCAGATGAGCTCGGGCGTGGGCGCTTTCGCGGACCGGGTGTGAGTGGACATGACTGCCTCCTCGAACCGTGCTCCGCGACGTTGCGGAGCGGCTCGGAGACAACAGTGGACCCATCTGCCCGTGCTCGCCACGGGGGTTGACGCGTCGTCGAATCGGCGCTAATCGTTGAACCGGCGCGTGCGCATCAGCGGACCCAAGCGGCGGACGCAGCGGGCGGGTTGCCGATACGCTCGCGGACGTGACCCCTTATGAAGCCGCATCGCTGTGGGCCCAGTGGGTCGGGTCCATCTCGGCGGCACTGGCCGTATTCGTCGCTGCGCTGTTCGGCTATCTCACCTACGCCAACAACAAGCGCTCGCGAGACAACCAGGAGCGCGCGACGCTCGCAGCAGCGATGAGCGGCGGCGGTGAGTCTCGCGCGGGGATCCTGCCCACCGGCTCGTCGCGCGGCGCCGAATTCGCTATTCGTGGCCTCGGCGCCGAGCAGTGGCTGCTCGTCAACGAAGGCCCGGAGAGCGCTTCGGGTGTCCGGCTCGAAGGCCTCACGACCCTCGATCAGCAGAGGCTACGGGGCTCCGCGGAAGGTCCGGTCGACCTCGGACCGGGGCAGGCCCATGAATTCGTGCTCCGTTCGAGGTTCACCCTGTCGGGGCCGGCGAACGTCGTGGTGACCTACCGGCTCCAGGGCGGCGGCTCCGAACTGCGCCGCGTCCTTCAGGTGCCCGCGCCCTGACCCAGCCTCCGGCGCCCGGTGCGACTTGCAGCGGCCCTCTCGTTGATCGAAGAAGATCGGACCCGGCAATGACAGCAGAGGACATGGCTCAGCCTGCCGCGGCGGAGAACTACGAACCGGAGCTCAGACGCAGCCTCGGCTCATTCCAGGTCTTCGCGATCTCGTTCGCATTCATCTCGGTCGCGGTCGGGATATTCGCGACGTACGACGAGGTGCTCCAGGAGGCCGGTCCCGTCGGAATCTGGCTGTGGATCCTCGCGGCGATCGGGCAGACACTCGTGGCGCTGGTGGTCGCCCAGTTCGCGGCGCGGATCGCGCTCAGCGGATCCTCCTACCAGTGGGCGTCACGGCTGGCGAACCCGCGGGTCGGGTGGCTGTTCGGCTGGTTGAGCTTCTGGTACCTCGCTATCGCCGTCGTGGCGATGGACAACGCCCTGGCGAGCCAGGCGCTGATGCCGCTCCTGAACATGCCCGAAGACGAGCAGGTCGCCCGCCTGCTGACCGTGGCGATACTCGTCGTTCAGGCTGTCCTCGTCATCGCGTCCACCCGCCTTCTCGGGCTGATCACCGCCGGAGCGGTCGGGGTGGAGCTCGCCATCGTCGTGGTCCTGGTGCTCGCGCTCGCACTCGTGATGGTCTTCACCGGCAGCTGCGACGTCGAGAACCTCACGTCCCGGGGCGTGACCGCCGACTCTCCGAACTACTTCGCGATCGGCGGCGGGTTGATGGCCGGAATGATCATGGGCCTGACGACGCTGGTGGGCTTCGACTCCGCCGCGAACCTCGCCGAGGAGGCGAAAGACCCGTACCGCAGCGTCCCGCGGGCGATCGTGTCATCGGTCGTCGCCGCGGCGGTGCTGGGTCTGATCTTCCTCATCGTGCTCACCATCGCGATCCCGGACGTCGAGCATGTGACCGACAGCGGATCGCCGGTTGCGACGATCATCCGCGATCAGCTCGGTCCGGTCATGGAACGCGTCCTCCTCGCCGGGATGGTGTTCGCGATGTTCGGAGCAGGAATGGTGGTGATGGCTGCCTGCTCGCGCCAGGTGTTCGCCATGGCCCGCGACGAGCGGTTCCCCGCCCACCGGCTGCTGCGACGCGTCAACCCGCGCACCAAGACGCCCATCCCGGCGACGATCCTGATTCTGCTCGTCGGCGTGGTGCTGATGGTGGCCTTGCCGGGTGCCGCGCTGATCGAGCTGATCGTCGCCTCCACGATTCTCCCCGCGCTGATCTACGGCGCGATCGTGGTGCTCTACCTCGTCGTGCGCAAGAGGCTGGAACGAAGAGAGGGCGGCTTCAGTCTGGGCCGCTTCGAGCTGCCGGTCGCCGTGGCGGCGCTCATCTGGGTGGCCATCGCGCTGTTCGTGCTCGTCACGCCGGCCGGCGCGCTCGTCTCGGTGGTGATCGACCTCGTCTTGATCCTGGCCGGCGGTGTCTACTTCGCGAAGATGTGGTTCTTCAACCGGGAAGTGCTCGACACCGAGCCCGGCGACGCCGTGGTCGAAGCATCCGCGGCAGTCGGGACGGAGTGACTCATGCGTCCAGCCTGGCGAGTCCGGAAAAGCACGTCGATAGGAATGTCGGCGGTGCCCGAGTAGCCTGGCGTTCTCGGCCGGGGAAGGGGAACCGGGTCGAGATGGGTCAGTGGCATCCGATACTCGCCGCGGTCGAGGGGCCGACCGGCGTCTGGCGGATGATCGACCCGCAGGGTCGCGAGTACGGCCGAGTGGAGATCCGTCGCATCATGAACGGCACGGACACCCGCTACAAGGCCATGTGGCACGGCGAGGTGCTCGGGTGGGCGACCACGCTGCGTGAAGCATGCGAACGGATCCACCGGGCATACCTGCACGCGCACGGGCCGGTGCCGTTCGCGGGCTATCCCAGCCTGGGCGGCCGCAGCCGGGACTGAGGCGCGTGCCAGACGCCGCAGGCGCCACCGCTCACGGTGCCGCCGGGATGCTGATGAGGCGATCCAGACCCGTCAGGTCGATGTTCTCGTCATAGCCGCCGAGGACCAGGGCGGCGTCACCGGCGACGAGATTCACCGTCGCGAAGGAGGATCGGCCGTCGAATTCCGCGACCAGCTGCGATGAGCCCGTCGCGACATCCACGATCTCGGCGGTACGGCCGCCGCCGGCAATGAGCACCCTGCTCCCGGGCAGCGCCACGACGCCGCCCGGGAGCTTGTAGCGTGGCTCGATCATCTCCGGCCCCGGCGCGAACTTCCCCGTTTCAGGGTCGTAAAGCTCGGTGCTCGACAGCAGCGTCCGATCATCCGGTGTGCCGCCGCCGAGCAGGACGCGGCCGTCGTCCAGCAGGACGGCGAAGTGTTTGAGCCGCGGGGCGGTCATCGAATCGACCGGGCGCCACTGACCCGTTCCCTCCTCGAAGACGGCGGCGCGCGCGGTCGCCGAGCCGCGGACCACTTGGCCGCCTGTCACCAGGACTCCCCCGCCTGGTAGGGATGTCGCCTCCAGCGCGTCGGCCGCCCACGGCAGGGGCGGCGCAGGCGCGACCTCCCGGGTCACCGGATCGACGATCTCGACGGTATCGGTGTACCGGCCGGCAGATATCCAGCCTCCGACGACGAGCACTCG
>NZ_DASUNI010000082.1:0-25666 GCF_036277215.1 Microbacterium sp. | reverse complement strand
GATCCAACGCAGACCGTGGCGATCGAGCGACAGCCCCCGCATCGCCGGCGAGGCGATGCCGAGCGGGTGGATCGCCGAGCACACATCGTGCACGAACCCGGGGAGCGTCAGCTCGGCACTCGCCGATCCGCCGCCCGGCGTCGCGGCCCGTTCGAACACCGTCACGCGCACGCCGGCGCGCGCGAGCGTGACTGCGGCGGCCAGTCCGTTCGGTCCCGAACCCACGACGACGGCGTCGGTGGCGGATCGCCGTCGGCGCGCGCTCACGAGCCGACCGCACCCGGCGGCGGTGCGTCGTCCGTTCTCGTCTCGATGTCGGGGCTCTCACCGAACTCGCCGCCCGCACTCGCGGATCCGTTCCGCATGCCCTCCGCGAGGTACGCGAGGCGCTGCAGGGTCTCGGTGTTGCGCCAGTGCAGCAGCAGGTCGCGGATCGGCGACGGGATGAGCAGCGCGGGACCGGTCACCGCCTCCTCCTGCAGGCGCACCAGGCAGGCGTTCGGGCCCTGCGCGCGGACGTCGAGTGTCACGCGGGCCTCTCCGATGGGCCAGCCCCGCGCCTGCATGACCATCCGGTGCGGCGGATCCCACCGAAGGCTCACCGTGACGTCGTCGATCAGCATCGGCCAGACGCCGAAGGAGTGGTGCACCCGGGTGCCGGTCTGCGGCCAGCCCGAGTCGA
Source organism: Microbacterium sp. (assembly GCF_036277215.1). Classification (GTDB taxonomy): domain Bacteria; phylum Actinomycetota; class Actinomycetes; order Actinomycetales; family Microbacteriaceae; genus Microbacterium. The sequence continues at coordinate 24,984 of NZ_DASUNI010000082.1, read as the reverse complement.
CCGCCCGCATGCGCGACGCCCCCACCACCCACGCCGGATAGAGCCATCCGTCCGCCAGCACCGCGAACACGTCTTCCGGGCTGCACGCCAGCCGCCTGACATTCCGTGACATAAGCCGCTCCCGCCTGCTTCTCCGCCCAAGAGCCAGGCTAGGGGCCCCCGGCATCAGGTCTGCAGGGGTTGTCGCGGCGCCGTTCGTGTGGCAGTCAGCAGCCACGTCACCGGCGCAGGCCCGCCGGACCGATCAGGATGCGGCGACGGTCGCGCACCCAGCGCACTCGGTCGGCGCGATACTCCGCACGCGTCGCGAACCGATAGCGGTACGACACCGCGCGCACCCACCGCGGCCGCTCGCCGCCGAACGGGTCGTGCCGCAGCAGCGCCAAGGTCGGCCGGTCGGCCTCCAGCAGCCGGGCCAGGAAGGTCGTGAACCACTCGTGCAACGGCGCGCCGAGCGGCAGGAACCACATCAGCCAGTCGAGGCGCAGGTGGTACGGCGCGAACTGACGGGGGATGCGGTGCAGATCACCGGGCTTGCCCTTGAACTCGTACTCCTGCCAGGTGGCGGCATCCGGGTCATCGTCGGTGGTGCCCTCCACGACGTACTCGATCCGCTCCTTCGTGACCGTTCCGAAGGCTCCGTATGCATTCGCGAGCTGCCACCGGTTGAAACTGGCGTTCATCAGCTGCCGGTGTGCGAAGAGGTTGCGCAGCGCCGGCCAGCTGATGACGACGTAGACGAAGCCGACCGCTGACGTGACGATCAGCCATGCCACCGGCAGACCGTCGATCAGCCAGGGCGGGTCGGATGCCGCAGCCGCGGATTCGGCGCCGATTCCGGGCAGGCCGATCGCAGAGAAGGCGAGCACGATCGTCGCCCAGTTGAGCCAGGCGAAATTGCCCGTGAGGACCAGCCACACCTGAGTAGCGATCACGATCGCCGCCGCGATCGCGCCGACGATCGCCGGCGCCGGCCCCGGCACCCACAGGCCGAGGATCGGCGCAAAGAGGAAGAAGGGCACGATCAGCTGGGCGAAGTGGTTGCCGATCACCTCGAGCTTGTGGAACCAGCGCGGAAGCAGGTGTGCCTGTCTGCTGAGCGGACCCGGCATCGGCTGCGTCTCGTGGTGGTACGTCAGTGCCGTGAGGTCACGCCACTCCCGACCGCCCCGGATCTTGATCATGCCCGCGCCGAACTCGAGCCGGAACAGCAGCCACCAGAACAGCACGAGGACCACGGTCGGGGGCGGCTGGTCGTCCGACCCGAGAAGGGCGGCGAGGAATCCCGCCTCCAGAAGCAGCATCTCCCAGCCGAAGCCGTAGAACGTCTGTCCGATGCTGGAGATCGACATGTAGCCGAGCCACAACAGGAGGAAGCACGCCATCGGCACCCACGGCACGCTCAGCTGCGGCAGCCCGGCAACGAGAGCAACAGACAGCACGATGCCGAACCAGCAGAGCGCCGCCAGCGCGCGGTCTGAGTATGTGATCCAGCGGAAGACGGTCGGCCGCAGCATCCGGCGCCGTGACCGCGTCGAAAGCGCCCAGTCGAGCAGTTCCGGAGCGGGCAGCAGACCGTGCTCGCCCAGCAGCGGTCGGAACTGGTTCAACGACGACACGAACGCGACGAGATACAGGGCTGCGATGCCGCGCTGGAGCGCCTGGCGCGCGAACTCGAAGTCGACTGCCGCGAAGCCGTCCATGCTCGCCACGGTACCCGCGTCGTAGCGCGAGATGCAGCCCATTTCGGCGCGGAAACACAGCAGGTCACGTCCGGAGAACGGGCGACAGGAGTAGCGTCTTATTGATGAGATGGATGGCATCCCATGGCTGATTTCTTCGCTGCCGCATTGGGAGAGGTGGACCGGGCTCCCGACCCGCCGCGCGCCTTCTGCGAAGTCTTCAGAAACGTCTTCCCGGTCTCGGGTGCGGCGGTCTCGACCCTCGGCGAAGTGATGGGCAGCGAGACGCTGGCCGCAAGCAGCACCCAGGCGGCGCGGCTCGACGAGCTGCAGTTCGATCTCGGCGAGGGCCCCTGCTGGGATGCGATGACCACGGGCAAACCGGTGCTGCAACCCGACATCGCCGGGAGCGGGCGTACGCGATGGCCCTCCTTCTCCGATTCACTCGCCTCGGAGGGGGTCAGCTCGGTCTTCGCCTTCCCGCTGGGCGTCGGCCCGCTCCGGTTCGGGGCGATCGACCTGTATTCGATCGATCGGGTGCTTCTCGATGACACCCAGACGCGGCACGCCACCGCGATGGCGGATGTCGTCAGCAGACACGTCCTGCGGCGCGCGATCGCCTCGGTGGGGATCGAGCCGGATGACAGCGGGAGCGCGTTCTCACGCCGACTGGTGCATCAGGCCACCGGGATGGTGCTGGCGCAGATCAATGTGAGCGCGGATGATGCGCTGCTCGTGATCGAGGGACACGCCTTCGCAGCCGGCAGACCGATGATGGAGGTCGCCCAGGAGATCATCGGAGGCCGGCTCCGGTTCTCCCGCCGAGCAGGACGAATCGAGGTGGATCGATGAACCAGATGACCCGCGAGGCGAGACTGCTGCAGACTTTCGCAACGCTCGCGGACACCCTCGTCGACGACTACGACCTCGTCGAGCTGCTGCAGTTCCTCGTCGACACCTGTCGCGACGTCCTCGAGATGTCGGCCGCCGGAATCCTGCTCGCTGACTCCCGCGGACAGCTCGAAGTGGTGGCCTCCACGAGCGAGGCGAGCATGCTCGTGGAGATGATGCAGCTGAGCGCCGAGGCGGGGCCGTGTGTGGAGAGCTTCCGCACGGGCCGTGCGATCGAGGTGCCCGATATCGCCGAGTCGCCTCCGGAATGGGCGGAGTTCCGGGGCAGCGCACTCGGTCAGGGGTTCCATTCCGTGGACGCGCTCCCCCTCCGACTGCGCGACGTGACCATCGGAACGCTGAACCTCATGCGAACGACCGTGGGGCCCGCCCCCGCCGAGGATGTCGTGGCGGCTCAGGCATTCGCCGACGTCGCCACGATCGGGATCCTGCACGAGCGATCGCTTCGCGAGAGCGAGCTGCTCAGCTCGCAGCTGCAGGCGGCGCTGAACAGCCGAGTGGTCATCGAGCAGGCGAAGGGCGTCGTCTCCCAGGTCCGCGGAATCCCGATCGACGAGGCGTTCGATCTGATGCGCGACTACGCACGAGCGCACCAGATGCGGCTCAGCCTCGTCGCCTCGAGCCTGGTGGATCGCTCGATCAGTCTGTAACACCCCTGTCGGTTAACGCCCATTGGGGTTAGCATGGCTGCGTCACCCCGGACCCCGGTGGCGCTCGATGAACCGAGCGGGGGTTCCGGCATGAAGACCATCCACACCTCGCACGGCTCCTTCGCGACCGGAGCGGAGATTGCCGATGCGGTGACGGAATACGCACTCGCACTCGCCCGCGCCCGAATGCTGGACGTGGTGAACATCCCGTTCGTCGCCGACGACGGGTCTGTGCAGAGAGTCCAGATCCGGATCGGCTGGCTCATCGACACCGTCGTCACGTCCGAAGAGCTCCCCGGGGACGATCTCCTCGAGGTCGACACGATCCTGTCGATCCTGTCCCGAACCCACGCGCTCAGGGTGCTCCCCGCCCCGGCGCTTTCGGGCCAGAGGGTCGGTCATTACGCCTCGTATGACGTCAACTGGGACGAGGTCATCTAGCACCTCGCCCACCCGGGGCACGCCGCCGACTGTCACCCGCCAAGATCCCCCCAGCAGCGGGTGGCGGTCGGCAGGCTCTCGCACGCGACGCCGCGGGAACGCCGGTCAGCCGCTGTCGAACTCGGTGTGCTCCGCGCGGCTGGGGTTGATCTCCGCGGATGGGCGCAGACGACGGATCCGCACGTCGAGGTCGGCGCTTCAGCGCTGCGGGGTTCGCGCGCGCGTTGCCCATCGGCGCTGGGTACCGCGGCCGATCGTCTGGCAGGTCCGGATGTCAAGAGGTTCCCCGCCGGCGTGCGAGGTCATAGCCTGACGGGATGGCGCTCACCGAACTGTGGCTGGTCCGACACGGCGAGAGTATTGCGAACTCGGCGGCCTCGAGGGCCGAGCTCGAGGGACTGGACCGGATCCCGATCGACATCCGTGACGCCGACGTGCCGCTGTCGGCAATCGGCGAGGAGCAGGCCGACGCGCTCGGCACGTGGATGGGCAACCACGATGACCCGATCGACATGTTCTGGGTGTCGCCGTACCTGCGAGCACGGCAGACGCTGGCGATGGCGCTCGCCGGGAGCGGGTCCGCATCGACCGCCACCGTTGACGAACGCCTCCGCGATCGCGAGCTGGGCGTGCTGGATCTGCTGACCACGCACGGCGTCGCCCGATACCAGCCGGCGGAAGCGGAACGCCGACGCCATCTGGGCAAGTTCTACCACCGCCCTCCCGGCGGGGAGTCCTGGGCGGATGTCGCGCTGCGACTGCGTTCCTTCCTGCATGATGCGCTGAACACGCCGGGCAGCACCGGATTGATCGTGGCGCACGACGCGGTGGTGATGCTGTTCCTCTACTTGCTGCTGCCGATGGAGGAGTCGGAGCTCCTCGAGTTCGCGGCGGCGAACACCGTTCTCAACGCATCCGTGACCCACATCGTCCGCAGCGATGAGGGCTGGCGGTTGGCGCAATTCTCGGAGGTGGGGCACCTGCAACGTGAGGGTGCGCCCGTCACCGTGCATCCGGGAGGCCCCGATGTCGAACCCGAGTGAGCCGGTGACTCCTGACCTTCTGCGGGCGTGGGGCCTGCCCGATCCGGGTGATTCGAAGAAAGCGCGCGGTCAAGTGATCGTCGTCGGCGGCTCTCGGCGGTCGCCTGGCGCGGTTCTGCTCGCCGGGGAAGCCACTCTGCGTGTGGGCGCCGGGCGCCTCGGCCTGATGGTGCCCGGATCGATCGAGGCTCAGCTCGGTGTTGTGATTCCCGAGGCGGCGGTCTTCGCTCTGCCGCCGCGTGCGTCCGATTCGCTCGCCCAGGATCTGATCGACGGGCTCGAAGCAGCGGATGCCGTGCTGGTCGGCCCCGGATTCGACGATCCCGACGAGACGCGTGCCACGCTCCTCGCCGTTGCGGAGGCGAAGATCCGCTGCCTCATCCTGGATGCGTTCGCGCTCGGCATCCTGCCCGATGTCGCCCGCAGGGAGCTTCCTGAGGCGCTCATCCTCAATCCGAACCAGGAAGAGGCCGCGATCCTCCTCGGCCGCGAGGTGGACGAAGGTGATCCCGCCGCGGACATGGTGGCGATCGCGGAGCGTTTCGAGGCGGTCGTGAACTGCTACGGCCTCGTCGCGACGGCCGACGGAGCCACCTGGCAGGTGAAAGAGGGAGGCGCCGGGCTGGGAACGTCCGGCAGCGGCGACGTGCTGGCGGGAGCGATCAGCGGGTTCGCCGCACGCGGCGTGGAGGCGTCCCGCGCGGCCGTCTGGGGAAGCTGGACGCACGCCCGCGCGGGCGACCGGCTGACCGAGCGCGTGGGCCTCGGCTTTCTCGCCCGTGAGCTTCCGGCCGAACTCACCGCGGCGGTCGCGGAGATAAGCGGCTGATCTTTTCTACCGCTGGCGGCCGGCCGGCGGGAAGTGGGGGATCGGCACGGGCTTCGTGCTCCCGCGTTGACGGTCCTTCCAGACCTGCAGGTCGGCGACCGCGTCCTCGGGGGTCGAATAGCGCGCGGGAAGCGGTATGTAGTCGACCCAGGCGACTTCGAAATCGTCGTCGTCGGTCAGGGCGATCTGCGCGATGACGTCCGAGGCGTCACGCCGACGACCGTGGTCGCGGATCACCCAGTTCCTACCGCCGAGTCTCTGGAGGACGAATCGCTGCGAAGTGTCAGCCATGTGCCCGACCTACAGTTCTTCGATCTTGCCCTGTCGCCGCATCTCGGCGATCAGTTCGTCCTCGAAGTCGTCGGCGTCGTCGCGCAGTTCCTGTGTTGCAACGGGGTCCAGCCAGGGAGGTCGATCCTCCACCCGGTAGTGCGTCCGATTGTTTCTCACCGCACTCATCTCCTTTGATCAGCTGGTGCGCGGCGAGGGCACCCTCAGGATGAACTCTCCCTCTGAGTGTGCGCCGACCGCGCGGGGGTTGACAAGCGCCCTGCGAGGGTTCCCGGTGATTTGCCGGGACGTATCGAACTCCGGAGAGGGGCCCGCTGTCCATACGCGCACGAAGACGCGCGGACCCCCGTCCGGTGAATCACCGATCTTCGTCGCCGTCGTCAGCGCCGGCCGCGAGGCGATCGGCTTCCGCGGAGTCCACGAGGTCGTCGTCGGCGTCCGGATCGAGTACGCGATGACCGTCGATCCTCTTGGTCGGGTCCGCCGGATCGAGCGTGCCGTCGTCGCGTCCCGAGACCGGGAACGGATTGTTCGACATCATCGTCGCCTTTCTGTCCAAGAGACGGCACGACCGTACGGCGGTGCATCGCACGCCGCATACGGGGTTGACTTGGGAAGAAAGGAGGACTAGCTGTCCGGTTGGAGGTAGCGCCGAGATGGCGACCTCAGCCCGCAAGGCGAGGGATGGTCTATCCGGTACTCGGGAGGCGGTCCGACGGCGCATCCCCGCGCTTCTCGACGGCCGCTTTGAGCCCCTCGAGCATGGTCCGCCAGTTGTCGGCGGAGTGTTCGGCCGCCTCCGCGCTGTCGTTGTTGTCCTGTTGAAGCGTGACCTGGGTGGCGTCCCCCACTTCGGTGAGCGTGTAGGTGAGGGTGTGGTGATTCGCGGGAGCGTCCGGTTTGCCGCCGAGGGGACTGAAGTGCGTGTGCCGCAGCAGTCGAGGACGCCGGACCTCGAGGATCTCGCCATGATCCTCGTACGATTTCCCCTCGTACTCGCCGGCCCACGTGATCGGACTGCCCACCGCCCAGTCGGTGGTCACCGTCGTGCCGAAGTAGTACTCCTTGATCCGGTCCGGATCGGTGAGCGCCTCCCACACCTCGTCCGGCGTGGCTTCCACCCTGATCGACGCCGTTGCGATGTCGCCTGTCATGCCCTCTGTCTATTACGGGGCAGGGCGCGGGTCAACGGGTCTGCCCGCCGAGGATCCGCGGCGTGTGGCACTCGCCGGCGGATCCGTCAACCCCTTGTTCGGGCAGCCGCACGGGCGTGGAATCGATCCAGAGTCGCGCAGAACATGTGGCGCGCCGATCATGAAGGAGACGACCATGGGCATGGACGACAAGATCAAGAATGCCGCTCAGGACCTCGCCGGCAAGGGCAAGGAAGCCGTGGGCAAGGCCACCGACAACGAGCGCCTCGAAGCCGAAGGCGACAAGGACCAGGCGGAAGCCAAGGTCAAGAAGGTCGGCGAAGACGTGAAGGACACATTCCGCTAGAGCAGCGACCCGGGCCGGCCGGACCTCACGTCCCGGCCGGCCCTCGTGCGCGCTCTCACCGAGCGGAGTCCCGATAGGGACGGAAGAACTCGCGCAGTTCCTGGGCGTACAGCTGGGGCTGCTCGAACGGCGCGAAGTGACCGCCGCGCTCCGGCTCGGTCGCACGGACGAGGTTCGTGGTCCGCTCGAGCCACGCTCGCGGCGGCCGGAGCATGTCGCCGCGGAAGATCGAGAATCCGGACGGCACCTCCACCCGCCGGGCGAGCTGCTCGGGAGCGATCTTCGCGTTCGCGTGATACATCCGCATGGACGACGCGACGTTGCCGCTCGCCCACGCCTGGGTGAGGAGCGTCAGGATCTCATCCTTGGTGAAGCAGCTCTCGATGTCGCCGTCGCAGTCGCTCCACGATCGCAGCTTCTCGACGATCCACGCTGCGAGGCCGACGGGTGAGTCGGTGAGCCCGAACGCGACCGTCTGGGGCTTGGTGCGGTGGATCGCCGCATACGCACCTTCGGCTGCGGCCCAAGCGGGCCAGCTGTCGCGCCATGTGAGCTCCGCAGCCGTCAAGTCCGACCGATCGCCGGTGTGAACGGGCAGCCCGGCGTCCATGCGGTGCACGGCGACCACTCGGTCGGGAAAGTCCAGTGCGAGATATCGGCTGACATGGCTGCCGATGTCTCCGCCGGCCGTGCCGAAACGCTCGTAATCCAGGTGAGTCATCAGCTGCGACCACAGTCGGGCGACGCCGATCGAGTCCAGGGGCTCGTGCGGCGGGTCGGAGGCGCCGAATCCGGGCATGTCGGGCACGATCACGTCGAACGCGTCGGCCGGATCGCCGCCGTGCGCGCCGGGATCGGTCAACAGGGGAATCACCTTGAGGTACCGCCAGAACGAGTCCGGCCATCCGTGGTTCAGCAGGAGCGGCATCGCCGGCCCGCCAGCGGCGCGCTCATGGACGAAATGGATGCCGATTCCTTCGAGTTCGATGCGGAAATGCCGCAGCCGCGCCACGACGGACTCCTGTGCGGACCAGTCGAAACCGTCCGCCCAGTATTCGGTGAGCTCGCGGAGGTACCGGGCGTCGGTGCCGAGCGACCATCCCGAGCCTTCCGGCGCATCCGGCCATCGCGTCGCTCGCAGTCGACGTCGCAGGTCGTCGATCACCGTCGGATCGGTCCGCGGCGTGTACTGCACGGCATCCTGTCGACCGTCGATCATGGCTGAAGGCTAGTATCAGGCTCGATCTGTGCGAAGGCGGTACTCATGGCCCTCTCGGAATCGGCGGAGCGACTCCGTCTCGCGATCTACCGTGAGCTCGCCGCGACGGGGCGGATCCCGGCGGCGGCTGACATGCCCCGCGACCTCGGTGTCGCGGATGCCGACCTGCAAGGTGACCTCGCGGAGCTGGCCGACGCCCGGCACCTCGTCCTTCGTGACGGAGAGGTCGAGATGGCCCATCCGTTCGCCACCCGTTCGTTCGGATTCTCGGTCATGGGGCCCGAGACGCTCTGGTGGGGAGGATGCGCATGGGATGCGTTCGCGATCCCGCATCTCGTTCCCGGGGCATCCGAGGTGCTCGTCGCAACGACCTGCCCGGCGTGCGGGACTGCCCACGCGTGGGTCGTGACGAACCAGTCGCCGCCGGAGGGCGAGCAGGTGGCGCACTTCCTGGTGCCGGTGCACGACATCTGGCCCGATGCCGCGCACGCATGCGAGAACCAGCTCATCTTCTGTTCGGAAGAGTGCGTGACCGACTGGCTCGGCCGGACCGGCAACGCGCGTGGCTACGTGATGTCGCTCATGACACTGTGGCGACTCGCTCGAGGCTGGTACGAGGGGCGCCTCGACTCGCCGTACGACCGCCGCGATCCCGGCTCCGCGGCCGCCTACTTCCGAGAGGCGGGATTGCGCGGACCATTCTGGGGCATCGACGACTGAGTCTCCGCGAGACGGACTGCACGACGCACTCTGGCGCCGCCGGATACCTTGTGGTTCTATGTACCTTGCAGTTCTAGGTATCACCGGAGGAATTCGATGCACATCGGCAAGGATCTGGTCGCGGCAGCGGCCACCCCGCTGGTTCTCGGCATCCTCGCCGAGGGCGAGTCGTACGGCTACGCGATCCTGCAGCGCGTGGAACAGCTCTCCGAGGGCGAGCTGTCGTGGAGCGACGGAATGCTGTATCCCCTGCTGCACCGACTGGAGCGGCTCGGCTACGTCGAGTCCGCCTGGCACGCCTCGCCCAGCGGCCGCCGCCGCAAGCACTACCTCCTGAGCAACGACGGGCGCTCGGTGCTCGCCGAGCAGCGTCGGCAGTGGGCCGCGGTCAGCAGTGCACTGGAGAAGGTGTGGATGCCGCCCTCCGATTCGACGCGACGACTGGTCGCCAGCCCGGTCAGGGCATGACGATGGCTGAGAAGGAGTCGGCACTCGACGCTCAGATCGCGTCTTGGACGGAGTATCTGCACCGTAGGCGTGCGGTCACGGGCGCGGATGTCGATGAACTCGAAGGCCATCTGCGCGATCAGGTCGACGATCTGGTCGGGTCGGGTTTGAGCGAGGAGGAGGCGTTCTTCGTCGCCATCAAGCGGATCGGCAGCCTTGACGAGGTCTCGCGCGAGTACGCCCGAGAGCACGCCGACCGGCTGTGGAAGCAGCTGGTCATCGACGACACGCCGACTCCGACGCGCCGAACGCGACCGTTGCTGGTCATCTCGACGCTGGCGGTCGGAGCTGCCCTCGCTTTCAAGGCGCCGGCGCTTTTCGGTGTGACCTTCTCGGGCGATCCGGAGTTCTACCTGCTCAACGCCGGTGTCCTCGTGCTGCCGTTCCTCGCGGCGTACTTCGCCTGGACCCGACGCATTCCCGCCGCAATGATGATCGCCGTCGCCGCCGCGTTCGCTCTGACGGCCGTCATCTTGAATGTCTATCCGTTCATGCCACAGGGGATGACGGTATCCCTTGCGGCGGGACACGCGCTGGTGGTCCTCTGGCTCGCGGTCGGGCTCGCCTACGCGGGGGGACAGTGGCGCTCGGACGCCGTCCGCATGGACTTCGTGCGGTTCACGGGGGAGTGGGTCGTCTACTACACGCTGATCGCACTGGGCGGAGCCGTTCTGGTTGCGTTGACGGTGGGCGTCTTCGGTGCGATCGGGTTGGATGCCGGCGCGGTCGTGGAGGAGTGGATCATCCCGTGCGGTGCGGCCGGAGCCGTGATCGTCGCGGCGGGGCTGGTCGAGGCCAAGCAGAGTGTCATCGAGAACATCGCGCCGGTGCTGACGAAGCTGTTCACACCGCTGTTCACCGCGATGCTGCTCGCGTTCGTGGTCGCGGCCCTGATCCAGCGCGACCTGCTCGGGACGAGCCGCGATCTGCTGATCATCTTCGACGTGGTCCTGGTGGTCGTCCTCGGACTGCTGCTCTATTCGCTGTCGGCGCGCAGCCCCGAGAGCAAACCGGGCTGGTTCGAGCGACTCCAGCTGTTGATGGTCTCGAGCGCTCTGGTCGTGGACCTTCTCGTGTTGATCGCAATGGTCGCGAGAATCGGAGCGTTCGGTGTCAGCGCGAACAAGATCGCCTCGCTCGGGCTGAACGTCATCCTGCTCGTCAACCTCGCATGGTCGGCGTACCTGCTCCTCGGCATCCTGCGCGGCACCGCTCGACCCGAGCAACTCGAGAAGTGGCAGATGCGCTACCTGCCGGTCTATCTGGCGTGGGCGCTGATCGTGATGATCCTGTTCCCTCCCGTATTCGGGTTCGAGTAGGCGCGCGTCAGCAAGCCGGGGGTTTGGGGCGGGGCCCCGATAAGCACGGCGGAGCCCCCGCGATCTCGTGATGAGACCGCGGGGGCTCCGGATGCAGGTCAGCTCGCGAGCGCCTTGGCCTTGAGCGAGTCGAACTCCGCCTGGGTGATCGCGCCGGAGTCCAGGAGCTTCTTCGCCGACTCGATCTCGGCAGTCGGGGACGACGACGAACCGGCGACCTGCCGGATGTAGTTGTTGGCCTCCTCCTGAGCCTGCCGGGACTCCGCGATGCGCCGCTCCGTCATGCTCTTGCCGCGCGCGATCAGGTAGATGATCGCCGCCAGGAACGGAAGGAAGATCAGGAAGATGATCCACAGTGCTTTGGCCCAGCCGCTCAGCGAGTGGTCGCGGAAGATGTCGATGATGATGGTGATGAAGATCCAGATGCACGCGATGAGGATGTAGATCCAGAAGATCCACAGCAGGAATTCCCAAAAGTTCACTTCGATCAGCTCTTTTCTTTCGATGGCGGCGAGGTGCGGCCGATGATTGGGCTCAACGTACCGATCGTCGCCTGACACTCGCATCATGCGGGCGGGGTGACTTCTCCCGGATCAGTTCAGGGCCGAAGTCAGCCGCGCGAGGCCGTCGAAGAACGTCGCCTTGCCCGGCTCTCGACGCCATTCCTCGAGGGTGAGCTCGCGGCCGGCATCCCGGTAACCCTGCTCGACCGCACGCATTCCGGCGACGAAGGACTCGCCGCGGACCAGGAGGGAGGACTCGGCGTTGAGGCTGAACGATCGGATGTCCATGTTGCTCGACCCGATGAAGGCGATGTCGTCGTCGACCGAGAGGTGCTTGGCGTGGAGGATGTACGGCGCGGGATACAGGAAGATCCGGACGCCGGCCTCGAGCAGGTCGCTGTAGTACGAGCGCTGTGCGTGGTAGACGAGGCCCTGATCGCCGATCTCCGAGACGAACAGCTGAACCTCGAGTCCCCGCTGGCACGCCGTCGTGATCGCGTAGACCATCGCCTCATCGGGGACGAAGTACGGACTCGTGATGATGACCTTCTCCGTCGCACCGTAGATGAGCGACAGGAACATCCGCAGGTTGTTCTCGGTCGCGTATGCCGGTCCGCTCGGAACCACCTGGCAGACGAGCGCGTCGGCGGACGTGGTGCGGCTCAGCTCGTCGGCGGGCACGTGCTCGGTGTCCAGGAGCAGCTCTCCGGTCTCGATCAGCCAGTCCGAGAGGAAGACCGCATTGACGGATGCCACCACCGGACCTGTCAGGCGCGTCATGAGCTCCTGCCACTGAAGGCCGCGCTTGATGTTCTTCGGCGAATCGTAAGTGCGGGCGATGAGATTCTGCGATCCCATGAATCCGACGCGGCCGTCCACCACCACGAGCTTGCGGTGGTTGCGCAGATCGGGCCGCTGGTACTTGCCCTTCAACGGCATGACGGGCAACATCCACGACCACTTCACTCCGATGCGGTCCAGCTCGGCGAAGGTCTCCTTGCTGCCGGGGATCTTGGCGGACGGCAGGTGGTCGGCCAGGAGCCGCACCGTCACCCCGCGAGCCACGGCGCGCTCCATCGCGGAGAAGAACCCCCGAGTCGTGTCATCCCACGCGACGATGAAGAACTCGACGTGCACGAACGTGGTCGCGGTGTCGATTTCGGCCGCCATCGCGTCGATCGATGCGGTGTAGTCGCCGAGGAGCGTCGCGCTGTTGCCCCCGACGGCGGGCAGCGAGGTGAGCCTCAGGTTCTGGTCCACGACCCGCTGGAACCACACCGGCCACTGCGCCGCCTCCTCAGGCTCGTTGCGACCGGCGACCCGCTCGGTGATGAGCGCGTTGATCCTCGCCTGCTCGTCGCGCCGCTTCTTCGGAAGTCGGAAGCTGCCGATCAGCAGGAACAGCAGAACGCCGACGTACGGCAGCAGGATGATCGCCAGCAGCCATGCCATCGCGGCCGTCGGTTTGCGCCGCTTCGGGATGACGATCAGGGCCGCGATGACGATGACGATGTGCCCCAGAGCAAGCAGGCTCGCGGGAAGGTTGATGCCGAAGATGTCCATTTGCGCGTCACGCTATCGGCTCGCAGGCGCGGCGCGCCTCATCCCGGAAGGACGAAACGGCGCCCGGAAGTGCTCGGATAAGCTCGAATCGCGGCCGGAGTACGAAGGTCTCCGCGCGAGAGGGACGATCGCATGAGCACGAGACCACCCGGCTGGTACGACGACGGGCGCGGAGCCCTGAGATGGTGGGACGGCACGCAGTGGACCGAGCACGTGCAGACGCCGGATGCCGAATCCGACGTGAACGACGAGTCCGCGGACTCCGACCTCGAGCCGGCCGCGCCCGAGGCGGCGCAGCCGTCCGCGTACGACGACCCGGCCGAATCCATCGACTCGCTCTTCGCGCCGGCCGGTGCATCTGAGGCTTCCGGCGCGGCCGACAAGTCCGCCGCCGCCGCGTCCGGCCCGGAGTGGGCGACCGACGTCGGAGTGGCATCGCCCGCGGCATCCTTCGGCGTCACCGCGCCGGAGGGCGGTTCGAGCCCGTCCGCGCCGCCGGGTTATCCCGGGGGCTTCCAGGGCGGTCCCGCTCCGTCCGGAGCGTTCATCGCGGCCACCGAGCCGAAGAAGTCGCGGCTTTGGATCATCTGGGTCCTGGCCGGCATCGTGCTGCTCGGCCTCGTGATCCTCGCCACGATCCTGATCCCGGTTCTGATCGGCCTGTTCGGCGCGTCCAACGCCGAGGAGGATGCCGCGGTGGCGGCCGTCGAGCTGTACGACGAAGCGTGGCGGGAGAACGACTGCGACAAGTTCTTCGCGGCGACGACTGAGGGCAACCGCGCGGCCCTCCAGCCGCCCCTCACGGACTGCGAGACATTCGCCGCGGCTTCGCAGGGATTCATCGACTCCGTCCAGAATTACGAGGTCACCGTGAACGCCGTCCAGCAGGACGACGACCAGGTCACGGTTCAGACTACGGAGACTTACGACTCCTTCTTCGACGCCGAAGGCAACCCGACCGAGGTCGCCACGCCGGTTGTAGACCGCTACATCTACATCGTGGTCCCCTCAGGCGACGGCTGGGCGATCGACCAGTCCTACCAGGCACCGCCCGCGCAGTGACCGGATCAGGCCCGTCCGGTCTCGGCCGACGAGTCCGAATCGTCCATCGGCCGGCGGAGCGGTGTGACCGAGCCACCCAGTGACACCGGCTCGATGCCGAAGACCGCTGCCAGACCGGCCTCGAAATGACCGACGCGGCCGCCCGCGGCCAGAGCGCGGGCGCGCTGCGTGGGATCGTGCAGCAGAGCTCCGGCGAAGTGGCGAAGTGCCTCGGTGACGGCGGCGGTCTGCTCGGGTGAGGCGGACTTCGACGAGAGCCGAGCCAGCTCGCTGTCCAGGGCGTCGAAGACGTGGCTACGGAGCGCGACGATGGCGGGCGCCGCTGCCTGTTCGGCGGCGAAGGCTTCTGCAGCGGACGAGACGAGTTCACGAGCCGTCGCGTCGGGCGCCAGTTTCGGCAGCCTCGCGTGGGTGGCGATGAGCTCGAGATCCATCAGCTCGACGCCCGGCAGCCTCCCCACGGCCGGGTCGACGTTCCGCGGCAGGCCGAGGTCGATGATCGTCCGGCGCGCCGTGTCGGGGATGTCGTCGACGGTCACGGAGTACCTGTTCGTGCACGTGATCACGACCTCGGCGGACGCGATCGCCGCTCGCAGCTCGTCTTCGGCGCGTACGCCGTACCGCTCGGCGAACTTCTCGGCACGGCCGGTGAGCGAATACACGGCGAGCTCGGAGACGCCGAGATTGCGGAGGCTCGCGACGGTCGTCGCCGCGTAATTGCCCGTCCCGACGATCAGTGCGCGCGTGCGCCGCCAATCGGTGAGTCGAGTGCCTGCGAGCTGAAGGGCGAACTGCACCAGCGACCGACCCGCCTGCCCGAGCGACGTCGCCGCCCGCACGTCGCGGGAGACCTTTGCGGCCCGCTGGAACGCCGTGTCCAGCTCGGGCGTGGTGGCCCTGGTCTCGCGAGCCGACTCGTATGCGCGGCGAACCTGACCCGCGATCTCCTCTTCGCCGAGAGCGACCGACTCGAGGCCGGAGGTCACCGCGAACAGATGGTGCAGGGCGGGCGCACCGACAAGCACATCGGCTCGGCCGCTCAGGGCATCGCGCGGCAGCTCGGCGGCGCCTGCGAGCGTGCGCAGCGTCGCTTCCGCGACGCTGCTGTCGGCGCCGTGCGGCACATCGAGATAGGCCTCGACCCGGTTGCACGTCGAGACCAGGACGGCGCCGCGAGCCCGTCCGTCGGCGAGAAGGGTCGTCGCAGCGCTCGCGGTCACAGCCTCGGAGAGGCGACCGAGCAGATCGAAATCGGCTGTCCGGTGAGACACGGAAACGCAGAGGAGCACCCCTCCATGGTACGGAACAGTCAGGGGGTACCGCGTCGAAGGCTGTTCGCGAGTTCCGGCGGGGATGACCGCCGCGACCGCGCGGCTCGCGAGCGGTGGGAGGATGGACCATATGTCTTCCCCCGCGTCGCACCCTCTCCGTGACGGTCGGACCGCTGATTCGGCGCTGATCACAGCGCTGCGCGGTCAGCGTCCCGAACGCACGCCGGTCTGGTTCATGCGGCAGGCCGGACGCAGCCTTCCCGAGTACCGCGCGCTGCGCGTGGGAACGGCGATGCTCGACGCCTGCCTCGACCCCGAGCTCGCCAGCGAGATCACGCTCCAGCCGGTCCGGCGGCACAGCGTCGACGCCGCGGTGTTCTTCAGCGACATCGTGATCCCCTTGCGGCTGGCCGGCGTGCCGGTCGAGATCGTCGCGGGCCGCGGCCCCGTGCTCGACTCGCCGATCCGCTCGGCCTCCGACATCCTGCGTCTGCGCCCGATCGACCCGGATGCGCTCGCACCCATCAGGGAGGGCGTGGCGCGCACCGTCGCCGAGCTTGGAAGCACTCCGCTGGTCGGGTTCGCGGGTGCGCCGTTCACGCTCGCGTCGTACCTCGTCGAAGGCGGACCCTCGAAAGACCAGCTGCGCGCTCGCAGCCTGATGGTGTCGGACCCGTCGGCGTGGGCTCAGCTGCTCAACTGGTGCGCCGACGTCTCGGGCGCCTTCCTGCGCGCGCAGGTGGAGGCCGGCGCCAGTGCAGTCCAGCTCTTCGACTCGTGGGTCGGCTCGCTGTCGCGGTCGGACTATCAGCGTCGCGTCGCGCCGCACTCCCGCCGGACCCTGTCCGCCCTCCGCGGGCTGGACATGCCGATCATCCACTTCGGGGTCGGCAGCGGAGACGTGCTGGATCTGATGGCCGGCATCGGTGCGGATGCCGTCGGCGTCGACTGGCGCATCCCGCTCGACGAGGCCTCACGAAGGCTCGGCGGCGACGTGGTCGTGCAGGGCAACATCGATCCGGCGCTGCTGACCGCGCCGTGGGACGTGCTGCGCGCACACGTGCTCGACGTGATGGAGCGGGGCCGTGCCGCTCCGGCACACGTGGTCAACCTCGGTCACGGCGTTCCGCCCGAGACCGACCCGGACGTGCTGACGCGCATCGTGAACCTCGTCCACGAAGCCTCGGTCGGCGTCCCGGCCTGACATGATCCAGCCATCGATGCCGTCGGCATCGCAATCGCCCGCGCGGATCATCGTGATCGGCGCGGGAGTCGCGGGTCTGATCGTGGCGCGGGAGGTCGCGCGAGCCGGCATGCCGGTGACGGTCTTCGAAGCGTCCGACCGCATCGGCGGTCAGCTCGCCTCGGTGCGCATCGCCGGGATCGACGTCGACTCGGCGGCCGAGTCGTTCGCCACGCGGGGCGGAGCGGTCGCGGCACTGGCGACCGAACTCGGACTCGCACACGATCTTGTCCGCCCGCGCGAGTCTCCGGCCTGGCTCATCGGCCGGGGCGGGCGCGCTCGACCGCTGCCCGCCGCGAGCCTCCTCGGCATCCCGGCGGACCCTCGCGCGCCGGACGTCGTACGCGCCATCGGTCCGGTCGCCGCGTGGCGCGCCCGACTCGACGCGGTCCTGCCGCTGCGGCGTCCGGAGTCCTACCCGTCGGTCGGCTCGCTCGTGCGGCGTCGCATGGGGTCGGGTGTGCTGAGGCAGCTCGTGGCGCCGGTCGTCCGGGGGGTCTACTCCATGGCGCCGGATGCGCTCCCTCTCGACCGCGCCTCTCCGGGCATGCGCGACGCCCTGCGCGAGGCCGGCTCGCTCGGCGCGGCGGTGGCGCGACTGCGCGCTGCCGGCCCGGCCGGATCGCAGGTCGCGGGTCTGCGCGGCGGGATGCACCTGCTCGCCACGACACTGGCCGAAGCGGCCGAGTCCGCGGGCGCGCAGATCGTGCTCAGAGCCCGCGTAGCGCGAGCGGACGAGGCCGGCGTGTGGCTCGCCGGAGGCGACCGCGTGCGCGGGCACGTCGTGAGTGCGGCGGCGGCGTCGGCGGGTGCCGCAGTGCGGGAGCGGACGATCACGGTGGCCACCGCTGCCGTCGACGCGGCCGGGCTCCACAGCGCTCCGCGCGGGACCGGTGCCCTGATCGCGGACGGAGTCCGCGGAATGAGCGCACGCGCGCTGACGCACTCGACGGCGAAGTGGCAGTGGCTCGCGGACAACCTGCCGGCGCACCGGCACATCGTGCGGCTCTCGTACGATGAGACACCCGATGATCCCGAGCAGACGGTCGCCGCCGACCTGCGAGCGATCACCGGGGTTCCGATCGACGGGCTCCTCCAGCTCGATGTGCGCACGTGGACGCGCACCCTCCAAGCACAGCCGGTCGCGGCCGGGCTGGATGCCGTCGGGGAGGCGGCTTCCGTCACCGGTCTCGCTTCGATCGTGCCCGCGGCGAGGGCGACGGCTGAGCGACTCAGTGCGAATGTGAGAGCCGCCCGCTCGGGCGGCGCGGAAGGATGACGATGACGAACGACACGCAGGCCCGAGTCGGCTACGCCCTGTGGGCGGTGTTCGCCTGCCCGGCCGGTTTCCGCCCGGCAGGCACCGACACCTCGACGCTGTCCATCGCCATCGACGCGCTCGCCGAGTCGGGAGTGAGCCTGCGCGGCATCTATGACGTGTCCGGCCTGCGTGCGGACGCCGACGTCATGCTGTGGCTGACCGGCGACGACGCCCAGCGACTGCAGGCAGCACTGCGCTCGCTGCGGCGTGCGGCGCCGCTCGCAGAGCTCACCCCGCGGTGGAACGCCCTCGGCGTGCACCGCGACGCCGAATTCACCCGTGACCACGCACCGTCGTTCATGCGCGGGCTCCCGCCCAAGTCCTGGGTGACTGTCTACCCCTTCGTGCGCAGCCTGGACTGGTACATCCTTCCCGAGGACGAGCGTCGCGGAATGCTGGGGGAGCACGGCCGGATGGGCCGCGACTACCCGCAGGTTCAGCCGAACACCGTTGCGGCATTCGCGCTCGGCGACTACGAGTGGATCCTCGCGCTCGAGGCCGACGACCCGATCGACCTGGTCGATCTGATGCGCCACCTCCGGGCCACCGAGGCGCGCCGCCACGTGCGGGAGGAGATCCCGTTCTTCACGGGAAGGCTGATCGGCCTGGACGAGCTGGAGGACGTGCTCGCATGATCGAAACCGAACCCGTTGTGCTCGCGGCCAGTCCGGCCGCGTCGTCCGGACTGCCGCACGTGGAGACCCCGGTCGCGTATGACGGCATCCTGCTCGCGGGGTTCGGCGGCCCCGAGGGGCAGGAGGACGTGATCCCGTTCCTGCGCAATGTCACGCGCGGTCGCGGCATCCCGGACGAAAGGCTCGAAGAGGTGGCCCAGCATTACCGCCACTTCGGAGGAGTCAGCCCCATCAACGCGCAGAATCGTGCGCTCAAGGCGGCGATCGAGGCCGAGCTCGCGGTGCGGGGCATCGACCTGCCGGTGTACTGGGGCAACCGCAACTGGGCGCCGTACCTCGAGGAGGCGGTTCAGGATGCCGCGGCGGACGGCCGCACCACGCTGCTCGCCATCGCCACCAGCGCGTACAGCTCCTACTCCAGCTGCCGTCAGTACCGGGAGGACCTCGCGCGGGTTCTCGACGCGACCGCCCTCGGCGGCACCGTGACGATCGACAAGGTGCGGCAGTTCTTCGACCACCCGGGTTTCGTATCCGCCTTCACGGAGGGCGTGACCTCGGCTGTGCGGAACCTGGTCGACGAGGGCGTTCCCGCGAGCGCCATCCGCGTGCTGTTCTCGACGCACAGCATCCCGACCGCCGACGCCGAGCGATCCGGGCCCCGCGACCGCGACTTCGGTGCGGGCGGGGCGTATGCCGCCCAGCACGAGGCCGTTGCCGGCGTCGTGATGGGGAACGTCGTCGAGGAGGTACCCGCTGCGGTCGACACCGGCTGGGAGCTGGTCTACCAGTCCCGCTCCGGACCGCCGACGCAGCCGTGGCTCGAACCCGACGTCGGCGATGTGATCGCCGGTCTGCCCGCGCGGGGCGTCGAGGCCGTCGTCATCGTGCCGCTCGGATTCGTCAGCGACCACATGGAGGTGCTCTGGGATCTGGACACCGAGGCGATGGACGCCGCTCAGGCCGCCGGTATCCGCGCCGTTCGCACGCCGACACCGGGCGTCGACCGTGCGTTCGTGAGCGGTCTCGTGGATCTCGTCGTCGAGCGCTGCGAGGGGACGCCGGCGGCGGAGCGTCCGCACCTGACTCCGCTCGGGCCCTGGTTCGACGTGTGCCGACCGGGATGCTGCGAGAACGTCCGCGCCGGTTTCAAGCCGGCCGTCTCCGGGGTGGCGCCGTGACCGCGCTGTTCAAGCCGGGAGCATCCATCCGCGTCGGCACGCGCGCGAGCGCGCTCGCCGTCGCGCAGACCTCCGCAGTCGCCGCGCAGCTCGGCGCCTCCGAGCTGGTCACGATCAGCTCGGAGGGCGACCGATCCACCGCGCCACTGGCTTCGATGGGCGGCACGGGGGTGTTCGTCTCCGCGCTGCGCGATGCGCTGCTGGCCGGCGAGGTCGACCTCATCGTGCACTCCTACAAAGACCTTCCTACCGCGCCGGCCGACGGCATCCGGCTCGCCGCCGTGCCTGTTCGAGCGGACCCCCGCGACGCGCTAGCCACGCGCGATGGGGTGACGCTCGCCCGCCTGGCCGCCGGTGCGCGCGTCGGAACCGGTTCACCGCGGCGGCGGGCACAGCTGCTGGCGGCACGGCCCGACCTCGAGGTCGTCGGCATCCGCGGCAACGTCGACACGCGCCTGGGACGGCTCTACGATCCCGACGACGACCGTCGGGTCGACGGCCTGGTGCTCGCGGCCGCCGGCTTGGAGCGGCTCGGGCGGCTCGGCGAGGCCTCCGAACTGCTGCCGATCGAGACGTGGCCCACCGCGCCCGCGCAGGGCGCCCTCGCCCTGGAGATCCGCGAAGACGCCTCGGCCTCGCTCTCCGAGCGCGTCGACTGGGTGGACCACCCTGCGACGCGTACGGCCGCCGCCGCAGAGCGCGGCGTGCTCGCGCGGCTCGAGGCCGGCTGCTCGGCGCCCATCGCCGCGCACGCCTCCGTCGACGGCGGCGTGCTCTGGCTGACCGCGACCGTGTACTCCCCGGACGGGACGAGCGAGATCACGGTCGTCGACACCGAGCCTGTCGACTCCGTCCGGGGGGCCCTCGATCTCGCCGACCGGGTCGCGGCGTCGATGTTGGATCGCGGTGCGGCCGCGCTCGCACCGCTCGGCGGTGCACGATGAACGCACGGGAGAACGCAGCCATGAGCGCATTCGGCGGGCCGGTGCCCGACATCCGTCCCCGCCGCACGCGAGGCACCGAGGCCTGGCGGCGGCTGGTCGCACAGAATCGGCTGCACACCGCCGAGCTGGTGCTGCCGATGTTCGTGCGTGAGGGCGTGCGCGAGCCCGTGCCCATCTCCTCCATGCCCGGCGTCGTGCAGCACACCCTCGACTCGCTCAAGGTCGCGGTCGCCGAAGCCGCACAGGCGGGCGTCGGCGGCGTGATGCTGTTCGGCGTTCCGGAGCACAAGGATGCGATCGGCTCCGGCGCGGACGACCCGGATGGGATCCTCAACGTGGCGACCCGGGTCGCCGTCGCCGAGGCCGGCGACGCGCTGGTGGTGCAGACCGATCTGTGCCTGGACGAATTCACCGATCACGGGCACTGCGGCGTCCTGGACGGCGCGGGCCGCGTCGACAACGACGCCAGCCTCGAACGGTACCGGTCGATGGCGCTCGCACAGGCGTCCGCCGGCTCCGCGCTGCTCGGACTGTCGGGCATGATGGACGGCCAGGTGCGGGCGGTGCGTGACGTGCTCGACGCGAACGGCCACCAGAATGCCGCCATCCTCGGCTACGCCGCCAAGTACGCCTCCGCGCTCTACGGCCCGTTCCGCGAGGCCGTCCAGTCCTCGCTCGAAGGCGACCGGCGCACCTATCAGCTCGACCCGGCCAACTCCCGCGAGGGCGCGCGGGAGGCGGCCATCGACATCGACGAGGGCGCCGATATCGTGATGGTCAAGCCCGCCTCGCTCTATCTCGACGTGCTGGCGCGGGTGGCCGCGGCATCCCCCGTTCCGGTGTGGGCGTATCAGGTCAGCGGCGAGTACTCGATGATCGAAGCGGCAGCCGCGAACGGCTGGATCGACCGCGAGCGGGCCGTGCTCGAGTCGCTCGTCGCGATCCGGCGGGCGGGTGCCGACGCGATCCTCACCTACTGGGCCGTCGAGGCGGCGCGTCTGATCCGCGAAGGGAACCGAGCGTGAGCAACGAGACCGAGTTCGCGCGCGCCCGCGCGGTCATCCCCGGCGGGGTCAACTCGCCCGTCCGCGCCTTCCGCTCGGTCGGCGGTACCCCGCGGTTCCTCGTGTCGGCCCGCGGCCCGTACGTCACGGATGTCGAGGGCCGCGAGTACGTCGACCTCGTCGGCTCGTGGGGTCCCGCATTGCTCGGCCACGCCCACCCCGATGTCGTGAAGGCCGTGCAGGATGCCGCGACCCGTGGACTGTCCTTCGGCGCGACCACGCCGGGCGAAGCGGAGCTCGCCGAACTGCTGCGGGAGCGCACCACGGTGAACGGCACCCGGCTGTTCGACAGCGTCCGCCTCGTCTCGACGGGCACCGAGGCGACCATGACCGCCGTGCGCCTCGCGCGCGGAGCGACCGGGCGCGACCTCGTGATCAAGTTCGCCGGCCACTATCACGGGCACTCCGACGGCCTGCTCGCGGAGTCGGGCTCGGGTGTGGCCACGCTCGGCCTGCCCGGGTCGGCCGGCGTGCCCGCCGATGTGGCGGCCCTGACCATCGTGCTGCCGTACAACGACCTCGCGGCCGTCGAGGCGACGTTCGCCGCTCATCCCGGCCGGGTCGCCGCGATCATCACGGAATCGGCCGGAGCGAACGCCGGAGTGCTGGTGCCGGAGCCCGGTTTCAACCGGGCGCTGTCGCAGCTCACCGTTCGGGAGGGTGCGCTCCTGATCCTCGACGAGGTGCTGACCGGCTTTCGGGTCGGCCCCGCCGGATGGTGGGGTCTGGAGACCGCGCAGGGCGAGGGCGATCCGTGGATCCCCGACCTCGTGACGTTCGGCAAGGTGGTGGGCGGCGGCCTTCCGCTGGCGGCCGTTGCGGGACGCGGCGAGGTCATGGACCTGCTCGCACCCGTCGGCCCGGTGTACCAGGCCGGCACGCTCAGCGGCAATCCGCTGGCCGTCGCGGCGGGACTCGCGACTCTCCGCGGCGCCGATGCCGCCGTGTACGAGCGCATCGACCGGTCGTCTGCGCGACTGTCGGCGGCGGTGGAGGACGCGTTCGCGGCCGAAGGCCTCGAATCCACCGTCTCGCGCGCGGGGAGCCTCTTCTCCCTCGCCTTCCGCGGGGGCGTGGTCCGCAACTACGACGACGCCAAGGCGCAGGACGCGTGGCGCTACGGTCCGTTCTTCACGGCGATGCTGGAGCAGGGCGTGAGTCTTCCGCCCAGTGTGTTCGAGGCATGGTTCCTCTCCGCAGCCCACACCGACCTCGAGCTCGACCGCGTCGTGGCTGCGCTGCCGGCAGCAGTACGGGCGGCGGCGGATACGCCGCGCCCGGAACGGGCAGACTAGGCCCGTGCCCGAAACCGATGCGCCCCGCGGCGCGAAGTTCATCCTCGCCTGCCTCGGCATCGGCCTGCTCGCAGGGCTCCTCTCCGGGCTGTTCGGCGTCGGCGGCGGAACCGTCATCGTGCCGCTGCTGGTTCTGATCCTGAGCTTCGACCAGCGGCTGGCCGCAGGCACGTCGCTCGCGGCGATCGTGCCCACTGCGACGGTGGGCGTGATCTCCTACGCGATCAATGACTCGGTGGCGTGGATCCCCGGGTTGATACTGGCCGCAGGCGCGGTCGTCGGGGCGCAGATCGGCACCTGGCTGCTCCCGCGGGTGCCGCTGCTCGCTCTGCGGTGGAGCTTCATCGGGTTCCTCGTCGCGGTCATCGTCAGCCTGTTCATCGTCATCCCGTCGCGTGAAGCCGGGCTACCGTTGACGTTCCTGTCGATCGCGGGACTCGTCGTGCTGGGCGTCGCGACGGGGATCGTGGCGGGCCTCATCGGCGTCGGCGGGGGCATCGTCGTGGTGCCCGCGCTCATGCTCCTGTTCGGCGCCAGCGACCTGGTCGCCAAGGGCACGTCGCTGTTGATGATGATCCCCACCGCCGTCTCGGGGACGGTCGGAAACGTCCGGCGCGGCAACGTGGATCTCCGGGCCGCCGCGCTCATCGGCGTTGCCGCCTGTACGACGACGGCGCTCGGTGCGTGGATCGCCACCCTCGTCGACCCGTTCTGGGGGAATGTGCTGTTCGCGCTGTTCCTCACCTTCATCGCCGTGCAGCTGGCGGTGCGCACGGTACGAGCCCGCCGCCGGTGACCGTCGGTCGCACAGCGCTGCTCGGTAGGATGGCACGGTGCCAGTGAACCCCGAGCTCGTCGGGCGCGCCTTCCCCCCCACAGCGCCCTACCTTGTCGGCCGCGAGAAGGTGCGCGAGTTCGCTCGCGCCGTCTTCGCGGACGATCCGCAGCATGTCGATCCCGCCGCGGCCCGCGCGCTCGGGTACGCCGACGTCGTCGCCCCGCCGACGTTCGCGATGATCGTGCAGGACCATACGTTGCAGCAACTGCTCGCCGAACCGGATTCGGGCATCGAGCTCGCGCGGGTACTGCATGCGGAGCAGCGTTTCACCTACTCGCGCCCCATCGTCGCCGGGGACGAACTGACCGGCATCCTCTCCGTCACAGGGGTTCGCACCATCGGCGGCAATGCCATGGTCACGAGCGAGGCTGAGATCCGGGATTCCGCGGGCGAGCACGTGGTCACCGCGACATCCATTCTTCTGGTCGGGGAGGAGGGATGACCGCGGTCGGCGACATCGTCGCGGAGCGTTCGGTCCACCTGACCCGCGCGTCCCTCGTGCGGTACGCCGGAGCATCCGGCGACTTCAACCCGATTCACTTCAGCGACCACGTCGCGAGCGCCGTAGGCCTGCCGGGCGTGCTGGCGCACGGCATGCTCACGATGGGCCTGGCAGTGGAGACGATAGTGCCGTGGCTCGGCGACGCGGGCCGGATCCTCGAGTACGGCGTCCGCTTCAAGAACCCCGTCGTCGTCGACCCCGAATCCGGTGCGGAGCTGCGGATCGTCGCGAAGGTCGGCGCGATCGACGCCCGAGGCGCGCGCGTCGACCTCACCGTGACGCACGGTGAGACCACGGTGCTCGTCAAGGCGCACGTTCTGGTCCGCCTGCCCTAGCCGATGCCCGACGTCCCCCCGATCCCGCTCGCGCAGCTGACCACTCTGCGCACCGGCGGAATGCCCGACCGCATGATCGAGGCGCACACCACCGACGAGCTGGTCGACGCGCTGCGC
>NZ_DASUNI010000081.1:0-22512 GCF_036277215.1 Microbacterium sp. | reverse complement strand
CCTGGACCCTCTCCTCACCGTGCGGGAGAACCTCCGCCTCCGCGGGCGGCTCTCACGCGTCTCGAAGGCGTCGCTCGACGCGAAGATCGCGCAGGTCGCCGGCCTGATCGGTCTCGAAGAGTTCCTGGACAGGCGCTACGGAAAGCTGTCGGGCGGGCAGCGAAGACGGGTCGACATCGCCCGCGCCCTGCTCCACGAACCGGCGGTGCTGTTCCTCGACGAGCCGACGGCAGGACTCGACCCGGCCAGTCGCGCGCTGGTCTGGACCACGCTGCACGAACTCAGCACCGACGGCGACCTCACTGTCTTCCTCACCACGCACTACCTCGAGGAGACGGAGGAGGCGGCGCGAGTCTGCATCATCGACGACGGGCGCATCATCGCAGACGACACACCGGCCAGCCTGCGTGCGATGTACAGCCGCAGCGTGCTCACCGTGACGACCGACGATCCTGACGGATTGAGCGCTCTCGCCCGCTGGGCGGGCGCAGATCCTGTGCGCGAGGGCGACGCTGTCATCATCGGCGTCCCAGGAGCCGACGTCGCCCGGCGGCTCCTGGCCGATCATGGCGACGGAGTCCGCGACTTCGAGTTCCGCCACGGACGCATGGATGACGTGTTCCTTGCGCTGACCGGGCGGTCCGCCGCGGAGGTGGGCGCCACATGAGCGTGGTCCTCGCTCTCGTCGGGCGGAACCTGCGCATCTTCTTCCGCGACGCCCTCAACGTGTTCTTCTCGCTGCTGGGCGCGGTCATCCTGTTCGGGCTGTACACCCTGTTCCTCGGAAATCTCCAGACCACCGACCTCGCGGAGTCCCTGCCCGGGGCGACGGCGGAAGGGGTCCAGGCGTACGTCGACAGCTGGATGTTCGCCGGCATCGTGCTGATCACGACCGTCACGACCGGACTGGGAGCATTGGCGGTGCTGGTCGACGACGACCAGTCCGGACGGTTCCGAGACTTCCTCGTCGCCCCGTTGCGTCGGGGGCAGCTGGTGCTGGGCTACCTGCTGTCCGCCGTGGTCGTCGCCGTCGTCCTGTCGTTCCTGGTACTTGCGATCAGCATCCTGTACCTCGGCCTCGTGCGCGGGACATGGCTGCCCCTCCCCGCGATCGCGCGGATCGTCGTCGTCGTGGTGCTCTCGTGCATCGCGTTCACATCGATCTCGGCGCTCATCGTGTCGTTCGTGCGCACCAACGGTGCCTTCTCGGGGCTGGCGACGATCGTCGGCACCGTGCTCGGCTTCATCGCCGCCGCCTACATCCCGATCGGAGCCTTCCCGGATGCCGTCGCATCCGTGGTCGCGGCCCTGCCGTTCGCGCAGGCCGGGATGCTGATGCGTCGCGAGTTCTCGGATGGAACGCTCGCGGTAATCACGGCAGACGCGCCCGGCGCGGACGAGACACTTCGCGCCTTCTACGGGATCGATCTCAGCATTGGCGAGTGGCCCGTGCCGGTCTGGTTCGTCGTCGCGCTCCTGGTGGGCATCACGGTCGTGTGCACGGTCCTGTCCGCCGTTCGCATCCGCGGCCGCATCCGCTGATCGCGAACCGGCTGTCCAGACGGGCCTCGTAGAATGGCACCCATCATGACCACACCGTCCTCAGAGCCGACGACGATCGCGCCATCGCGCGCGGCTCTCGCGGCTGACGGGCGTGTCCGCACCTACGAGGTGCGCACGTTCGGCTGCCAGATGAACGTCCACGATTCCGAGCGCCTGTCCGGGTCGCTCGAGAGCGCCGGTTACCTTCCCGCGGGCCATGGCGAAGAAGCCGATGTCGTGATCATCAACACGTGCGCGGTGCGCGACAACGCCGCCGGCAAGCTCTACGGCACGCTCGGTCATCTCGCTTCGGTGAAGCGCCGCAAGTACGGGATGCAGATCGCCGTCGGCGGCTGCATGGCGCAGATGGACAAGCAGGCCGTGCTGGACAAGGCACCATGGGTGGACGTCGTGTTCGGCACCCACAACATGGGCTCGCTGCCCAGCCTGCTGGAGCGGGCGCGGCACAACGGCGAGGCTGAACTCGAGATCCTCGAGTCGCTCGAGATCTTCCCCTCGACGCTGCCCACGAAGCGCGACAGCGTCTACAGCGGCTGGGTGTCGATCTCGGTCGGCTGCAACAACACCTGCACGTTCTGCATCGTCCCGAGCCTCCGCGGCAAGGAGAAGGATCGCCGACCCGGCGACATCCTCAACGAGATCCGTCTGCTCGTCGACGACGGTGCGATCGAAGTGACCCTGCTCGGACAGAACGTGAACTCCTACGGGGTCGAGTTCGGCGACCGTTCGGCGTTCGGCAAGCTCCTGCGCGCAGCGGGCGAGATCGAAGGGCTCGAGCGCATCCGCTTCACCAGCCCGCATCCCGCCGCCTTCACCGACGA
This sequence comes from Microbacterium sp., assembly GCF_036277215.1. Classification (GTDB taxonomy): domain Bacteria; phylum Actinomycetota; class Actinomycetes; order Actinomycetales; family Microbacteriaceae; genus Microbacterium. Next base: position 20,128 of record NZ_DASUNI010000081.1, on the reverse strand, counting down.
CGTCATCGACGCCATGGCGGATACCCCCGCAGTCATGCCTCAGCTGCACATGCCCCTCCAGTCCGGCAGCGACCGCGTCCTACGCGCGATGCGCCGCTCCTATCGCAGTGAGAAGTTCCTCGGCATCCTCGACCGGGTGCGGGATCGTATTCCCGACGCCGCGATCACGACCGACATCATCGTCGGCTTCCCCGGCGAGACCGATGAGGACTTCGGAGAGACGATGCGGGTGGTCGAGCAGTCGCGATTCTCGAGTGCCTTCACGTTCCAGTACTCGATCCGCGAGGGCACGCCCGCGGCGACGATGCCCGACCAGGTTCCCAAGGCCGTCGTGCAGGAGCGCTACAACCGGCTCCTCGCGCTCCAGGAGCGCATCTCGCTCGAGGAGAACCACGCTCAGCTCGGGCGCCGGGTCGAGGTGCTCGTGTCCATGGGCGAAGGCAAGAAGGATGCCGAGACCCATCGACTGACCGGGCGCGCCGAAGACAACCGTCTGATCCACTTCGAGGTTCCGGCCGGCAGCGACGTTCCCCGGCCAGGAGACGTCGTCTCGGTGACGATCACCCACGCGGCGCCCTTCCACTTGCTGGCCGACACCGACGGTTCGCCTCTGCAGATCCGCCGGACCCGCGCCGGCGACGCCTGGGATCGCACGCAGGCCGAGTCGTGCGCGATTCCGACCGACTCCGCCAGCCTTTCGACGGGCTCCGCACCGCGGGCGGTCTCTCTGGGGCTGCCCACCCTGCGCGTCGGGGTGTGATCGGCTCCGCCGACCCTCCACGGTTGTATGCCGTCGTCGGGGCGACGGGCACCGGCAAGTCGGGTGTCTCGCTGGATCTCGCCGAGGCGCTGGCCGCGCGCGGACGCCACGCCGAGATCGTGAACGCCGACGCGATGCAGCTGTACCGGGGAATGGACATCGGAACGGCGAAGCTCCCGGCGACCGAGCGGCGCGGCATCCGTCATCACCTCCTGGACGTGCTCGAGGTCACCGATGACGCGGCCGTCGCCTGGTACCAGGCAGCGGCCCGCACCGCGGTGACCGAGATCCACAGCCGCGGGGCGGACGCGATACTCGTCGGGGGGTCCGGCCTGTACGTATCGAGCGTGCTGTTCGACTTCCGATTCCCACCGCGCGACGAGGCGCTGCGGGCCGAGCTGGAGGCCGAACTGGAGCGGGACGGTCCCGGCATCCTGTACGAGCGTCTCCGCGCTGCCGATCCGGAAACAGCCGTGAGAGTCGACGCGCGGAACGGACGGCGGATCGTCCGAGCGCTCGAAGTGCTCGCGCAGGGTGAGCGGACCCATGGCGCCGCTCTTCCGGAAGAGCCGGTGCCCTGGCAGCGCACCGTCATCACCGGGCTGACGACTCCGCGCGACGAGCTCGTCGCGCGACTGGACGCGCGGGTGGAGCGGATGTGGGCGGACGGGCTCTTGGACGAGGTCCGAACCCTGCAGGCGCGAGGCCTGGAGCGTGGTGTCACCGCACGCCGCGCAATCGGCTACGCGCAGGCGCTGGCGCAGCTGCGCGGGGTGCAGAGCCAGTCCGACGCGATCGCCGAGACGCAGGCTCTCACCCGCCGGTACGCGCGGCGGCAGGTGTCGTGGTTCAAGCGCTACCCCGGCGTGGTGTGGTCGCACACGGAAGATCAGCACGTGATCGACCGGATACTGGTCTCATGACAAGCATTCGCGCCTTCGCCCTGAGAGACACCGAGTCCGTCATCGCACTCTGGCAGGCCACCGGAGTGACGCGGTCGTGGAACAACCCGCACCTCGACATCCAGCGCAAGCTCACCGTGCAGCCCGAGCTGTTCCTCGTCGCCGTCGACGGACACGACATCGTCGGCACCGTGATGGCCGGCTACGACGGGCACCGCGGATGGCTCTACTACCTGGCGTCCGATCCTCAGCGGCGCGGTGAGGGCATCGGCCGCTCGCTGGTCACCGCCGCCGAAGACGCGCTCCTCGAACTCGGCTGCCCCAAGGTGCAGCTGATGGTGCGCCCGGACAACGACGCCGTGCTCGGGTTCTACGACTCGCTCGGATACGAGCGCTTCGACACGTCGACGACGGGCAAGCGTCTCATCCCGGACTGAAGGTCCCCGTACACTTGAGACCCATGCCGCAGACCGTCCCGTTCACCAAAGGTCACGGCACCGGGAACGACTTCGTCGTGATCCCCGACGCCGATGGGGCGCTCGATCTCACCGACGACCAGGTGGCCGTGCTGTGCGATCGACGGTTCGGCATCGGCGGCGACGGCATCCTCCGGGTGGTCCGTTCCACAGCGATCGACGAGGGTGCCGACGCGGCTTCCGCAGGCGCGGAGTGGTTCATGGACTACCGCAACGCCGACGGCTCGAAGGCGGAGATGTGCGGCAACGGCATTCGGGTCTTCGCCCGCTATCTGGCCGACGCCGGGTGGTCGTCGCTCGACGGCGGACCGCTGCTGATCGGCACGCGCGCCGGCGCGAAGGCGGTCACGCGCAGCGACCTCGGCTTCGAAGCGGATCTGGGCCCCTGGCGCGTCGAGCCCGACGAAGTCCTCGTCCGTGCCCGCGGTCTCGGCGTACCCCGGCCCGGCCTCGGGATCGACGTCGGCAATCCGCACATCATCGTCGCTCTTTCCAACACCGAAGAACTGGACGACCTCGACCTCACCGTACGACCGCAGCTCCAGCCGGAGCCCGCCCGCGGCGCGAACGTCGAATTCGTCGTGCCGAGCGACCCGCTCGTCCGGGAGGGTGTGGGCTCGATCCGTATGCGCGTTTTCGAGCGCGGCGTCGGCGAGACCCTCAGCTGCGGAACGGGAGTCGCGGCTGCGGCGCTGGCCGTGCGCCATTGGGCGGGACAGGCAGCTCCCGACCGGTGGACGGTCGAGGTGCCCGGGGGCACCCTGGGAGTGCGTATGCTGCGGGTGCGAGGCGATCTGCACGTCCTGCTGTCGGGCCCTGCGACCCTGGTGTACTCCGGCGAGGTCGCCCTCGCCTGAGCTCAGGGCGCGGCGCCCGGCAACGGGATCTCGTTCGTCTGGGGCGAGCCGTGCCGGCGCACCTTGAGCACGCGGAACCCACGACCCGTGGCCGCGCGATGCACGCTGTAACCGGGCGTGAAGGATGCCGCCAGCCACCGCTGCAGCGAATCGGAGCCGAGGTTGCGCTGCACGACCAGCCACGCATCCGACCGCTCGTCGAGCCGGGGGATCCATCGCTCGAGCAGGCCGTGCAGCTCGTGCTTGCCCACGCGGATAGGCGGATTGGATCGGATCGTGCGGAACGTGGCGTCCGCGGGAACATCCTCCGGGCGAACCGCGTTGACATTGAGGATGCCGAGTCCCTCGGCGTTGCGCCGAACGAGGTCCAGGGCGCGCTCGTTGACGTCGACGGCCCAGACCGTCGCGTGCGGCGATTCGATCGCAAGTGACAGCGCGATCGGGCCCCATCCGCACCCCAGGTCCAGCAGGTTCCCGCCGCGCGGCGGGGGAGGTGTGCTCGCCAGCAGGACGGCGGTGCCCGCGTCGATGTGGTCGGGACTGAACACGCCGCCTGCTGTCGTCACGTCGACGTCGGAACCCGCGAGGCGAACGCGAATGCGGCGGAGATTCTCAGGACTGGCGGGTGACGCGCTGAAGTAGTGGTCCTCCCCCATCCTGCGAGCGTAGCGGAGGCACCCCGCTTGGCGGCGTTAGAGTTTACGGGCATCCCGGAAGGAAGACATGACGGATACGACAACCCCGACGAGCACGGACGAGACGCCGGTCGACCCGGTGGCCCGGGTGCTCGAGCGTGCCGAAGCGCACTCGGGCGTGCGTGTGTTCGGCGCCGCGCAAGCGCTGCAGGACGCGAAGACGGTCACGTCCACCGACACGGACGGCGAGCAGTGGGATCGTGAGGAGCGCGCTGCGCTGCGGCGCGTCCCCGGGCTCTCCACCGAGCTCGAAGACGTCACGGAGGTCGAGTACCGACAGCTCCGTCTGGAGAACGTGGTCATCGTCGGCGTGCATCCCCAGGGCGAGCAGGAGGATGCCGAGAATTCGCTGCGCGAGTTGGCTGCTCTCGCGGAGACGGCCGGCGCAATCGTCCTCGACGGCGTGCTGCAGCGCAGACCGCACCCGGATCCGGCCACCTACCTCGGACGAGGCAAGGCGCAGGAGCTGAGCGACCTGGTCGCCGCGCTCGGGGCGGACACCGTGATCGCCGACACCGAGCTCGCACCGAGCCAGCGGCGCGCTCTCGAGGACGTCGTGAAGGTGAAGGTCATCGACCGCACCACAGTCATCCTGGACATCTTCAGCCAGCATGCGAAGAGCCGCGAGGGCAAGGCGCAGGTCGAACTCGCGCAGCTCGAGTACCTGCTGCCGCGCCTGCGCGGCTGGGGAGACTCGATGAGCCGGCAGGCCGGTGGCCAGGTCGGCGCCGGCGGGGCGGGCATGGGGTCGCGTGGACCCGGTGAGACGAAGATCGAGCTCGACCGACGCCGCATCCGTACCAAGATGGCGGTGTTGCGCCGCCAGATCCGCGACTTCGCTCCGGCACGCGATGCCAAGCGCGCCGAGCGCAAGCGCCACACGATCCCGTCCGTCGCGATCGCCGGCTACACGAACGCCGGCAAGTCCAGCCTGCTGAACCGGCTGACCAGCGCCGGCGTGCTGGTCGAGAACGCGCTGTTCGCGACGCTGGACGCCACGGTGCGCCGTGCCGCGGCATCCGACGGTCGTGTCTACACGCTCACCGACACCGTCGGCTTCGTCCGCAACCTGCCGCACCAGCTGGTCGAGGCGTTCCGCTCGACGCTCGAGGAGGTGGGCGACGCCGACGTCATCGTGCACGTCGTGGATGCGGCTCACCCCGATCCGGCCGCTCAGCTGCAGACCGTGCGCGATGTGATCGGCGACGTGGGCGCCCGCGACATCACCGAGATCGTCGTGTTCAACAAGGTCGACCTCGTCGACGACGACACACGCCTGGTGCTGCGCGGCCTGGAGCCGCGAGCGCTGTTCGCATCGTCGCGCACGGGCGAGGGGATCGACGAACTCCGCTCTGCGGTCGAGGCGGCTCTTCCGCTGCCGGCCGTCGAGGTCCGTGCGCTGGTGCCCTACGACCGCGGCGACCTGATCTCCGCGGCGCACGAGTCGGGGCACATCGTGTCGCAGACCCACGAGGCGGGCGGCACAGCGCTGCACGCTCACGTCTCGGAGCGCCTCGCCGCTGAGCTGGCGCCCTTCGCGATCCAGCCGCTCAGCTGAGCGCCAGCGGCGGGACGTCCGTCTGGAAGCCGAAGACCGCGGCCAGGAACGCCAGCTCCGTCTCGAGCGCGTGCACGATGTTCTCCGCACGACGGAATCCGTGACCCTCGCCCGCGTAGAGCACGTACGCATGCGGGATGCCGTGCTCGGCGAGCGCGTCGCGGATCGCCTCGGACTGCGCGGGCGGAACGACGGTGTCCTCTGCGCCCTGCAGCAGCAGCAGCGGAACGCGGAACCGCTCCGCATGCGTCAGGGGCGATCGCTCGCGGTACAGGTGCTCTGCATCCGGCAGCGGGCCGATGAGGCCGTCGAGGTAGCGCGCCTCGAAATCGTGCGAGTCCGCGGCCAGCGCGTGGGCGTCGCCCACCCCGTACCGCGAGATGCCGGCGGCGAAGGCATCCGTTCGCGCCACGCACGCGAGCACCGTCCACCCGCCCGCCGACCCGCCCGCGATCGCGATGCGCGATCCGTCAGCCGCACCCGTGGCCGCGAGGCCCGACGCGGCCGCGGCCACGTCCTCGACGTCGACGACTCCCCACTGCCCGCGCAGGCGCTCGCGGTACGCCCGCCCGTAGCCGCTGGATCCGCCGTAGTTGACCTCGAGCACGCCGATCCCGCGGCTTGTGAAGTACGCGGTGCGCCCGGGTGCCGCACTGCCGCGGTGCGCGGTCGGACCGCCGTGCACCGCCACGACATAGGGCGGCCGCTCGTTCTCGGGACCCGCGACCCCTGGATTGGTGGGCGGGAAGTCGAAGGCGTGCACGGGGCCTCTCGGACCGCCGAAGCTCACTCCGCGCGCCCGCGGCGTCCACTCCGCCCCCCACGGCACCGTCCCGCCTTGGACGAGGACGGCGTCGTCCGGCCGGTTGACATCGACCATCCACAAGCCGGCGGGGGAGCCCGGCGTCGCCCCGCTGAGCAGCACGCGTGAACCGCGGAAGTCCTCGATGCTGACCTCGCCGGTGAGCGCGAGGCCGAGCGGACGCGCGGTGCGGTCCTCACCGATGAGGACCACTTCGTCGTCGCCGTTCGTGCGGACCGCGACGACTCGGCCGTCCTCGAGCCGCGCGAACCAGCGTGTGCCGAGCACCCACAGCGGCCCGCCCGTGTCGGCATCAGCGGGTGCGACCGGGTGCCGGTCCAGGTTCGCCGACAGGTGCTCGATCCAGAGGTTCCAGCGGCCGGTCGGATCGTCGGCGTACAGGAGGTCGTCGTCGTCGATCCATACGGGCTGCAGAGGAGCGCTGTCCTCGCCGGCGACGGTGGTCCATTCCACGACGAGACCGCCTTCGAGCCGCCCGACGCGCAGCTCGGAACGATCCCACGGCATGTCGGGGTGGTTCCATGCGATCCACGCGAGATGGGAACCGCTGGGCGACAGCGACGGATGCGCCAGGAAGTCGCTCTGGTCGACCACCGAGGTGACGCCCGAGCCGTCGACGGCGACGCGCACGATGTCACGCCTCGGCGTCGGGGACCCGTCGTGGGTCTCCCGGATCGCGAGCAGCTGCCCGCCCTGCCAGGTGAGACCGCCGAACCGCATGCCCCGATCGGGGGGCGTGAGCACCCGCGGCGCGCCGTCCGGTTCGAGTGCCCACACGCACTGATCCGACTTCTCCACGAACAGCAGGATGCCGTCGTCCGTCGTCGTCCACGCACCGCCGCCGTACTCGTGAACTCGGGAACGGGCGTTCCACGGGATCGGCAGGACGTCGAACACCTCGCCGTCGGGGCCGCGACGGCGCACCGCCGTCCGACCGCCTTCCGCAGCGACGCTCTCGCCCCACCAGAGCTCGGAGCCCACGAAACGCGCGCCCTCGATGCGCGGCGTCGCGGCCGTCACGATCTCCGCGGAAAGCGGTGACGGCCAGGCACCGAAAGGGGCTGTCTCGCTCACGGAATCAACGGTACGGCGAAACGCGAGACGCCACACCCGAGGAATGCTGCGAGGTGCTTGCAGCGCCTGTGAAGCCGCTTTCGCGGGTCACCACCGTCTACGGGCGCGACGTACGCTCGGATGCCGCGGCCCCACCGGTCGCGGCATCCGGTGTCTCCGCGCCGGTAGTGGGGGAGAGCTCCAGCGTGGGCCATTCGTCACCCGGCGCGGGCGCGGGCGTCGCTCTCGCACCGACGACCGTACTCTGCGCCGCGACCTCGGCGTCCGGCAGTGCGGCGAGTTCGTCGGGACGGCTCTGGAGGAGCTCGAGGATCCAGGCCGCGCCGAACGCCACCACCAGCACGAGCACCACATCGCCGACGGACAGCGGCCGCAGAGCGAACAGCCAGAGCACCGCGAGCACGGCGACCAGCGAGCGGACGAGCACCCGCTGCCGGCCGAGCCAGGTGCCGAACGCGCCGGTGTGAAGACCCCGCGCGGCGAGCTGTCGCCGCGCGGATGCATTGAGGCCGCGGACGGTCCGCCGGAATCCCCGGGCCGCGCCGGACCTGCCCATCACCCAGCCCAGGACCGCGATCAGCAGTCCGAGCAGAGCCAGAACGAGCGCCGTCTGGGTCATGTTGCCGACCAGCTGCTCGTAGACCACGTTCAGGGCGTCGGGCGAGAGACCCAGCGCGCCTGCCGTCGGTCCCATCGCGGCCGACCCGATGGCGAGGGTCGCTGCCAGCGAGCCACCGCCGATCAGGAATCCGAGCCCGGTCCCCAGGATGGCGGAGCTGCGGCGCCGGGCGATCAGGATGCCGAGTGCGAACAGAGCCAGTGTCAGGAACGGCAGCCAGAATCCCAGTGTGGTGGCGAGGGCGTAGCCGGTGCGGATCGCCGCCAGGTTGTCGCCTTCGCCGATGATGACGACCCGGTCCACCGTCGGGATCAGCTCGGCGACGCCGAGGCCGCGATCGACGAGATTCTGCTTCACGCGCTCCACCACGGCGCCCAGCTGGATTCCGACGCCCTCGTCGGTGCGGACCACCAGCCCGCCCCCGTCGGATGTCGCAGCGCCGACGAGTGCGCGATGAGCCGCTCGAGTGGCGGTCGCCCAGACCTCCGAGAACGCATCCGACTCGACGACGCGAGTCACGGTCGTGGTCACCAGGCTTTCGAGGCCGTTCGCGGCAGGCGCCTCCAAGAGCTGCAGCGCGTCGGCGGCCCGGGGAGGCAGGCCGAGCGCGGCGACGCCGTCGAACACGTTGGCCGTGATCTGCTGGAAGTCGACCTGCGCGTTGATCGCCTCCATCGACTCGTCGATGATCATCGTCTGCACGGCGGGGTCGTCCACGAGCGGCGCGAGCGACGCGACGAACGCGTCCTCGTCTACCAGCTGAACCCGCGCCCAGGCGCCGACGATCGACACCGGCACGAGGATCGTGGCGACGACGATGCAGATCGCTGACAGCAGCGAGCGCCACCAGCCCGCGCGGTTCCGGGAAGCGGGCGCGATCTCGTCGGGCGGGACCGCGCCACGCGTCTTCAACTCTTCGTTCTCCGCGCGCAGCGCAGTTAGCTGTGCCTGCAGATCGTCGACATCGCTGGCGGACATGAGGCCTCCTCGGTGCGGATGGTCCTCATTGTGGCGCACGCTCTTCGCGCGCGTCCCATCCGATTCGGGTGATCTTGGGGGCGGCGATCAGACAGCGCGCAGCACCGCGACGATCTTGCCGAGCACGACGGCCTCATCGCCCAGGATCGGCTCGAACGCCGAATTGCGGGGAAGAAGCCAGGTGTGGCCGTCGCGGCGACGGAACGTCTTGACAGTGGCCTCGCCGTCCAGCATGGCGGCGACGATGTCGCCGTTCTCCGCGTCCGGCTGGGCGCGGACGACCACCCAGTCGCCGTCGCAGATGGCCGCGTCGATCATCGATTCGCCGGAGATCTTGAGCATGAAAAGGTCCCCCTTGCCCACGAGCTGACGGGGGAGCGGGAAGATCTCCTCGACCTGCTGCTCGGCGGTGATCGGCACGCCCGCGGCGATTCGGCCGACGAGCGGGACCATCGCCGCGTCGCCCACGCTGGGGGCGGTGTCGGCCGGGTTCTCGGTCGACGAGCCGGGCAGGTCGATCAGCACCTCCATAGCCCGCGTCTTGCCGGCATCGCGCCGCAGGTAGCCGCTCAGTTCGAGTTGATTGAGCTGGTGCGTCACGCTCGAGAGCGACTTGAGGCCGACGGCGTCGCCGATCTCGCGCATGCTGGGCGGGTAGCCGTAACGGGCGATCGAGCGCTGGATGACCTCGAGGATCGCGAGCTGCTTGTCGCTCAGGCTCCTGCGCCGGCGCGTCTGGGGTTTCTCGCGTCCGTTCACCTCGGTCATGGTGCTCGCTCCTGTCTCGCGTGTGGGACCCGTCTTCGAATGTCGGAGGCCCGTGGTGTGGTGTTCCCATCGAAACCGTATCCGGCAGAGGCCCATCGATCCCGCAGCACCGCCGCGTGTCGCGTTCGAAAGATCGGGCCGATCGCCCCCGGTTGACATCTTATTTTATCGAAGATACATTCGGAAGAGAGATTCGCATCCACTGCTCCCGGCCGAGCCGTGGATGCGAACCTCTCCCCGTTCACCAGGAGGACGACATGACGGCGATCAGCTTCTCGGCACCCCGTTCGACGCGCTTGCGTATGACAGCGCGCGGCCGCCGCATCCTTGCCGGAATGGCTGCGCTTCCCGCCGCGGTGGCGCTGAGCGTCGCCGTGGTCAGCGGAGGCAGCGCGCTCGCCAGTCGTGATGCGAACGCTCCCAGCGGGTCGTTCACCACACTCACCGTCACGGCGGGCGAGTCGCTCTGGTCGATCGCCGAGCAGGTCGCGCCCGGCGCCGACCCGCGCGACGTCGTCGACGCGATCGTGCGGCTGAACGCGCTCGAGGGCGTCACCGTCTCTGCGGGTCAGCGCCTGTCCATCCCCGCTGAGTACGCGCACGCGCCCTAGACGGTCGGACCTGCACAAGCCGGACGGTCGCGCGCCCGGCATCTACGATGGGACGGATGAGCACTCGCCTCGACGATCTGCCCCTGCGCGAACACCTCCGCGGCATGACGCCCTACGGCGCGCCGCAGGCCGCTCTGCCCGTCGCGCTGAACGTGAACGAGAACACGCATCCGGTCCCGCAGGAGGTTGCGGACGACATCCTGGACGCCGTTGCCCTCGCGCTGCGCGACGTCAATCGGTACCCCGACCGCGAGTTCACCGAGTTGCGCGAGGGCTTCGCGGACTACCTCGGCTACGGGCTGACGCGCGAGCAGATCTGGGCCGCGAACGGATCGAACGAGGTGCTCCAGCACGTCCTGCAGGCCTTCGGCGGTCCTGGGCGCACCGCATTCGGCTTCGCCCCCACCTACTCGATGTACCCCCTCCTGACTCGGGCGACAGGTGCGACGTGGAGTGGCGGCACCCGCGCGGCGGATTTCTCGGTCGACGCCGAGAGTGCGGCATCACAGGTCTCCGAGGCCGGTCCGGACGTCGTCTTCCTCTGTGCGCCGAACAATCCGACCGGGACGCCGATGACACTCGAGGTCATCGAAGCCGTGTACGACGCCACAGACGGGATCGTCGTCGTCGACGAGGCTTATCAGGAATTCGCCCCCCGCGATGAGGGCTCGGCGCTCGCGCTCCTTCCCGGCCGTGAGCGAATGGTGGTCTCGCGCACGATGAGCAAGGCGTTCGCGTTCGCGGGCGCCCGAGTCGGATACCTTGCAGCCGATCCCGCGCTGGTCGACGCCTTGCGACTCGTCCGCCTGCCTTACCACCTGAGCTCGTTGACGCAGGCTGCCGCGTCGGCGGCGCTGCGGCACGCCGCGACGATGCTGCGGATGGTCGATGAGATCGTCGATCAGCGCGACCGGATCTCCGCGACCCTGGAGGCGATCGGGTACGAGCCGTACGAGTCGTGGACCAACTTCGTCCTCTTCGGCGGCGTCGACGACTCGGCTGCCACCTGGCAGGGGCTGTACGACCGCGGGGTGCTGATCCGCGACGTCGGCATCGCCCATCACCTCCGTGTGACGGCCGGCACGGAGCAGGAGACGACCGCGTTCCTCGACGCGCTCGCCTCGTTAGACTCGGCGTCATGAGCCGCCCCGGAGCCACCCGTACGGCGTCGCTGCGCCGCGCGACGAGCGAGTCGACGGTCGAGCTGGAACTCGACCTGGACGGTTCCGGCCGCAGTCACATCGACACCACCGTGCCGTTCTTCGACCACCTTCTGACCGCCTTCGCCAAGCACTCGCTGACCGATCTCACGATCCGCGCCTCGGGCGACACGGACATCGACGCGCACCACACCGTCGAGGATGTGGCGATCGTCCTGGGCCAGGCGATCCGGGAGGCACTGGGCGACAAGACGGGCATCTCCCGCTATGGCGACGCCCTGGTCCCGCTCGATGAGGCTCTGGCGCAGGCCGTCGTAGACATCAGCGGCCGGCCCTACCTCGTGCACAGCGGCGAGCCCGCCGGCTTCGAGCACCACCTGATCGGCGGACACTTCACGGGTTCGCTGGTGCGTCACACGTTCGAGGCGATCGCCTTCCACGCGGCTCTCACCGTCCACGTCACGGTGCTCGCGGGGCGCGATCCGCACCACATCGCAGAGGCCGAATACAAGGCGTTCGCGCGTGCGTTCCGCCAGGCGAAGGCGCTCGACCCGCAGGTGGTCGGCGTGCCGAGCACGAAGGGCGCTCTGTGACCGACAAGCCCTTGGTCGCGGTGCTGGACTACGGCTCGGGCAACGTGCACTCCGCGGTGAAGGCACTGGCGGCGGCCGGCGCCGACGCCAGGCTCACGGCCGACCGCGGACTCATCGATGACGCCCGGGGACTCGTCGTTCCCGGTGTTGGGGCGTTCCGCGCGGTCATGGATGCGCTGCGGGCGAGCCGCGGCGACGAGATCATCGACCGTCGGCTTGCCGGTGGCCGCCCCGTCCTGGGCATCTGCGTCGGGATGCAGGTGCTCTTCGACCGCGGCGTCGAGCGGGGGGTCGACACCGAAGGCCTCGGCGAATGGCCCGGCGTGGTCACCGAGCTCGACGCGCCGGTTCTGCCGCACATGGGCTGGAACACCGTCGAACCGGGCGAGAACAGCCGGCTGTTCCGCGGCATCGAGAGCGAGCGCTTCTACTTCGTCCACTCTTTCGCCGCGCAGCAGTGGCTGCTGGACGTGCAGCCGCCGTTCCCCCAGCCCGCCCTGACGTGGTGCACCTACGGGCAGCCGTTCCTCGCCGCCGTCGAGAACGGACCCCTGTCGGCGACCCAGTTCCACCCCGAGAAGTCGGGGGATGCCGGCATCCGCCTGCTGTCCAATTGGATCGACGGGCTCGGCGGGGCTAACCTCTGAACTCGTGCCATCTGCGAGAGCCCCCCGCTTCCGCGTCATACCGCACGAGGAGCTATGAACGATTTCGCGTCAATGCCCGAGTTGATCCTGCTGCCGGCAGTCGACGTCGCGGGCGGCAAGGCCGTCCGCCTCACTCAGGGGGAGGCCGGCACCGAGACGAACTACGGCGACCCGGTCGACGCCGCAGTCGATTGGGCGAAGCAGGGCGCCGACTGGATCCACCTCGTGGATCTGGACGCCGCGTTCGGCCGTGGCAGCAACACCTCGATCATCCGCAAGGTGATCAAGCAGGTCCGTGGCGTGCAGGTGGAGGTCTCGGGGGGGATCCGGGACGACCGCAGCCTGGAGACCGCGCTCGAGAGCGGCGCCACCCGGATCAACCTGGGCACCGCCGCTCTGGAGAACCCGGAGTGGGCGGCCGACGTCATCGGCCGGTACGGCGACGTCATCGCCGTCGGGCTGGACGTGCGCGGCACGACCCTCGCCGCCCGCGGCTGGACGCAGGAGGGGGGCGACCTGTGGGCCGTGCTCGGGCGCCTCGAGGCGGCCGGCTGCAGTCGCTACGTCGTGACCGATGTCACCAAGGACGGAACGCTGCGGGGGCCGAACCTCGAACTGCTTCGTGAGATCACCTCGCGTACGACCAAGCCGGTCGTCGCATCGGGGGGAGTGTCCAGCCTGGACGACATCGCGGCGCTGCGCGATCTCGTGCCGCTCGGCGTCGAGGGCGCGATCGTCGGAAAGGCCCTCTACACAGGCGCCTTCACGCTCGCCGAGGCGCTGGATGTCGCGGGACACTGATCCGCACGACTCCTCCTCCGCGGGCGACTCCGCCGGTGTCCCTTGGGAGGGGCGCCGCTTCGAGTCCAATCCCCATTCCCAGGATGACGGCTCGGCCGACCCGAGTCTGCTCGCCGCCCTGACCGCCTTCCGCGCCGGCACAGCCGATCAGGTGGCCGTGGTGGAGGCGTATCGCACCGCCCGGCTGCTGATCCCCCTCGTCGCCCAGAAGGGCGACGGCACCGATGAGGCGGCGCACTCGACCGGCGTCCATGGGCTTCCGATCGACAAGACGCAGGAGCTGTCCATCGTCACGGTGGCCGCTCCCGACGGGCGGCGTGTACTGCCGGTCTTCACGTCGGTCGCCTCGATGGGCCGGTGGGATGCCGCGGCCCGGCCGGTCCCGGCTGACGGCGTGCGAACCGCGGTCGCGGCATCCGCCGATGACACGGATCTGATCGTCATCGATCCAGGCTCCGACACCGAGTTCGTGCTCCGACGTCCCGCCGTGTGGGCGCTTGCCCAGTCCCTGCCGTGGGAGCCGAGCTTCGCTTCGCCGGAAGTGTTCGCGGGTCTGCAGGAGAGCGTCGGCGGGGAACTGGCCATCCTCGACCTCGCGGTCGAACCCGGCGACCTCGACGCCCGGCTGAGGGGTCCCGAGCTGGTCGTCCGACTGGACCTGATCCACGGCCTGGACCAGTCGGAGCTCGACGCCGTGCTCGCGCGGCTCGCCAAGCGGTGGGCGGCGGACCACCGCATCGCCGTGCTGGTCGATTCGCTGACCGTCAAGCTCGTCCGCGCCTGAGGGATCTGCGGCGGGTCGTGCGGGTGGGCCTCTTGCGGCCGAAGCCGTGCTGTCGCATGATCGCGAGCGGGGAGGCGCACGATGAACGGCGGCACATCGGACGAGGATTACCGTGAGGCGCTCGATGCGGCGCACCATCACGCGATCGCGTGGGTGGAGTCGGTCCGCGACAGACCGGTCCGGCCCGATCTCGACGTAGACGGCATCCTGGCCCGGCTCACGCCGCGGCTGCCGGAAGCCGGGATGGCGCCTGCAGCCGTGATCGAAGAACTCGCCGAAGCGGCGGAGCCGGGTCTGATGGCGATGGGATCGCCGCGGTTCTACGGCTTCGTCATCGGGGGCACCTACCCCGCGGCGATGGCGGCTGACTGGCTGGTCTCGGCCTGGGACCAGAACACCGGGTCACGTCAGCCCACGCCGGCGACGGCGGCCGTCGAAGAGGTCGCGGCCGGGTGGCTGCTCGACCTGCTCGGCCTGCCTGCGGCGAGCGGTGTGGGATTCGTGACCGGAGCGACCAGCGCCAACATCACGGCCCTTCTCGTCGCGCGCGACGCGGTGCTGCGCGAGCGCGGCCACGACCCGTCGCTCAGCATCCAGAGGGCTCCGGCCATCCGCTTCCTCGCCGGCGACGCCGTGCATACGTCCGCCGTGCTGGCCGGTCGCATCGCCGGCCTCGGCGTCCCGACGACCGTCGGGGCCGACGAGCAGGGTCGCATCGACGTCGACGGGCTCACCGCCGCGTTGGAAGGCCACGACGGTCCGACGATCGTCGCGCTCCAGGCGGGCGATGTCCATTCCGGCGCCTTCGACGACTTCACCCGTGCCATCGACGTGGCTCATCTGCACGGCGCCTGGGTGCACGTGGACGGCGCCTTCGGCCTGTGGGCGGGCGCCAGCCCCCGCCATCGGCATCTCGTGGCAGGCCTCGAGCATGCCGACTCCTGGGGGACGGACGCACACAAGACGCTGAACGTGCCGTACGACTGCGGGGTCGCCATCGTCCGCGATGAGGCGGCGATGACCGCCTCGCTCGGCGCGCACGCGGCGTACCTGCCCGCCGTCGCAAGCGTCGCCGATCCGTACGATCACGTTCCGGAGCTGTCGCGCCGCGCGCGCGGCGTCCCGGTCTGGGCGGCGCTGCGCTCGCTGGGCAGCCGCGGGGTGGCCGACCTCATCGACGGTCTGGTGTCCGCAGCGCAGGCACTCGCCGACGGGTTCCGCAGCGTTCCCGGGCTCGAGGTGCTCAACGACGTCGTCTTCACCCAGGTGTGCCTCGCCGCCCGCCAGGACGCCGACACGCAGGCGCTGGGGGAGTGGCTGCGCGCCGAAGGGACCGTCTGGGCTTCCTCATCGTCGTGGCGCGGGCGCGCCGTCGTCCGCTTCGCCGTCAGCAACCACGGAACCGACGGGGAGGCCGTCCGCCGGACCGTCGACGCGGTGGCGCGCGGCGCGGCGGCGATCGGGATCAGCCGCTAGCCGAGCCGCCCGCAACCCGTCCGGTCAGGTGACCGGTCCGGTCCACTTCTCGCCCGGGCCCTTGCCGATCGGATCGGGAATGACGGATGCCTCACGGAACGCCAGCTGCAGCGACCGCAGCCCGTCGCGCAGCGACCGGGCGTGCATGTCGCTGATCTCGGGGGCACCGGCGGTGATGAGCCCGGCGAGCGCGTTGATGAGCTTGCGCGCTTCGTCGAGATCGATCTGACTGTCTGCGTCGGCGTCGTCGGCGAGACCGACCTTCACGGCCGCGGCGCTCATCAGGTGCACGGCGGCAGTGGTGATCACCTCGACCGCGGGGACGTCGGCGATGTCTCGCGTGGCGGCCGAGGCGGCCCGCTCCTGCGCCTCCCAGCGCGCCTGTCGTTCGGAGTCCCGCGCCATCTGCCCGGCCCGAAGATCGTCGTCGCTGCCCGGAATCGTGTCCACGTTCCACTCTCTGTTAGACTATGTCGGGCTCCGGAGCGTTCTGCTTCGGACGAAAGAGGATCACATCCCACCCGCGCTTGCCGCTCCAGGCTACCGGGTCACGCACTCCGCCCCGTCCGCTTGCGGCCGGGGTAGCCACGCACAGTGGATACCGGGTGCAGAAGCAGGCGCTCGCGCGTCGTGCGGGTGGAATCGAGTCTCTCTTCCGCCCGCGATGCATCCCGTGTCGCGGTGGCCGTAACCCGCACGAAGGAGTTCCGCATCAGCGATCCCCGCACCAATGACCGCATCCGCGTGCCCGAGGTCCGCCTCGTCGGCCCGAACGGAGAGCAGGTCGGCGTCGTACGCATCGAGGTTGCCTTGCGTCTGGCGCAGGATGCCGATCTCGACCTGGTCGAGGTGGCTCCCAACTCGAAGCCGCCCGTCGTCAAGATCATGGACTACGGGAAGTTCAAGTACGAAGCAGCGCAGAAGGCCAAGGAGGCCCGACGCAACCAGGCGAACACCATCCTCAAAGAGGTCCGGTTCCGTCTGAAGATCGAAGCGCACGACTACACCACCAAACTCAAGCGCGCGGAGGGGTTCCTCAAAGCGGGCGACAAGGTGAAGGCCATGATCCTGTTCCGCGGTCGCGAGCAGTCGCGTCCCGAGCAGGGTGTGCGGCTCCTCCGCAAGTTCGCGGAGGACGTGGCCGAGTTCGGCACCGTGGAATCAAATCCCACGATCGATGGCCGCAACATGGTGATGGTCGTCGCGCCGTTCAAGAACAAGTCCGAGGTCAAGACCGAGCAGAACGCGCAGCGCGCTGCGAACAAGGAGGCCGCCCGCAGCGCCTCCCACGGCGGTCCGACCTCCGACTCCGCCGAGGCTGACGCCGAGGCACCCGCCGAATAGGCCCCGCAGACTCCCGCCCAACGGGAAACACAATGACGCCCAGACGGGCGACACCAACAAAGGAACGATGAGATGCCGAAGCAGAAGACCCACTCGGGTGCCAAGAAGCGCTTCAAGATCACCGGCAGCGGCAAGCTGATGAAGCAGCAGGCCGGCATGCGCCACAACCTCGAGGGCAAGGCGAGCAAGCGCACGCGCCGCCTCAACCAGGACCAGGTGCTGTCGAAGGCCGACACCAAGCAGGCCAAGAAGCTTCTCGGTCGCTGAGCGCGCCGAATCACGTTAGGAACATGAGAAATGGCTAGAGTCAAGCGGGCCGTCAACGCCCACAAGAAGCGCCGGGTCATCCTCGAGCGCGCCTCCGGGTACCGGGGTCAGCGGTCGCGTCTGTACCGCAAGGCGAAGGAGCAGGTCACACACTCGCTCGTCTACGCGTACCGCGACCGCCGCAAGCGCAAGGGCGACTTCCGCCGCCTGTGGATCCAGCGCATCAACGCCGCATCGCGCGCGAACGGACTCACGTACAACCGCTTCATCCAGGGCCTCGGCCTCGCGGGTGTTCAGGTCGACCGCCGCATGCTCGCCGAGCTCGCGGTCAACGAGCCCGCGACGTTCGCCTCGCTGGTCGCGACCGCCAAGGGCGCGCTGCCCACCGACGTCAACGCGCCCAAGACCGCGTAACCGACGGCACCCGTCGAACGGGGCGTCCTCCTTCGGGAGGGCGCCCCGTTCCGCGTGTCGCTCGGCTCTATGCTGAGCCTGTGCTTGAGAACCCGCGCTCGCCCCGCGTTCGCGCCGTCGCGAAGCTGACCAAGCGCAGCGCGCGCCAAGAAACCGGGCTCTTCCTGCTGGAGGGTCCGCAGGCAGCGCGCGAGGCCCTCGCGTACCGTCCCGAGACGGTCATCGAGGTCTTCGCGACGCCCTCCGCACTCGAACGGCACATCGACCTGCGGGATGCGGCGCGCGACGCCGGAGTCGAGGTCGTCTTCACCACCGAGGGCGTCCTGGATGCGATGGCCGACACCGTCACGCCGCAGGGCATCGTCGCGGTCGCCCGCCAGACGCCGACATCCGTCCGCGACGTGTTCGCCGCTTCGCCCCGACTCGTCGCGATCTGCGAGGAGGTGCGCGACCCGGGAAACCTCGGCACGATCATCCGGGCCGCCGACGCCGCCGGGGCGGATGCCGTCATCCTCACCGGCCGCACCGTCGACCCCTACAACCCGAAGGTCGTGCGCGCCACGACCGGCTCGCTGGTCCACCTGCCGATCGCCGTCGGTGCTGAGCGGGCCGATGCCGGCGAGCGCGCGCACGCGGCAGACGTGCGCGTGGTCGCGGCCGATATCGGCGGCGGGGACTTCCTGGCGTCGCGCTCGCTTCTGGCGGAGCCTACCGCGTGGCTGTTCGGCAACGAGGCGCGGGGGCTCGACGACGACGCGCTCGCGCTGGCCGATATCTCCCTCCGGCTGCCGATCTACGGCAGCGCGGAGTCGTTGAATCTGGCGACGGCGGCCAGCGTGTGCCTTTATGAGACGGCGTTCGCGCAGCGGGCCGGCAGCCCGAACTGACGCATTCCCGTCCTGTTACAGTCCGGTAAAGCTCGCGCGGGGGTCTCCCGCCCGGCGAGGGCGGCCCCCTAGGGTAAGCATCATGGCGACACCGGACACACCCGCAAGTGCGCCGACGACCTCGAACATCAGCGTCCGCCGCGGTGAGCCGCTCGTGGTCATCGAGCACGTCGACAAGCATTTCGGCGATCTGCACGTGCTCAGAGACATCGACACGGTGGTCAACCGCGGCGAGGTCGTCGTGGTCATCGGGCCATCGGGTTCCGGCAAGTCGACGCTGTGCCGCGCGATCAACCGGCTCGAGACCATCGACTCGGGCAGGATCGCCATCGACGGGGTCGACCTGCCCGAAGAGGGCGCGGGACTCGCGAAGCTGCGCGCCGATGTCGGAATGGTCTTCCAGTCGTTCAATCTCTTCGCGCACAAGACGGTCCTGGAGAACGTGACGCTCGGCCCGATAAAGGTGCGCAAGATGTCGCGCAAGGACGCCGATGAGAAGGCGATGGCGCTGCTGGACCGCGTCGGTGTCGCGAACCAGGCCAAGAAGATGCCCGCGCAGCTCTCCGGTGGTCAGCAGCAGCGCGTCGCGATCGCCCGGTCGCTTGCAATGGATCCGAAGCTCATCCTGATGGACGAGCCGACCAGCGCGCTCGACCCGGAGATGATCAACGAGGTTCTCGACGTCATGATCGGTCTCGCCAAGGACGGCATGACCATGATCGTCGTCACCCACGAGATGGGATTCGCCCGCAAAGCAGCAGACCGTGTGCTGTTCATGGCGGACGGGGCGATCGTCGAGGAGGCGACGCCCGAGCAGTTCTTCACCAACCCGCAGAGCGAGAGAGCACAGGATTTCCTGTCGAAGATCCTCGAGCACTGACACACCTCGGCCGCTGCACCGCGGCCAGGACCACTGAAGGAGGGCCGTCACAAGCGGCCTGCACACAGCAAAGGACAGGTAGGACATGAACAGAACTCGACTCAGCCTGCTCGCCCTGGCCGCAGCCGGAGCGCTCGTGCTCTCCGGGTGCGCGTCGGGCGGCGGAGAAGCCGGCGGCGAGACTGCGACGCCGGAACCCGCTCCCACGTTCGCGGAGGGCACCACGATGGCAGCCCTCGCCGACGCCGGGACCATCACCATCGGCACGAAGTTCGACCAGCCGCTGTTCGGTCTGGTGGGACCGTCGGGCGTCCCCGAAGGCTTCGACGTGGAGATCGGCAAGATCATCGCCGGCCAGCTCGGCATCGCCGAAGACGACATCGAATGGGTCGAGTCCGTCTCGGCCAACCGCGAGCCGTTCATCCAGAACGGTGAAGTCGACATCGTCATCGCCACCTACACGATCAACGACAAGCGCAAGGAGGTCGTCTCCTTCGCCGGGCCGTACTACATGGCGGGCCAGTCGATCCTGGTGCTGGCGGACAACGAGGACATCGAGAGCGAAGACGACCTCGTCGGCCAGCCCGTCTGCTCCGTCACCGGCTCCACCCCCGCGGCGAACCTCAAGGAGCTCGGCGCCGAGGTGATCGAGACCGACACGTACAGCAACTGCCTCGAGCCGCTGCGCAGCGGTCAGGCCGTGGCGGTGTCGACCGACAACGTGATCCTCGCAGGACTGGTCGACCAGAACCCC
>NZ_DASUNI010000080.1:0-4914 GCF_036277215.1 Microbacterium sp. | reverse complement strand
GAAGAACGCACCGATGAGAGGGAAGGTGATCGACCGGAACTGCTGCCACGCGGATGCGCCGTCCAGCGACGCCGCTTCGTACATCTCCGCCGGGATGGTCTGCAGGCCCGACAGGTAGATGATGATCGCGAACGCGCAGGCCTGCCAGACGGCCAGCGCGACGATCGCCGTCCACGCCCACTGCTCGTTGGCGAGGATGTTGTCGGCGAACAGCGGGATCCCCGCGAGGATCTTGGGCAGCGAGTTCGAGAAGAAGAACTGGAACACGTACCCGATGACCAGGATCGCCAGGATGTAGGGCACGAAGTACACGCCTCGCCAGAAGTTGCGCGCCTTGATCTTGGCGTTCAGTCCGAGCGCGATCGCAAGCGAGAAGGCGTTCGTCAGGATCGTCGCGACGATGGCGAACAGGAACGAGAAGCCGTAGGCCTGCAGGATGCGGTCGTCCTGGAAGAGGTTGAAGTAGTTCGACAGTCCGACGAAGTTCCACGCACCGTACCCCGCGTAATTCGTGAAGCTGAAGAAGATGCCGACGACCACGGGAAGGGTGTGGAATGCGGCGAAGGCGATCACCGCCGGCCACACCATCCAGTAGTAAGTCGATGAAGCCCGCTTGGCCCCTGTTCTGACTCGGCCGGCTCGCTTCGGCGCTGTTTCGGCGGCGGTGCTGCGCACCGCTTGGGTGATCGTCATTGGTCGTCTCCCGTCGTTACCGGAATGGTGCGAGCGGCGACCTTGCGCCACTCGTTGTCGAGTGATTTGAGTGCGGCCTCCGCGTCGCCGTTGAAGAGGAACTCCTGATCGATCGGGATGAGCGGAACCGCGGGAGGGAACTGGTGATCGATGAACCCGGTGATCTTGCCTTCGTCGAAGAACGGCTTGACCGCCTGCAGCGCCGGGTCGTCGCTGATCTCGGCGCCCTCGACGGAGGGAACCATGTTCTGCGACGCCGCGAAGCCCTCGATCACGTCTGTCTGGAACGCGTAGTCGATGAAGCGCATCGCGGCGTCCTCATTGGGGCTGTTCTTGCCCATGGTGAAGACGACATCGACGCCGGACACCAGCAGCCGGTCTTCGGGGTCATCCGTTCCCGGGTACGGGAAGATGCCCATCTCGATGTCGGGGTTGACCTGCTTGATCGGGTTGGTGGCCCAGATGCCCTGGAGCAGCATGGCGACGTCACCGTTCGCGAACGCCGCGTTGCCCTCGTCGTAGGTCTCGCCGCGGTACCCCTCCTGCATGTAGGAGGAGAACAGGGTGTACTGCTGATCCATCATCTCGGCGAAGTTCTTCTCGAACGACACCTCGGAATCCGGGCCGACATCCGTGCCCTGCGCCCGCAGCTTGTCGAAGAAGTCGTCCTGAGCGGGATACGCTCCCAGCGCATTCCACGAGGGCATTCCAGTCCACGAATCGGCCAGCGTGCCGTAGAACGGGGTGATGCCCGCCGCTTGGAGGGCGTCGCAGACGGCGATGAACTCATCCCATGTCTCCGGAACTTCAAGCCCCTGCTCCTCGAAGATCGTCGCGTTGTAGATGACGCCATTGGCGTTGTTGACGTAGCCGAGTCCGTTCACCTCGTCGCCGTAGGTGCCGAGGTCGGCGAGGATCTCCTGCACCGCCGGGTTGATGGTCTCCAGCACCGGCTCATCCGAGAAGTCATGGAACACGCCTGCCTTGGCGAGACCGCCGAAGTTCCCGTTCGCGTTCAGGGTGACGATGTCGGGAATGCGGTCTTTGACCAGCAGGGTGCGAATCAGTGTGTCGGCATCCGCCACCTGATTCTGCACGACGCGGATGTCGGGGTTCTCGGCCTCGAAGTCCGCGATCATCTGATTGAAGTCCTCGAGCGCCTCGCCCTTGAACTGGAAGAAGTTCAGCGTCGTCACCCCGTCTGCGGAGCCGCTCGCGCAGCCGCCCAGCCCGATCGCGAGACCCGCCGTGGCGAGCACCGCGACCGCTCGGGCGGTCATTCGGATTCTCTTGGTCATCGTGCGCCTCCTTGCGCGGTCGTGCGTTTCGGTTGTGCTGTCTGTTCAGTTGTCGGCGACGAGTTCGACGACTCGGGCATGCTGCGGGAACTGCACCGGTGGGCGCAGGCCGACCGACTCCAGCTCGCGGCCGGTGAGGATCGTGTCCTGGTGCGCCCACGCGAGCGGAGACTGCCCGGGGTAGTCCGTGTTCTCGCCGATCGCGATCACGCGCACCCGATACCGGCGGTCGGGGTCGAGCCCGGGCATCCGCACCCGCCCCGCGGGGTACGCGACGGATGTCTCGGTCTGGGTGATCGTGAAAACGGCGGATGCCGCGTCCGCGGCCACCATTCCGCGGACGTCGATCCCGGGGTCCGTGCCGTCGACGTGGACGACCCGGCCCCTCGCGACCAGCGGGCGCAGCCGCTTCGCGAGCGCGACCCAGGCCGCGATCTGATCGCGCGTCGCGACGTCGACCGATGTGAGGTCCCACTCGATGCCGAAATGTCCGAAGAGGGCGACGGCACCGCTGAGGCCGACCGAGACCGTGCGTCCTGACGAGTGCACGACCGGGCTGGTCAGGTGCATGCCCATCAGCTCAGGCGAGACGACCAGGCCGGTGTAGCGCTGATTCGTGAGCCGTTCCAGCGGGTCGAGGCTGTCGCTGGTCCAGATGCGATCGGTGCGATCGAGGATGCCCAGGTCGACCCGGGCGCCGCCGGACGCGCAGCTCTCGATCTCGAGTCCGGGGTGGCGGGCCTTCAGCTCGTCCAGCAGGCGGTACACGGCGAGCGTGTGCGCGTGCACTCGGCTGACGCCCTCCGGACCGCTGCCCGCGTCGACGAGGTCGCGGTTGTGATCCCACTTCAGGTAGGCGATCGGGTACTCGTCCAGCAGCGCGTGCAGCCGCGCGGAGATGTAGTCGTACGCGTCCGGGTGGGCGAGGTCGAGCACCTGCTGCTGCCGCGCAGACGGGGGCAGAGTCATGCGGCCTCTCAGGATCCAGTCCGGATGCTGCCGGGCGAGATCGCTGTCGGGGTTGATCATCTCGGGTTCGACCCACAGGCCGAACTCCATGCCGAGGTCGCGCACGTGGTCGATCAGGGGGTGCAGACCCTCCGGCCAGACGCCCGCGTCGACGAACCAGTCGCCGAGTCCGGCGGTGTCGTCGCGCCGGCCGGTGAACCAGCCGTCGTCGAGCACGAATCGTTCGATGCCCACGCCGGCGGCGGCATCCGCAAGGGCGGTGAGCTTTACCAGGGAGTGGTCGAAGTACACCGCCTCCCATGTGTTGAGCGTGACCGGGCGCGGCCGGCGCGGATGCTGCGGTCGTGCACGCCACTCCTCGTGGAAGCGGGCCGACAGCTCGGTGAGCCCGTCGCCCCACGACCCGATGACCCAGGGACTCTGCACGGTCTCGCCCGGCGCCAGGATGACCTCGCCGGGCAGCAGCAGCTCGCCGCCGGCGAGGAATGCCTCGCCCGTCGTCACGCGCTCGGCGGCGACCCGGTGGTTTCCACTCCAGGCGACGTGGATGCCGTGGACCCGGCCACGCTCGAAACCGAACCCTGGCCGCCCCGCGGCCAGCAGCACGGTCGCATCGGCGCCGGGCCGGCCACGCCGGCTTTCACGAGTGTGGGTGCCGAACGTGAACGCGCGGCGCTGCGGGGTGCGCTCGCGCAGGTGGCGTCCGGTGGTGTCGAGCAGCTCGGTCGCGTCCCACGGCACGGGGAAGAGGACCTGCAACGACTGCACGGTGTAGGGCGTCGCACCGGTGTTGCGCAGCATGATGCGCTGGTGCAGCAGGCCGCTGGATCCGACCCGGAGCTCGACCTGCGCTGTCAGTCGCGCCTCGCTGTCGACGAGGGCGATCGTGGCGCGATGGTCGTTCGCCTGCACGCCGGCGACCTCGAATCGCAGGCTCGCGCCCGCCCCATCGCGGTGTCCTTCGATGGCCGGCGTGCCCAGCCATCCCGAAGCCTGCGTCGCGACCAGGCCCAGCCGCGGGGTGTCGTCGAGTCCGCCCGAGACGCGTTGCGGGCGCGCAGCCATCGCGAGCGAGGCGAGCGTGGCGGGCGTCGAGGCGGTGAGCTCTTCGCCCCAGTGCACGATGGCGGGATGGGGACCGGCCGCCATGTCGAGGACGACGCTGGTTCCGCCGCGATGCAGGTGCAGCACACTCGCTTGCGGTACCGGCTCAGCGGGTTGCTGTTCGCGAGCATCGACGATCGCATCATTGTGGGGGGACACGGATTATTTCTACCGCGGAACTAACTCTTCCGTCAAGGGGCAGTTGTTGTCTTTCTCAACCCGGATTCACGGCCGATTGGTGCCAGGATGGAAACAAAGCCGGGGGGTGTGATGCTGACGGAAAGCCACGAGGCGCTGGCGCGGGAGGTCCTCATTCACGGCCCGATCGGCCGCGGCGCCCTGGGTAGGCGATTAGGCCTCTCCCCCGCGAGCCTGACGCGGCTCGCCAAGCCGTTCCTCGAGCGCGGACTGTTCGTCGAACTCGGCGAGGAGTCCACCGGCTCGGTGGGGCGCCCGGTGCGCCCTCTCGACATCGCCCCCGACCTGGGCTCGTTCGCGGGCATCAAGGTCACCGGCGACACTCTCTACGCGGTGCTGACCGATGCGCGTGCGCGGCCTTTGGCCGAACGTGAGGTGGCGCTCGATGGAATCAGCCCCGAGGCGGTCGTCGCGGTTCTCGCCGAGCTGGTCTCGGGCTTCTCGTCGATCGCGCGCGCCCCGCTCGTCGGCGTCGGCGTCAGTCTCGGCGGCGCGGTCGACGATGCCGGCCGCGTCATCCGCGCGCCGTTCCTCGATTGGACGAACGTCGACCTCGGGCCCGCGCTGGAGTCCGCCGCCCGCATCACGGTCACCGTCGAGAACGACGTGGTCGCCCTCGTCGAAGCCGAGCGCTGGTTCGGCGCGGGACGGG
>NZ_DASUNI010000079.1:0-7086 GCF_036277215.1 Microbacterium sp. | reverse complement strand
GGACGTCACTGCGCTGGTGCAGCCCGGTGAGAACGTGATCGGCGCGACCGTGGCCGGCGCCTGGTACACCGAGAAATACGGATTCTTCGCCTTCGCCGACCGCGTGTACGGCGACCAGCCCGCTTTCCTGGCGCAGCTGCGCATCGAGTTCGAGGACGGGTCAGTCCGCACGATCGCGACCGACGACGGGTGGCGTGCCGACGGCACGGGAGCGGTCGTCGCGTCCGGCATCTATGCCGGCGAGCACCAGGACCTGCGCCGAGCAGACGACGGATGGTCGGCGTCCGGCTACGACGACGAGGCCTGGACGCCGGTGCGCATCGGAGCCGCTGCCAAGCCGGGCTACGAGAACGTCCCCGTTCCCGAAGCGCGGATCGCACCCCCGGTGCGCCGGACCGAGACGCTTCCGGTCGCCGACGTCCTCACTTCCCCGACAGGCGGACTGATTCTGGACTTCGGCCAGAACCTCGTCGGACGGCTCCGCCTGCGGGTGACAGGTGCGTCCGGCACCTCGCTCACGGTGCGGCACGCCGAGGTGCTCGATGAGGGCGAGCTCGCCCTGCGGCCGCTGCGCAACTCGGCGTCGACCGCGGTCTTCGACCTCGCCGGCGACGGGGAGGAGACCCTGGAATCGCGCTTCACGTTCCACGGGTTCCGGTATGCCCAGATCGACGGATGGCCGGGGGAGTTCGACCCCGCCGCCGTCGAGGCCGTGGTGCTGCACACGGACATGACCCGCACGGGCTGGTTCGAGTCCTCGCACGCGCAACTCGACCGATTGCACGAGAACGTCGTGTGGGGCATGCGCGGCAACTTCCTGTCCATTCCCACCGACTGCCCCCAGCGGGACGAGCGGCTCGGATGGACCGGCGACATCCAGGTGTTCACCCCCACCGCCAGCTTCCTCTACGACTGCGACGGGTTCCTGACCTCGTGGCTGCGCGACCTCGCGATCGAGCAGGCGCACACCGCCGGCAACGTCCCGCTCGTCGTCCCGGCCGCGCTGCCCGGCTTCGGCGGCCCCGCCGCGGTCGCCGCGTGGGGGGATGCCGCGACCGTCACGCCCTGGGTGCTGCACGAGCGATTCGGCGATGCCGGCATCCTGCGCGACCAGTACGCCAGCATGCGCGACTGGGTCGACGCCGTCCTGCGCGTCTCGACCGACGGGCTGTGGGCGCACACGTTCCAGCTCGGCGACTGGCTCGATCCGTCAGCCCCGCCCGACAAGCCGGCGCAGGCCAAGGTCGACTCCGACATCGTCGCGAGCGCGTACCTGGCGCGGTCGCTGCGCATCGTGGCGGACACCGCTGCCCTGCTCGGAGAGACGACGGATGCCGAGAAGTACGGCGCACTCGCCGACACGAGCCGGGACGCGTTCGTCGCCGAGTACGTCACCCCGCGTGGCCGCATGATGTCTGACGCGCCGACCGCGTACGCACTCGCGCTGACGTTCGACCTGGTGACCGACGAGAGCGTCCGTGCGCGGCTGGCGCAGCGCCTGGCGGAGCTCGTCCGGGGAGGCGGCTATCGCATCGGCACCGGGTTCGTCGGCACGCCCCTGGTCACCGACGCGCTGACCGACGGCGGCTATCTGGACGAGGCCGCCCGCCTGCTGCTGCAGACCGAGAACCCCTCGTGGCTGTACCCGGTCACGATGGGTGCCACCACGATCTGGGAGCGCTGGGACAGCCTGCTCGAGGACGGCTCGGTCAACCCGGGCGAGATGACCTCGTTCAATCACTACGCCCTCGGCGCGGTGGCCGACTGGCTGCATCGCACTGTCGCAGGTCTCGCCCCCGACGAACCCGGGTACCGGCGGGTTCGCATCGCGCCGCGACCGCTGCGGGAACTCGAGCACGCGTCCGCACGGCACGATACGCCGTACGGTCCGGCATCCGTCGGATGGCGGCGCGAAGGATCGGGCATCGTCGTGAGCGCGGAGGTGCCGCCCAACACCACGGCGGTCGTCGAGCTGCCCGGCCGCGAGCCGTTCGAGGTCGGGTCGGGCACCCACGAGTGGACGACGGACGACCGCGCGCCGCGACCCTTCGCCGGCCCGTTCCATCTCGACTCGTCGACCGCCTCCGTGATCGACGACCCCCGGGCGTACCGCGCCCTGATCGACGCGATCGAGCATCACGACCCCGCGCAGGCCGATGTCGTGCGCCGCGAGACGGTGTGGACGCATGGACGGACGGTCCGCCAATCCCTCATGTTCACTCCGCATTCGCTGCTCGAGTACGTCGAAGAGGCGCTCGCTGCAATCTCGGAAGGCTAGATGATGTTCGATCGCAGTTCGACGTTCGGCGAGGCGCTCGACAGCCCCGCGGCGCGCTCGGTCCTCGAGGTGTTCCTCCCCGGTATCGCCGCCTCGCCGATGGCGTCCCAGTTCAAGGACGTGAGACTCGGGCAGCTGGTCAACCTCGTTCCCGGCCTCTCGGAGTCCGTGGACAAGGACCGGTTCTGGGAGGCGCTCGGCGAACTCGACGAAGGTGCACCGGCGCGGGCGCCATACGCACCGGCGGTCGAGCCGCGGAACGACTACGAGGGCGACGACGTGCCGCGCGCGTCGGCGGAGGTCACCCTCCCCGGCGCCACCCCGCAGTGGGGTGTCATCGAGGTGCGCTTCGCCGGGCCCGGCCACGGCAACCCGTTCGTCGATGTCGAGTTCGGTGCATCCTTCACCGACGGCGCGCGGGTGCTCCACGCGGGCGGCTTCTACGACGGCGACGGTGTGTATGCGGTCCGGCTGCTCGCCGAGTCCGTGGGCCGGTGGGTGTTCGAGACGGCATCGACCGCCCGCTCACTCGACGGCATCGTCGGCGAAGTGGTCGTGACCGAGCCGGCGCCCGGCACTCACGGGCCGCTGCATGTCGAGGGCTTCCACTTCGCCCACGCGGACGGCACGCGGTACCGCCCGGTCGGCACCACCGCGTACGCATGGACCCACCAGTCCGAAGACCTGCAGGAGCGGACGCTGCGCGCCCTCGAGGGGTCGGGCTTCACGAAGATGCGGATGTGCGTCTTCCCGAAGTCGTACCTCTACAACGAGAACGAGCCCGAGGACTTTCCGTTCGTCGGATCGCTTGCGGAGGGCTTCGACCTGGAGCGGTTCGACACCGCCCACTTCCGCCGGCTCGAGGACCGGATCGCGCAGCTCGGCGAGCTGGGCATCGAGGCCGACCTGATCCTCTTCCACGCCTACGACCGCTGGGGTTTCGCCGACCTCGGCCGAGCCGTCGATGAACGGGCGCTCCGCTACGTCGTGCGGCGGCTCGCCGCCTACGCCAACGTATGGTGGGCGCTGGCGAACGAGTACGACCTGCTGTGGGCCAAGACCGAGGACGACTGGGAGCGGATCGCCGAGATCATCCAGGAGGAGGACCCGCACGGGCACCTCACCTCGATCCACAACTGCCGCCCGTTCTACGACCAGACACGGCCGTGGATCACGCACGCCAGCGTGCAGCGCGTGGACGTGTACCGCACCGCCGAGAACACCGACCACTGGCGCGAGCAGTGGAACAAGCCGATCGTCATCGATGAGTGCGGGTACGAGGGCGACATCGACCAGGGCTGGGGCAACCTCACGGCCGAGGAACTCGTTCGGCGCTGCTGGGAGGGCGCCGTCCGCGGCGGCTACGTGGGCCACGGCGAGACGTACCTCAACGAGGCTCACGAGCTGTGGTGGTCCAAGGGCGGCGAGCTCGTGGGCGAGAGCCCGGCCCGCATGGCCTTCCTCGACCGGATCATCGGCGAGTCGCCCACCGGCGTCGTGGACCCCCTGCCGTCGGACTGGGACGTTCCGTTCGGCGGCGTCGCGGACGAGTACGTGCTGCTCTACTTCGGATTCAACCGCCCGCGGTTCCGCAACGTCGTGCTGCCCGAGGGCGAGTTCGAGGTCGACGTGATCGACACGTGGGGGATGACCGTCGAGGCTGTGCCCGGGCGTCACACCGGCGTCTTGCGGGTGGACCTCCCCGGCCGCCAGTTCATGGCGATCCGCGCCCGGAGAGCGGCCTGAAGCGCAGTTCCCGCGCACGCGGAAGGCGCCGGCGGATGCTGCTCCGCCGGCGCCTTCCGGTATGTCAGACGCGCTTCTTGCGGTTGACGATGAGGCCGTAGATGAGCAGGACGATGATCGATCCGCCGATGGCGAGCAGCCAGGTCTGGATCGAGAAGAAGTCCTGGAGCGGAGCATTGAACAGCACGCTGCCCAGCCATCCGCCGAGCAGGGCGCCGACGACGCCCAGGAGCAGTGTGATGAGCCAGCCGCCGCCCTGCTTGCCCGGCAGGATGAGCTTTGCAATGGCACCGGCGGCGAGGCCGAGGATGAGGAATGCGAGGAATCCCATGATGTGTCTCTCTTCTTCTCTTGGGGGGAACGCGCCCGGAAGCCCGGGCGCAGCCCTCGCCGAATCGGGATGCGAGGGCTGAGGGAACCCTACTCCCTGCGGCCATCGGCCCCTTCCGGCACGCCGCATGGGCTATTGTTCCCACCGCCGTCGCGAACCTTCGGGATAACCCGAGCCGAGCCGTCGGGACGCCCGGGGGGCGCGGCGAGAGTCGCGAACCTACGGTGGAGGCATGACCTCCCAGACTCTGACGCAGCCGGCCGCCCCGGCGGCACCCGCAACGCGTCGCTCCACCGCTCTCTCCCCTCTCCGCGTCGCAGGCGCGATCGCACAGCTGGCCGCCCTCGGCGTCGTCGGGCCGATCTTCTTCACCATCCTCGCGACGCTGCTGGGCGTCGGACTCGGTCTCGTACCGGTCCTCGGCATCGGGCTCGTGCTGCTCCTGGGCTTCGTCTATGCGCTGTACGCCCTGGGCTGGCTCGAGACCGCCCGCGTCGACGGCCTGTATTCGCTCGGCCTTCCCGGACTGCGGCCCCGCGCGCGTACGCGCCCGGGCTTCGGCGGATGGCTCCGCATGGTCTGGCACCAGTTCATCGACCCGTCCATGTGGCGCGCCGTCGCCAGCGCTGCCATCTCCACCATCCTGGGACTGGTCGTCCTGCCCCTTCTCTCGATCTTCGCCTCCGGCATCGTGCTCGCCTTCGCTCCCCTCTTCGCCCGCAGCGGGTCGGTGCGTCTGGCCGGCACCGGAATCGACGTTCCGGTGGCCTGGGCATCGGTCGTGGGTGTCCTCGCCGCTGTCGTCGCACTCGCCGCCGTGGTCGGCATCGCGCTGCTGCACGGTGTGCTCGCCCGCGTGATCGTGGTGCCGACACGCGAAGCGCAGCTCACGGAGCAGGCCCGTACCTCCGACGCACAGCGAGCGGGCGCCATCCGCGCGTCCGAAGTCGAGCGCACCCGCATCGAGCGCGACCTCCACGACGGCGTCCAGCCGCGGCTGGTCTCGGTCGGAATGACGCTCGGCCTCGCGCAGCAGAAGATCGACGATGACCCGGCGGCGGCCAAGGAGCTGCTCGCCGAGGCTCACACCTCGACCAAAGCGGCCATCACCGAGCTGAGGCAGCTGGCCCGCGGCATCCATGCGTCCGTTCTCGACGATCGAG
Source organism: Microbacterium sp. (assembly GCF_036277215.1). Taxonomy (GTDB): domain Bacteria; phylum Actinomycetota; class Actinomycetes; order Actinomycetales; family Microbacteriaceae; genus Microbacterium. Next base: position 1,568 of record NZ_DASUNI010000079.1, on the reverse strand, counting down.
GGCTGGATGCCGCGCTGTCGGCCCTCGCCGGACGATCGCACATTCCCGTCCACCTGGATGTCCGGCTCGACGCGCGCTGCGACCGCAACGCCGAAGCCGCGGTGTACTTCGCCATCGCCGAGACGCTCACCAATGCGGCCAAGCACTCCCGCGCGGGCGAATGCCGAGTGGTCGTGCGGCAGCGTGAAGGCGGAACCCTGTGGGCGCGCGTCGAGGACAACGGGATCGGCGGCGCTCAGGTGACGGCCGGAGGCGGTCTCGACGGGATCTCGAACCGCATCCTCGCGGCCGGCGGAACCGTCCGGCTGGACAGCCCGCAGGGTGGACCCACCTCGTTGGAGGTGAGCGTCCCGTGCGCATCCTGATCTGCGAGGACTCCGTCCTCCTGCGTGAGGGCCTCGTCCGCCTTCTCGAAGATGCCGGCCACGAGGTGGTCGCGGCCCTTCCCGACGCGGACGCGCTGGACGAGACAGTCGCCCGTACTGCACCCGACCTGTGCATCCTCGACGTCCGGCTCCCGCCGACATTCACGGACGAGGGCATCCGCGCCGCACTGCGGCTGCGATCCGAGAACCCGACGCTTCCGGTCCTCGTGCTCTCGCAGTACGTCGAGGAGCGCTACGCGACCGATCTCATCACCGGACAGGGCGGGGCCCTCGGGTACCTGCTGAAGGACCGCGTGGCCGACGTGACCGACTTCCTCGCGGCCATCGTCCGAATCAGCGAGGGAGCGACGGTGCTCGACCCCGAGGTGGTCGCCCAGCTGCTGAGCCGGCGACCACGAGATGAGCGGATGCAGCGCCTCACCCCGCGGGAAGCGTCGACGCTGGCGCTCATCGCCGAGGGCAAGTCCAACCAGGCCATCGCGGCGACGCTCTTCGTCTCGGAAGCCAGCGTCGAGAAGTACATCACCGCCATATTCCAGAAGCTCGACCTCGAGCCGGACGAATCCGGCAATCGGCGCGTGCTCGCAGCACTCGCACACCTCGGACACGACGGCGGACAGCCGCAGACAGGAGCCTTCCGATGAGCACCATGAACACCCCGCCGGCCACGCCGCAGCCCGCCGGACCGCCGCCCGCCGCCTACGCGCCACCCCCGCCCCCGCCCTACGGGCCTCCGCCGGCGGGGTATGCGCCCCAGCAGCCGGTGCAGCCTCCGGGCCGGCCGCCTGAGACCAGTGGCGCGTCGCGCGTCGTGGCGATCCTCGCGATCGCGCTCGGCTGCGCCATCATCCTGGGTGCACTGGGCTCCGCGACGTTCTCGACGATCGCCGCCGCGAGCGTGCGCACCGAGACCCAGACGATGGACGTGGCCGGTGTCAATCGGCTGAACGTGGACGTCGACGCGGCCTCGCTGCGCGTCGAGTTCGACGACGTGTCGGAGGCCTCGCTCGAGGTCACGAGCGGCGGCGGGGTCGGCGCGTGGACGTTCGAGCGCGACGGCGATGCCCTCGCGGTGGCGACCCCGCACCGATTCGGGCCCTGGTGGCTCTTCGGCGGCGAGGTGCGCGCGACGCTCACCCTTCCCCGCGAACTGGAGGGTACTTCGATGGATGCCTCCCTCGA
>NZ_DASUNI010000078.1:0-2457 GCF_036277215.1 Microbacterium sp. | reverse complement strand
GCTGCTGGTCGGCACGACGAATGCACGCGACCGCCCGTTCCTCGACGCGCGCGGCCCGACGCCCATCTTCGGAATCGGATCGAGGTCGGGGGACCGGGATGCCGTGCCCGCGTCAGCAGGTGACTGGGCGCTGGCCCTGGGCGTGTCCGTACCGGCGATCGTCGTCGGCGTGTGGCTGGCCAACCTGGCTCTCGCGGCCTCCACCCGGGCGGTGTAGGGCGGCGGGTCAGCGCGCCGCCGCCGCCTTCACGAGCGCGATCAGCGCGTTCAACTCCGCCCCGTCGGGCACGGGCCCCGGCACACCGCCGACCGCAAGCGCGTTGTTGAAGTAGAGCCCGTCGCTGACGAGCATGACCAGCTGCAGAGCCGTCTCGTCCCTCGCTTCGGGACGGACGGCGTCCTCCCAGAGCACACGCAGTTCGCGCAACGCGTCGCTGGCGTCCTGGTGACCGTTCTGCGCAAGACGCGAGACCGCGACGATCGTGCGATCCAGCGGAGTTCCGGTCATGATCGACGTGCGCATGAACGCCGAGATCGCGCCATCGGGCGCACTCTTGATCTGCTCGATGTCTTCGATCGACAACTCGCGAAGCCGCTCGATCAAGCCGGCGACCAGGGCTTCCTTCGACCCGAAGTGGTACAGCAGCCCGCCCTTCGACACGCCGGCGCCGCGGGCCGTGGCATCCATCGTCGCCGCCCGCTCCCCATCGTCGACGAGCAGCGATGCGAACGCGTCGAGCACGCTCTCACGGGCGCGGGGTGGGCGGCTCATGGCCCCGAGCCTATCCAGCAGCGATTCCTCACATCTGATAGTGTACCGGCTGGACGGTTTATAAATCATGACTTCGACACTCACTCAAGACATCGCTCTCGCCGAGGCCAGCAGCACTCGGGTCGGCTGGCGCGGCTGGGCCGCGCTCGTCGTGCTCATGCTGCCGGTGCTGCTCGTCTCGGTCGACAACACGGTGCTGAGCTTCGCGCTGCCGCAGATCGCACTCGACCTCGAGCCGACCGCGACCCAGCAGCTGTGGATCATCGACGCTTACCCGCTGGTGCTGGCGAGCCTGCTCGTCACGATGGGCGTGCTCGGCGACCGCTTCGGCAGGCGACGGATGCTGCTGATCGGGGCGGCCGGCTTCGGCGCGGTGTCCGCTCTGGCCGCGTTCGCGCCGAGCGCCGAGTGGCTCATCGCCGCGCGTGCCGCGATGGGCGTGTTCGGGGCGATGCTGATGCCCTCGACCCTGTCGCTGCTGCGCAGCATCTTCACGAACCGCGACCAGCGCCGCCTGGCGATCGCCGTCTGGGCGTCCGCATTCTCTGCGGGCGCTGCGCTGGGACCTGTCGTCGGCGGCATCCTGCTCGAGCATTTCGCCTGGGGCTCGGTCTTCCTGATGGCTGTGCCGGTGCTCGTGCCGCTGCTGGTGCTCGTCCCGATCCTCGTGCCCGAGAGCCGTGACCCGAATCCCGGCCGGTTCGATGCCGTCAGTGTGGCTCTGTCGCTCGCGACGATGGTGCCGATCGTCTACGCGATCAAGGAGTTCGCGGTGCACGGCAGCGAGAGTCTCCTGCCCGCTCCGCTGGCGGTGGTCGGCCTGCTGTTCGGGGTTCTCTTCGTCCGCCGCCAGAACCGGCTCGAGACGCCGATGCTCGACATGGCGCTGTTCCGTCGACCGACGTTCACAGGTTCGGTGCTCGTCAACCTGCTGAGCGTCGTCGGCTTGGTCGGATTCCTGTACTTCGTGGCACAGCACCTGCAGCTGATCGTCGGACTGTCGCCCCTCGAGGCCGGGCTCGCCCTCGTTCCCGGACTGCTCGCGATGATCGTGGCGGGGATCGGTGTCGTGCCGATCGCCCGCCGCGTCGCGCCGCGCATCGTGGTGCCCGCAGCCTTGGTCTTCTCGATCGGCGGGTACCTGCTGGTCGCGATCGCGGCGAGCACCGGGGCGCTGCCGCTGCTGATCGTCGCGTTCGTCTCGCTGGGTGTCGGCATCGGCGCGGCGGAGACCGTCTCGAACGAGCTGATACTGGCCAGCGCCCCGCCCGCGAAGGCGGGGGCCGCGAGCGCGGTCTCCGAGACCGCGTACGAACTGGGCGCCGTCCTGGGGACGACGATCATCGGCGGACTTCTGGCGGCGTTCTACCGCGCGAACCTCGCCCTTCCCGACGGCCTGCCCGATGCCGCGGCCGACGCCGCGCGCGAGACGCTCGCCGGTGCTGTCGCCGCCTCGTCGTCGCTCGACGCGACGCTCGGACAGGCGCTGCGGGATGCCGCGGCATCCGCCTTCGACGCAGGGGTGGGCGTGACGGCGCTGATCGGAGCCGGCCTGATCGTCGTCGCGGCCGTGATCGCGATGGTGACACTGGGTGGCCGAACCAAGACGGTACGCCTCGACCACTGACGCGCCGGCTCGTCGCGAAGGGCGCTCACAGGATGGCGTGGGCGCGGGCGGTCGCAGG
>NZ_DASUNI010000077.1:0-14838 GCF_036277215.1 Microbacterium sp. | reverse complement strand
CTGACCGACCCGCGTTTCGGCGCGGCCGCACTGTTCACCATCATCGTCACGATCATCACGACGGCGATCCTGCTCGTGCTGGGTTACATCGTCGCGATCGGGATCGACCGCCTGACGAAGTCCCGCCCGCTGGTGCTCGGCATCATGCTGGTCTCGTACGTGCTGCCGAACCTGGTCGGAGCCGTCGCCTTTTCGTGGCTGGTGGACGACAACTTCGGCGGCATCGTGAACCGCTTCCTCGGGTTGATCAGCGGCACCCAGGTGCTCTGGTTCACCGAGCAGGTTCCGAACGCCATCCTCATCATCGCGAACACCGTCTGGCACATGCTGCCCTTCGCGATGCTCATCATCCTCGCCGGACTCCAGGGAGTGCCGGTCGAGTTGCGTGAGGCGGCGCTGATCGACGGCGCCAGCCCGCTGCAGACGCATCTGCAGGTCATCATCCCGACGATCCGCGGCGTACTCGGTTTCGTCACGCTCATCTCGATCATGGACGTGCTGCGGATGTTCGACAATCTGATCCCCTTGTCGCCGCAGGCGGCGGCGATCGGCAACGAGTCGATCATGCTCTACGTGTACTCGGTGGCATTCGCCGACGGCGCGCAGCAGCTCGGTCTCGGCAGTGCGATCAACGTCCTGACCATCCTGCTCATCCTCGTCATGCTCACTCCCTTCATTCGAGGGATCTTCAAGGAAGCGAAGGTTGCGCGATGACCCTCACCGATGAGGCGCTCTCCACTCGCGCCATCACCACGGCCGACATCGAAGGCAAGGGTCGCCGGCCGCGAGGACGCCGCAAGCGCCCGGTCATCACGGGGATCCTGCTCGGCATCCTGTGTCTGATGATGCTCAGCCCCTTCATCTGGATGACGCTCTCGGTCACCAAGCCCACCAATGTCGCCTTCGCGAACCCGCCGGTGTTCTGGGGCTACGAGCCGACGTTCGAGGCGTTCGTCAACCTCTGGGAGACGACCTACTTCTCCGACTACCTCGTCAACACCCTGGTGGTCGCCGTGGTGTCGACGATCATCGCGCTCATCATCGGCATCCCCGCCGCCTATGCGCTGTCGCGATTCCCGAACTACATCTCCGCGCTGCTGCTGGTGCTCGCGCTGATCTTCCGGGCCCTGCCGAGGTTCGCCGTTGTGCTGCCGATGTACGACATCAGCCGCGCACTCGGCATCTACGACACCACGTTCGCACTGGCCATCGCCCTCGTCGCGATCAATCAGCCCTTCACGATCTGGCTGCTGCGGAACTTCTTCGCCGAGATCCCGCGCGAACTCGACGAGGCCGCGATGATCGACGGATGCACCCGGATCGGGATGCTGCGACGCGTCATGATCCCGCTCATGGGACCCGGCATCCTCACCGCCGGCATCTTCGTGTTCCTCTTCGCGTTCCAGGAGTACCTGACCGCGCTGGTGCTGACCGACACGTCGTCCAAGACGGTTCCGGTGTTCATCGCGACCCAGCTCGGGCAGACTCTGCCGATGCTCCAGCAGGCCGGCGCCGCCTCGATACTTCTGACGATCCCCGTGATCCTGATCGCGTTCGTCGCGCAGAAGTATCTCGTGGCGGGGTTGAGCGACGGCGCCGTCAAGGGCTGACGTGCCCCCGCTCGTCCTGCTGCCGGGCATGAACTGCACGGCGGACCTCTGGACGGGATGCGATGTGGGGGAGGCGCTGACACCCGTGCTGAGCGAGGAGTCGATCGACGCTCAGGTCGATCGACTGCTGGCGGAGCTGCCGCGGCTGTTCGTCTTGGGCGGCCTGTCCCTCGGTGCGATCGTGGCGATGGCACTCGTCGTCCGCGCCCCGGAGCGTGTCGCGGGGCTGTGCCTCGTCTCGACGAATGCGAAGGCGCCCACCGTCGAGCAGCGGATCTCGTGGCAGAACTGGATCGAGCGGCTCGATGCCGGTGAGAGCGCGCGGGGCCTGCAGGCCGACGCCCTGAGCGAGCTGCTCTCACCGGAGGCGGCGAAGCGACGGGTGCTCGTGGAGCGCACGCTCGCGATGGCTGATGCGACCGGTTCAGACCGCCTGCGGGCGCAGCTGCGGATGCAGTCGACCAGGGTCGACCTCCGGCCGGCCCTGAGAGCCGTGACGGCGCCGACACTGCTCGTGTCGGGAGCCGAGGACTCGATCTGCCCGCCCGAGTTCCACCTCGAGATCGCCGCGGCCTTGCCGCGAGCGCGCGTCGTGACGATCGACGGCGGTCATCTGCTCCCCATGGAACGGCCTGATGCCTTCGGTGCGCTGCTGCGCGGGTGGTGCGGGTCGGGTGCGTGAGCGCGACTCGGGCCCCCGCGCGCCGCTCAGCCGCGCGGAGCCAGCAGTGACTTCATGTGCGCCATGAGCGAGTACGCAAGGTTGTAGACGACGAGCTGAGCGCCATCCGCGAAGGCGTCGGCCGCGGCCGACACGGTGCCCACGATGTCCATGCGGAGCTTTCCTTCCGCCGCGATCGCCGCGTTCACATGCGCGGTCGCCTCCGGCAGCGGAGGATCAGAAGGACCGGATGCCGCGGCGAGGTCGGCCGGGCCGATCATGATGCCGTCGAGCCCGGGTGTCGCGACGATCTCGGCCGCGACGGCGACACCGACGGGCGACTCGATCATGCCCAGCACCAGTGTGTTGTCGAGGAACCAATCGCGGTGGGCGGTGGGATCGCTCTCGCCGAATCGTCCGGCACGGCTGTAGGTGGCGAAGCCCCGCGTTCCGGTCGGCGGATAGTGCGCGGCCGAGACCAGCGCGACCGCGTCAGCCGCGGAGTCGATGTGCGGCGCCAGGATGCCCTGCGCGCCCTGGTCGAGCGCCCGGAGGATCATTCCGGGGTCGTCCTCGCCGACCCGGACCACGACGGGCACCCGGTGAATCGCGGCGACTGCGATGTGCTGACGCAGCGCCCCCACATCTGCGGGACCGTGTTCGCAGTCGATCAGGACGAAGTCGAAACCGGCGACCGCCGCCATTTCGACGAGCTCCTCCCCCGGCATCCGCAGCAGCACGCCGAGCAGGCGTTCACCGGCCCCGGCGCGCGCCCGCAGCGAGGGGGTCGTCACGCGATCATCCCGGCGGAGAGGTCGACGTCGGCGCCGCACAGTCCCGGCATGTCGAGCATGGCGACGACGGCGCGGCCGACCTCCTCCTCCGTCACCATGCGTCCGAGCGCCGCCCGAGAGACGAAGGCCGCCTCGGCCTCGGCGACCGAGCCGCCGGAGCGCTCGGCTTCGAGGCGGAAATTGCGCGCCATGCGCGGCCCCTCGACAGGTCCCGGAGAGAGCGTGTTGACGCTGACTCCAGCGGGCCCGACCTCGAACGCCAACGTCGAGGTCAACCCGATGACTGCCATCTTGGAGGCGCAGTACGGAGTGCGGTGAGCGAGCGGGCGCTTACCCGACACGGATGCCACGTTGATCACGTCACCGGCACCGCGCTCGATCATGGCAGGCAGGAACGCCCTGCAGAGCAGGAACGTCCCGCGCACGTTGACGTCGAACACGGCATCCCAGTCCTCCACCGAGATATCGGTCAGCGCAGCGACGGGTCCCGGGACACCGGCGTTGTTGACGAGGATCGACACCGCGGTATCGGCGAGCCGCGAGCGCAGTTCTTCGACGGAGGCGGGGTCGCTCACGTCGCAGGTGAGCGCGCGTGCGCGCCGGCCGAGGCGTGCCGCGACGGCGTCCAACTTGGCCTCGTCGCGTCCGACCACCACCACGTCGGCTCCGGCGGCGTGCAGCGCAGTCGCGATCGCCGCACCCAGGCCGCTGCCGCCGCCTGTCACCAGAGCGGTACGACCGGCGAGGTCGGTCATCGGGTACCGGCTCCCGCGGCGAGGCTCTCCTCGATCCACGGGAAGGTGCGACCTGCGTGACGCCAGGCTCGCGCGTCGCCCGAGCGCGCGTGGCCCTCGAACAGCTCGACGCGAGCGGCTCGTCCGCAGACCTCGCCCAGCAGTGCCGACGAGGACGGATCGACGATCTGCTGGTAGGTCACGGTGCGCAGGTATTTGCCGACCCAGAGGCCGCCCGTATACCGCGCGGCGCCCAGCGTGGGGAGAACGTGGTTGGTTCCGATGACCTTGTCGCCGTACGAGACGCACGTGTTCTCACCGAGGAACAGAGCGCCGTAGTCGTGCATCTTCTCGAGGGCGACGCGCGGCTCCTCGGTGAAGATCTGCACGTGCTCGAACGCGAACGAATCGGCGAGCGCGTACGCCTCGTCGAGGTCGTCGACGACGATCACCTGCCCCCAGTCCCGCCATGCCGGCTCGGCGTAGTCCCTGGTCGACATGCCGGGCAGGAGCTGCTCGATGTGCTCCAGCACCTGCTCGCCGAGGTCGCGCGAGGTGGTGATGAGGACCGCCGGCGATTCGGGACCATGCTCTGCCTGCGAAAGCAGGTCGACCGCAGTGAGGAAGGGGTCCGCGTGATCGTCGGCCACGATGAGGATCTCGGTGGGGCCGGCGAACAGGTCGATGCCGACCTCGCCGAACAGCTGGCGCTTGGCCTCGGCGACGTAGGCGTTGCCCGGCCCCGCGATGAGGTTGACCGGTGCGATCGTCTCGGTGCCGACCGCCATGGCGGTCACCGCCTGCACGCCGCCCAGCACGTAGATCTCGTCGGCTCCTGCGAGCTTCATGGCGGCGATCGTCGCCGCGGGGATTTCGCCGCGGATGGGCGGTGTGCACGCGACGACGCGCGCTACGCCCGCAACCTTGGCCGTGATGATCGTCATGTGCGCCGAGGCCGTCAGCGGGTACTTGCCGCCGGGGATGTATGCGCCTGCGGCCTGCACGGGCACGTGCTTCTGTCCCAGGAAGACCCCGGGCAGCGTCTCGACCTCGATGTCGACGAGCGAGTCGCGCTGGGCCTGCGCGAACCTTCGCACCTGCTCCTGGACGAACACGATGTCGTCGATGACCTGCTGGTCCAAGGTCGCCATGATCTCAGCCACCCGAGCGTCGTCGAGGCGGAACGCGTCAGGACTCCACTTGTCGAACTGCTCGGAGTATTTCCGCACGGCCGCGTCGCCGTCGGATCTGATCTCGTCGATGATCGAGCCCACTCGCTCGGCGACGTCGCTCTGGGCGCTGTCGGTGAACGATTTCGACGGAGCGCTCTTCAGGTAAAGGGGCATCGGTGCTTCCTCTCGGCACGGCATTCGTGCATACGTATGCTGCCATTATGCTTTCGTATGCACAACGGGTCAAGTCTCCGCTAGACTCGGGCGTCTTCGTCGCATGCGCAAGGGGGTGGGCATGGCCGTCACGAGCCGAGACGTCGCACGCCTGGCAGGCGTGTCGCAGCCGACCGTCTCGCGCGCCCTCCGAGACGACCCCCGCGTCTCCGAGGCGACCAAGCGGAGCGTGCGGGAAGCCGCCGATCTGCTCGGGTATGTGCCGAGCGACGCCGGGCGGGCACTGTCGTCGGGCCGCACCCACCGCATCGGGCTGCTGGTCACCGACCTGGAGAACCAGTTCTACGCCCAGATCATCGCGCCCGTGCACCTGGAGCTGGAGCGCATGGGGTATCAACTCATGCTGCACACCGAGACGGCCGACAACGAGACGGTCGCGGAACGGCTGATCGCGAACGGTCTGGACGGTGTGATCCTCGCCACCACGACGGTGGACTCCATCGCTCCGCTGCGGCTGCGGGATCGCGGACTGCCCTTCGTGTACTTCAATCGCACGGCATCCTTCGTCGACGCGGACGCCACCGTCGTGGCACCGGCGGCGGGGTTCGGCCAAGCGGCTGCCCGGGCCGTGTCACTGGGCCATCGGCACATCGGCGCTGTTCTGGGGCCGAGCAACACCAGCACCGCGCAATCCCGCGAGATCGCACTGCGTGCGGCGCTCGCACAGCACGGACTCGCGCTGGACCCGCAGAACGTACGGCGGGGTCCGTTCGACACGCACTCCGGCGATGAGGCGACGACGTCGCTCTTGGCCCAGGATTCCCCGCCCACGCTGATCTTCTGCGGGAACGACGTGGTCGCGTACGGGGCACTGAATGCCGCGCGCCGGGCGGGCGTCTCGGTCCCCGAAGACGTCTCGATCATCGGCTTCGACGATCTGCCGGCTGCGTCCTGGCCGATCATCGAACTCTCCACGATCGCCTATGACTTCGCCGAGATGGCGCGCGAGGCGGCCCGCCTCGTCACGCATCGCATCGAGCAGGCCGATGCGCCCATCGCGCATATCGAGTTCGAGACCGCGTTCATCGAGCGCCGGACGCTCGCCGCGGCCGCAGCCCGGGTCTGACTCACCCGAGCCCGCGGCCACGGTCTTGCGCTGGGTTGTGCATACGCATACACTCCCAAGGACAACGCACAGTCCGCGGCACAGCGATGCACGCGGTCGATGAACAGAAGGAGTGCAAGAGTGCCTCTCGACCCGGCGGCCTACCAGCCGTATGCCGACCCCGACGATTTCATCCGCGAGGTCACGGACCTCATCTGGGTGGATCGCTCGATCAGCTACATCCGCGAGAACTACGAGCCGGACTCGATCGTCCACGGCGCGTACGGCACGTCGACGACCCGCGACGAGGTCATCGAAGGCACTCTGATGCGCATTTCGGCGACGCCCGACCGCACCGGTCAGGCCGAGGACGTCATCTGGGAGGCCCGCGGCGACGATGCGTTCCTGAGCTCCCACCTGGTCCTGTCCGGGCACCTCCAGACGTCCGAGTACAGCCGGACGATCGCCAACTGCCTCTACCGTCGCGGCCGGATGGTCGAGGAGTGGGTCGTACGCGACTCGCTCGCCGGAGCCCTGAACCGCGGCGACGACCTCGACGAGCTCGCTCGCGCCCAGGCGTTCCGGGGGTACACCGGCTCGTGGACAGAGGCTCCACCGATCGACCCGATCGCGAAGGGCGATTCGGGCGTCCGGCCGGATGACCACCGCGCAGAGGTGGAGACGGTGCTCGAGATGATCCGGACGGTGTGGAACGACCGCGACCTGCAGAAGGTCGAGACCTTCTTCCAGCGCGACCTGGTGCTGCTCACCGTCGGCAACCGCGTCGTCATCCGTCCTGAAGGCTATCGCCGCGCTCTGCTGCGCTTCCTCGAGTCGTTTCCGGCCGGGCAGTTCGAGATCCGCGACATCCAGAGCAACTACGACGTCCGCTATGCGGGACTGCGCGTGGCCGTCACGTGGAAGTTCGTCGGCGCGTACAACGGCAAGCCCGACTACGGCCCGCTCACCGGAAAGCCGGTCGACGTCCTCGGAATCTCGCAGTTCACCTTCCACAACGGCGCCCTGGCCAAGGAAGTGCGCCTCTGGGACGACATCGCACTGCGAGCGCAGATCGCCGGTACGCGCGGCGACGAGCCCGTCGGCCCCACGAACATCTACTGACCACCCAACGAAGAGAGAAGAAAGACAATGAGCACCGATCATCTGAGCCACGACGTCACCGTCGATCAGAGTGAGATCGAGCGTCGCACGATCCGCAAGACCGACTGGGCGCCGCACAACGCCGCCTTCATCGATTGCCGAACGCCCGGCTCGGACCGGAAGGAGAACTACGCCTTCATCGGCGGCGGCGTCTCGCAGAACGCCGGTCAGGTCATCAACCTCACCGAGCCGCACGGATTCAACACGGGCGCTGCCGGGATGCCCAACGGCATCTCGAACAACCTCCACCTGCACTTCACGGCGGAGGTCTTCGTCAACCTCGGCGGCCAGTTCCGCCTCCGCTGGGGGATCGACGGAAAGCAGGGGGAGTACGTCAGCACCGACGGCGACATCATCTCGATCCCCACGTGGATCTTCCGCGGCTTCACCAACGAGGGCCCGGATGACGGCATCCTGTGGACCGTGCTCGGCCGTGATGTCACCGGTGGCATCATCTGGGGACCCTCGGTGCTGAAGGAGGCCGAGTCGTACGGCCTGCACCTCACGGCCGACAACCAGCTCATCGACACCGTGGCCGGCGACGTGCTCCCAGAGGGCGTCGCTCTGATCAAGCCCATCCAGCAGAAGTACATCGACGAGCTCACCACCTACTCCGTGGAGGAGCTGCGCGGCCGTGTCATCCAGCCGGGTGACCGCGTCTACAGCCGGAACGCGCTGCTGTGCGCGAGCCTGCCCGGCGGCGGGGCGGAGCTCAGTCTCGCCATCGGATACGGCATGAGCGAGGACCGCCGCCAGGTGCCTCGGATCCACGAGCCGCACTCGTTCAACATGGCCTGGGTGCGCGCTGCCGAGGATGAGGGCATCCTCCGTCACCGCCATGACAAGACGCAGGCGCTGCTGGTCAAGTCCGGCCGCTGGGCGATCACACTGAACGGCGATCCGGCCACCACGATCGAGATCGGGCCCTCGGACTCCTTCTCGGTGCCGCCCGGGGCCTGGCGCGCATTCCGCTGCGTCGAGGCCGGCGAGGGCGGAGTCGGCGAGCTGCTCGTCGTCAACTCCGGCGACGACCGCGTCTACCTGGACTGGGCACCGGAGGTCGTGGACGCCGCGCGGGACGCGGACTGGATGATCGACCCCAACGGCTACCTCGCGCCGGTCGGCGTGATGGTCACCGCCACCGAGGACGACTGACCGAACCGGACCGCATGACCCGCACCCTGCGCGTTGCCGCGACCTCGCCCGAGATCCGTCTGGGCGAGGTCGCCGGCAACCTGCAGCGCATCCGGTCCGCGCTGCAGGATGCCGCGGCACGAGATGCGCAGCTGATCGTGGTGCCCGAACTGGCCACGAGCGGGTACGTGTTCGCCGATCGCGCTGAGGCGGCCGAGTCGTCCCTTGCTCGCGATCACCCGGGATGGGACGACCTGGCGTCGGCGCTGCCGCCCGGTGTCGTCGCCGTCGTCGGCTACGCCGAGCGCGACGGGGATCAGGTGTACAACACCGCTGCCGTCCTCACGCGCGGGTTTCGCGTGGGCGACTACCGCAAGGCGCACCTCTGGGGCTCGGAGGCCACCCTGTTCGAGCCCGGTACCACCGCGGGCGCTGTGTTCGACACTCCGGTCGGCCGACTCGGCGTCGCGATCTGCTACGACAACGAGTTCCCCGAGGTGCCTCGTCGCCTGGCGCTGGCCGGCGCGGACGTCCTCGCGCTGCCGGTGAACTGGCCGCTTCTTCCACGACCGGCCGGCGAGCACCCCCCGGAGACGATCCAGGCGATGGCCGCGGCACGGTCCTCGCGATTGGCTACTGTCATCGCCGACAGGCTCGGCGCCGAGCGGGGCGTGCCCTGGACCGGCGGCACCGCCGTCATCGACGAGGACGGCTGGGTCGCCGCGCTCCCCGACGATGCCGGCGCAGCCGTCGCCACCCTCACGCTGCGCACGTCGGGCGACAAGTCGCTGCCGCCCTCCAACGACCTGTTCGGCGATCGTCGGCCGGACCTGTACTGAGACCCGGATGCCGCCGCATCCGTCTCCTTTTCAGACCGCGCGCGATCGCCCGGCGTGTTCGCCGACCTTGTCCAGCAGGGTGCGCTCGGCAAGCTCGGCCAGCCGCTTGGTCGCGGGTGAGAGGTAGGCACCCTCGCGCTGGACGAGGGCGATCGTGTCGTAGAAGGGATCGCTGAAGGGCGTGACGTCGATCCCCGGAGGAAAGGTCGCGGATTCGGCGATCGTGCGCGACACGATGGTGTCGGCCGCGCCGGTCGCGACCAGGCTCAGCGCCGTCTCGACGTGCTCGACCTCGATGGCGGGGTCGATCGTCAGACCCTCGAGCCGGGCTCTCTCGAGCAGCTGCCGCCGGGTGGGGTCGCTCCACCCCGCGTACGCGTCGTAGAGCACGAGCTTGGCGCCCGCCACCTCGTGGATGCTCACCCCGCCATCCCGGGGAGAGCGGCGCGTGGATGCGTACAGCACCTCGTCGCGGAACAGCGGTGTGATCTTCAGCCCCGATTCCTCGACGGGCAGCACCAGCAGCCCGGCCTCGATCTCACCGGCCGCGATGGACTCGGCGACCAGCGCGGAGTTCAGCCCGACGAGCCGCACCTTCACGAGCGGATGCCGCCGGTGGAACCGCTGCACGAGGTCGGAGAGGTCGTAGTACGCGGCGTTGCGCAGCACCCCGAAGGTGCACGTGCCGCCTTCCAGTGCATGGATCGCGGCCACCGTCTCGATCCCGTTGGCGATCGCGCTCACGGCCAGCTCCGCGTGCTCGCGCAGAGCCATGGCCGCTTCGGTCGGCGCGAGGCGGCGCGGCCCGCGCGTGAACAGGCGGACGCCCAGCTCACGCTCGAGCCGTGCGACGAGCTCCGAGACGGACGCCTGGGTCGCGTCCAGTTCGACTGCCGCTGCCGTGAACGAGCCCAACTGCAGGGCTGCCAAGAACGCCTTGAGCTGCGTGATCGTCACGAGGCAATGGTAAACCCTGTGGTTGACATCGTATCCACTGGGCTTGTGTGGGAGTTATCGATCCGCCTACCGTTTTCACATGCGCTACAGCCCCGCCCTTCTGCAGAGCCTCGACGGCTCGTTCCGCCACCTCAAGACCCCGCTGATCGACGCACCCGCTGCCCAGCGTGAACCGGCCGTGATCGAAACGGTGTCCGCGATGCTCTCCGACATCCAGAGCCGCGGGCTGGACGCGGTGCTGGACTACGCGCGAACCCTGGACAACTATCAGGGCGGCGATATCGAGCTGACGTCCGAGCAGATCGCCACCAGCGGCGACCGGCTGCCCGCCGACCTCCGCGAGGCGATCGAGCTCGGCTCCGAGCGCACGCAGCTCTTCGCGACCGAGCAGCGCGCGCACCTGGCGGATTTCGAAACCGAGCTGGTTCCCGGCCTGATCACCGGAGCCCGCTACGTGCCGGTGTCGCGCGTCGGCGCCTACCTTCCCGCGGGACGCTTCCCGTTGACCGCGAGTGCCTTCATGACCGTCGGCGTCGCCAAGGCTGCCGGCGTCCCCACCGTCATCGCCTGCACCCCGCCTCAGCCGCACGGCGGCGCGAACGACGCCGTCGTCTACGCCGCGCATCTGTCGGGGGTCGACCGCGTCTTCGTGCTCGGCGGCGTGCAGGCGCTCGCCGCTATGGCGTACGGACTCCTCGGCGAGCTGCCGATCGACATGCTCGTCGGAGCGGGCAACGCCTACGTCGCCGAGGCGAAGCGTCAGCTGTTCGGCACGGTCGCGATCGACCTGCTCGCCGGTCCCTCCGAGGTCGCCGTCATCTCGGACGACACGGCCGACCCCGAGATCGTCGCGGCCGACCTGCTCGGCCAGGCCGAGCACGGGCCGAACTCGCCGGCGGCGCTGGTGACCACCTCCGAGGGGCATGGACGCGCGGTCATCGAGGCGGTCGAGCGCCAGCTCGGCGGGCTCGCGACCGAGCCGATCGCAGGACCTGCGTGGCGCGACTACGGCGTCGTGACCGTTGCGAAGGATCGCGAGACGGCGGTCGCCCTCATGGACGACCTGGCCCCTGAGCACCTCGAGATCCTCACCGCGGACGACGCGTGGTACCACGATCACCTGCGCAACTACGGGTCGATCTTCCTCGGACCGTGGAGTACCGTCGCCTACTCCGACAAGGGCATGGCGGGAACCAACCACGTGCTTCCGACCGCCGGCGGAGCCAAGCACAGCGCCGGTCTGTCGGTCTCGCGGTTCCTCAAGCCGCTGACGTATCAGCGCATCGCACGCGAGGCGACGCCGGCGCTCGCGAACGCTGTTCAGGTCATCTCCGACTCCGAGGGCATGGCGGCGCACAGTGCGACCGCGACCATGCGCCTTGCCACCTACGAAGGCGCCGCTGCGCCCGCGTAACCCGCGCTGAGCGCGGGGCCCCGGCATCCGATCGTCGGAGAATCGCGCGCATGTCGGAGGATGCTCCGCAGATCCTCCGACGACGGCGCGACACTCCGACCATCGCGGGCAGGTGGGCCCGGGCTCAGGCGTGCGCCGAGGTGGACCGGACTAGCCGAGCCCCCAGGGGAAGAAGAACCAGAAGATCGCAGCCGACGCGATCAGGAACGACGCGACGAACACGACGTCGCGCGCGCGGAACGGCACGACATGGCGCTCCGTGCGGTCCGGGTGGGCGCCGAAGGCGCGCGCGTCCATGGCTAGCGCGACCCGCTCGGCGTGACGGATCGCACCGGCCAGCAGCGGCACGAGGTACCCGCTCCACCGCGCGATCGCCGCGAACGGTCCGCGGCCTCCGTGCGCTCCCCGCACGCGGTGCGCTTGACGGATGACATCGAGTTCGTACCGGAACCGCGGCACGAACCGGAAGGCGGCCAGGGCGGTGTAGCCGATGCGGTACGGCACGCGCAGCTGCTGCACGGTGGAGCGCACCAGGTCGGGTCCGGTGGTGCTCAGGCCCGCGATCAGCGCCAGACCGACGATCGCAGCGATGCGCAGACCGGTGGACAGGCCGACCAGGAGGGCGCCGCCGTAGAGCGTCCACGACCCGGCCTGCCAGACCACGAAGCTGCGGTCGACGTGCGACGGATCGGTCCACAGCGCGAAGCCGAACCCGATGGCCAGCGCGCCCACAGGCAGTGCCAGCAGAAGCAGAAGCGCGAGCCGCCGCGTGAAGCTCACCCCGATCAGGAGCAGCAGGTACGACAGCGCGAGGAAGGCGAGCGGCGTGGCCGCGTCCCGGACGAATACCAGGAGCACCATCGCCGGCAGCGGGGCCAGCAGCTTGGCCAGCGGGTTGAGGCGATACAGGAACCGCACCGGTGCCGCGGGAACGGCATCGGCATAGGGGTCGATGACCATGCGCGGCACCTGCGCGGCGAGGATGGGTCCGGTCGCGGTCACGGGGCGCCTCCGGGAAGATCGCCCAGCCGCGCGATCCCGGCCAGTTCCGGATGCCGCGTGGTCCCCCGCAGGGCACGTGCGAGCGGCGGCAGACGCAGTCCCGCGCCCTCGATCAGGTCCGCATCGGCGAACACCTCGCCGGTGGTCCCGTCCGCGACGACGCGACCGTCGGCCAGGACGATCATGCGGTCGGCGTACTCGGCGACGAGCTGCATGTCGTGGGTGACCACGAGGATCGTCGTTCCGTCGTGGTTCAGTTCGCGCAGCAGCGACAGCAGCTCGTCCGCCCGGGCGCGGTCCTGTCCGAAGGTCGGCTCATCCAGGGCGAGGACCGGGGCCCCGGCGACCAGCGCAGTTCCGACCGACAGCCGGCGCTTCTGACCGCCGGAGAGCAGGAACGGGTGCGTGCCTGCTTTGGCGGTCAGGTCGAAGCGCGCCAGCAGCGCCTCGGTGCGGACGCGGACCTCGTCCTCGGGGAGTCGCTGCAACCGCAGGCCGTGCGCGATCTCGTCGTGGACGGTGTGCGCGATGAACTGGTGCTCGGGGTTCTGGAAGACGAACCCGACGCGGGATGAGAGCGTGCGGATGTCGGCCCGCCCCACGTCGGATCCGTCGATGTGCACGGCGCCGCGCGGAGGCCGCACGACCCCCGCGATCGCCTGGATGAGGCTGGTCTTGCCGGCGCCGTTCGCGCCGACGATCGCCACGAACTCGCCCGGCCGGACGTCGAGCTGCACATCGTGCAGCACCGCGGTGCGCCCGCGGCGCACCGAGAGCCCGCGCACCGAGATGAGGGGGGCGGCGTCGGCGCCGGGCGTTTCGTCTCGCTGCGCTCGCTCAACGACCGGGCGCTGCGAGGGGGCGGAGCGACCGAGACGAAACGCAACGGGCTCCCGCTCGAGCGCGGCCCGCAGCTCGTCGGGCGTCAACGGCAGCGGCTCGAGCACGAGTCCGGCGTGCCGCAGGCGCAGCGCGGCCAGAGCGGATGTCGGCAGCCACACGCCCATCGCGTGCAGCTCCTCCGCCCGATCGCGCAGGACCGCATCCACCGATCCGTCCGCCACGAGATGCCCGTCCTGGTCGAGCACCACGGCGCGGGTCACCAGGCCGATCGCGTCGTCCAGGTTGTGCTCGACCAGGAGGATCGAACGGCCGCCGTCCGCCACGAGCTCCCCGAGCGCGGCGTAGACCTCCTCGATCCCCTGCGGGTCGAGGTTGGCGGTCGGCTCGTCGAGCACCAGCAGCGGCGAGCCCATGGCGAGGGCGCACGCGATCGCCAGCCGCTGTCGGCCGCCGCCGGACAGGCGGTCGGGATTGTCCGCGCGACGTTGCCACAGGCCCACGCGCCGCAGCGCCGCCTCGGCACGGGCGAGTACTTCCGCGACCGGCATCCGCAGGTTCTCGGGACCGAAGGCGACTTCGTCCAGGAGCGTGCCCGTCACGAGCTGCGCGTCGGGGTCCTGGAAGACCATGCCCACCTGCGTGCTCAGCGCGGCCACCGGAGTGACCGCGGTGTCGCGGCCGCCGACGTCGATCGCGCCGCGCACCTCCGCTTCCACCGCGTGCGGAATGAGTCCGTTCAGCGCCAGCGTCAGCGTGGACTTGCCCGATCCGCTCGGTCCGAGCAGGAGCACCACCTCACCGGGCGCGATGTCGAAGCTCACGGCGGCCGGGGTGGCGGCATCCTCGCCCCGGTGGGTGATCGAGAGGTCGCGCACGCTCAGGAGAGGTTCGGCGCTGTCGCCCCGCCGGGACGCCTGCGCCGCGGCAGACGGAGAGCGCTCGGGTGCGGTCACGGGTCTTCCCGGGTGAGGAGCTGAGTGTCTCCAACTTAGCCGACCCTAACCACCCGCGATCGCTCAGCCCGGACCGTTGCGGGCGACGCCCGCGCGCCGCAGCGCCGCCCCGATTCCGAGCCCGACGGCGGTCCAGAGCACCGGGCCGAGGATGAACAGCGCGATGTAGACGATCTGGCCCCACAGCGGGAATCGCGAGACGTCGGCGACGAACCAGATCGGCACGGCGATCACGATGCCGACGACGATCGCCGAGACGAAGAAGCGCCACGCGTTCCAGCGCTG
>NZ_DASUNI010000076.1:0-4601 GCF_036277215.1 Microbacterium sp. | reverse complement strand
TGGGAATCGGTCGC
Source organism: Microbacterium sp. (assembly GCF_036277215.1). GTDB lineage: Bacteria > Actinomycetota > Actinomycetes > Actinomycetales > Microbacteriaceae > Microbacterium. The sequence continues at coordinate 4,587 of NZ_DASUNI010000076.1, read as the reverse complement.
GCACGAGCTCAGCTGGCGTTGGCCTGCAGCCACGCCCACGGGTCGACCACGCCACCGTTGATGTGGACCTCGAAGTGCACGTGGCAGGCGGTGGAGCTTCCGGTCGAGCCGACGAATCCGATCAGCTGACCGGCTTGCACGGCCTGACCGGCTTCGACCTGACGGCTGCCGTAGGTCATGTGACCGTAGAGGCTGTTGACCTGCTGTCCGCCGAGCACGTGGTCGATCGACACGGCCACGCCGTAGCCGCCGTAGCTCTCCTGCGACACGCTGACCACACCGGCAGCGGCGGAGTACAGGGGCTCGCCGCAGGAAGCGAGCAGGTCGACGCCCTGGTGGTAGCCGGAATCCCACAGACCGCGTCCGAGGGTGAAGTTCAGGATCGGCCAGCGCACTTCGCCGCTGCCCGGTGATACGAGGGCCATGTTCACCGGGAGGCCGGCCGCAACGCTCGTCGTCAGGCGGGCGCGTGCGGCCGCTGCCTCGGCGGCAGCGGCTTCGGCCTTCTTCTGGTCGATCTCGTCCTGGGTCGTGGCCGAGTAGCTGTCCCGCGCAAGACCTTCGCTGGTGGAGTCGGATGCGACGAGCAGCGACTGGGCGTCCTCGGCTGCCACCTGCTGGAGGGTGACGGCATCCTCAGTCGGTCGCCAAGCGCCGTACGCCGGGAGGGCGACCGTCGCGATGAGGCCGCCGACCATCGTCAGGATGACCAGGCTGCGCAGCGGCTTGGTGTTGCGACCGGCAGTGCGCGGAGCGGAAGCAGACCGCACGGGGCGCACCTTCTTCGGGCGCGCCGCGATGGCGGTGATGCGCTTGGACAGCGGCGAGGGAGAGGTTCGTCCACGGGCACGGCGCGTGACAGTCGTCTCGTCGCTTCGGGGCTCGTTCGCGGACGAATCGAATTCTTCAGCCAATAGTTCCTCCGGCGCCTCCGCGCCGGGGCGCTGGCTCGTCAGCATTCGGTGTCGGGGCACGGTATGCGGGCGTACCACGTGGACGACGAGCCAGGGAGGCAATCCGCGTGGCGTCCGATGGCGCGGGGGTTACTCGCCTGTGGACTCCATTCACGCTACCCGAATGTAACGAATAAGTCACATCGAGCGGCTGGCAAAGACCTGGACACGCATCCTGCGCTGTGCTATCGACCGAGTCGGAGCACCCGGCGGCGCGAACTCAGCGCCGGTCGTCGACGAGGAAGATGTGCGAGGCGACCTCGATGGGCAGCTCGAGGCCCTCGTCGTTGCCGTCCATCTGCACGAGGACGTAGCCCTCGCTGTACCGGTAGTCACCGGCCGCGCCGGGCATCACACCGGCGCCTTTCAGCTGCTGCAGCAGCTCGGGGTCGACCTGCACGGGCTCGGCCAGGCGGCGGACGGTGCCGGTGATGGGGCCGCCCACCTCGTTGAGCCGCCGCACCAGACCGACCACGCCCTGCTCGAAGTTCTTGGCCGGCACATCGCCGAGCTGGGCCAGACCCGGGATGGGGTTGCCGTACGGGGACTCGGTGGGGTGTCCGAGCAGTTCGACGAGCCGGCGCTCCACCTGCTCGCTCATCACGTGCTCCCAGCGGCAGGCCTCTTCGTGGACGTACGCCCAGTCGAGCCCGATGACGTCGGAGAGGAGCCGCTCCGCGAGGCGGTGCTTGCGCATGACGTCGACGGCCTTCGAACGGCCCGCGTCGGTGAGCTCGAGGGTGCGGTCGTCGGAGACCACGACGAGACCGTCGCGCTCCATGCGGCCGACCGTCTGAGACACCGTCGGACCCGAGTGACCGAGCCGCTCCGAGATGCGCGCGCGGAGGGGAACGATGTTCTCCTCCTCGAGTTCGAGGATCGTGCGCAGATACATCTCTGTCGTGTCGATCAGATCGGTCATTGTGCCTCGCAGACGCGGAGTGGGAGCAAGGACAGCCTATCCAATGCTGCCGACGCCCCGGCGGGGCCGAACCCGACGCAGCCGGGTCACGGGCGGTCACACCGATGCGGTGGCCGACGCCCGCGATCGTAGAATCGGGGGATGCCCCACCTCGTGATCCCGAGTGATCTCCTGCCCGCCGACGGTCGCTTCGGATGCGGCCCCTCCAAGGTGCGCGGTGCGCAGCTCGAGGCGCTGGTCACGCGCGGCGCATCTCTGCTCGGCACCTCGCATCGCCAGGCGCCCGTGAAGAACCTCGTCGGCGACGTCCGCTCGCACCTCGCTGATCTGTTTCGCATTCCTGCCGGCTACGAGGTGATCCTCGGCAACGGCGGATCGACGGCGTTCTGGGATGCCGCGGCCTTCGGTCTCATCGAGGACCGCAGCCAGAACCTCGTGTTCGGCGAGTTCGGCGGCAAGTTCGCGACCGCCGCGAAGGCACCGTGGCTTCAGGCTCCCGACGTCCGTGACGTGCCCGCCGGCACAAGCACGGTGGCCGAGCCGGTCGATGGCGTCGACGTGTACGCCTGGCCGCACAACGAAACCTCCACGGGAGTTGCCGCCGCGATCACGCGCGTGCACGGCGACGAGGGCGCGTTGACCGTCATCGACGCCACGAGTGCCGCCGCCGGCATCGACTTCGAGGTCGGCGAGACGGACGTCTACTACTTCGCGCCGCAGAAGAACCTCGGCTCGGACGGCGGACTGTGGTTCGCGGTCGTCTCCCCCGCCGCGATCGAGCGGATCGAGCGGATCGCGGCATCCGGTCGGTACATCCCCGAGTTCCTGAGCCTGAAGAACGCGCTGGACAACTCCCGTCTCAACCAGACGCTGAACACCCCGGCGCTGGCGACACTCTTCCTGCTCGACGATCAGCTGCAGTGGATCCTCGGCAACGGCGGCCTGACCTGGGCCGACGCGCGGACGCGGGAATCGTCGGGCGCGCTGTACGACTGGGCCGCGGCATCCGAGTTCGCCACGCCGTTCGTCGCCGAGCCGGCGGACCGCTCCCCCGTCGTGGTCACCGTCGACTTCGCCGAGTCGGTGGATGCCGCGGCCGTCGCCTCAGCGCTTCGCGCCAACGGCATCGTCGACACCGAGCCGTATCGCAAGCTCGGCCGCAATCAGCTGCGCGTCGCGACCTTCGTCTCGATCGAGCCCGACGATGTGCGTCAGCTCATCCGGAGCATCGACTTCACGGTCGAGAACCTGTGACCTGAGTCAGCGGACCGGGTCAGCGGCCTGAGTCGTACCCGTCCGCGTCGTCGTCGTCATCCGAGTCGTCGTCGTCATCCGAGTCGTCGGACTCATCGTCGTCATCATCCGACTCGTCTTCGTCGTCCGAATCATCGACGTCTTTATCGTCTTCGTCGTCCGACTCATCGTCATCGTCGTCATCATCGGGCTCATCGTCATCCGAGTCGTCATCGTCGGACTCGTCGTCGTCGTCGTCATCCGACTCATCGTCATCGTCGTCGTCATCCGACTCATCGTCATCGTCGTCGTCATCCGACTCATCGTCATCGTCATCCGAGTCGTCATCGTCCGACTCGTCGTCGTCGTCGACCGCGTCATCCGACAGCTCGTCGATGTCGACGCCGTCCACGTCGCCGGAGTGCAGGATCGGCGATCCATCGTCGTCGAAGTCGGACGCGTCCAGATCGTCGACGTCGTCGAGATCCTCTTCGTCCGTCGCGATGATCAGGTCGTCGGTGGCCAGGCCTTCCGCCGCGAGAGCGGCCTGAGCCGCCTGATACTCGGCGAGGCGCTCCGCCCACGGCAGCCAGTCCGGCGCGACCAGCGCACCGTTCCCGGGAATCAGCTCGACTTCCAGTACCGTCGGGGCGGAATCGTCGACCTGCGCGAGGCTGACGGTCCAGAACCAGCCGGGGTAGCCCGACAGCTTGTTCTCGAAACGCAGCGTCAGCACGCCGTCGTCGTGCACCGTCGATTCCGCGGGCTCCCCGACCGTCGCGGCGGGTGTGATCTCCGCCAGCGCTGCCAGCGCCAGCTCCCGTGCCGTCGACTCGTCGATCGGCTCAGGTGTCGAGTTCATCGGCGACCTTGCGGAGCACGGCCGCGATCTTCTTGGAGTGCGACCCGCTGGGGTAGCGCCCACGGCGGAGGTCGCCACCGATGCCGTCGAGCAGCTTCACGAGGTCTTCCACGATGATCGCCATGTCGTCGGCGGGCTTGCGCGCCCGCTTCGCCAAGCTCGGCGGTGCCTCGAGTACCCGCACCGAGAGCGCCTGCAGTCCGCGCTTGCCGTCGGCCACGCCGAACTCGAGGCGAGTCCCCGGCTTCGGCGCGGGCGCACCGGCGGGCAGGGCTGTGGCGTGCAGGAAGACGTCCTGGCCGTCATCGGTTGCGATGAAGCCGAACCCCTTCTCCTCGTCGTAGAACCTGACCTTGCCGGTGGGCATGGAAACCTCGCTGTGTGCTTTGCCTCGCGTGGGGCATGACGGAACAGGGACCGATCGACCCCGACCCACAGCCTACGGCAACCACGACACCCGATAGGCTGATGTGAATGAGCACCCGCACCCCTGGCGGGGACGTCCCGGTCCGCCGCCTCGACCGAATCCTGGCGTACATGTCGCTCGGTCTGGCCATCGTCTCGATCGTGTGCTTCTTCGCGATCATCATCGCGAGGCCCGCGGGTGTCACCGACTT
>NZ_DASUNI010000075.1:0-2201 GCF_036277215.1 Microbacterium sp. | reverse complement strand
GGAGTCGAGGTGCTTCAGGCGCTTCTTGGCCTGCTTCTCGACGAGCACTTCGACGAAGTCCCGGACCCGCGCGTCGTTGAACTCCTCATAGGACTGGGTCACCACCTCGCGGATCGTCGCGGTCGGACGATCCGGGAATTGGACACTCAGTCGATCGACGATCTCGCTGATCGTCTGGTCGGCAGCGGGGGGTTCGTGCGTCATGTGGGTCTCCCGGGCGAGCGGTGTCCGCTCACGTTACCGCTGTGGTGGGTGTCGTGACAGCGCTTGTCTCCGCGCCGGGAGTGCACCTTGCCGCTGCCGAGAGTGCATCTTGCCCACGCCGATCGTGCAGCCAGACCCGGGGCGGCGCACGCTCGGCGGCAGCAACATGCACTCTCGCGAGTGGCGACCGCACACTCGCCGTACCCTGGGGGAATGACCGCTGGACGTGCGGGTTTCGGCCCGGTCCGGCTTGCGTGGTGCGATGCCGAAACGTCCCCGCCGGCATCCGTCGATGTGCTTCGGCGGCTCGGAGAGCCGCAGGTGCGCCGGTACGAAGCCCTGAGCGGTGCCGGAGCACAGCGATTCCTTGCGGGGAGGTCGTTGCTGGCGGAGCTGATCGCAGAATTCACGGATGCCGCCGGCCTCGGATTCACCACGACGTGCGAGCGCTGCGGCGCCGAGCACGGCCGGCCGCGCGTGACGGGAGCGCCGGTCGCGATCAGCGTCAGCTACGCGGGGAGCGTCGTGGCCGTCGCCGCGGCGTCACTGTCCGACACGACCGGGGTGGGCGTCGACATCGAGCGGGCGCCGGGAGGCGACGCGGGCGCGCGCCTCGCCGAGCTCGCCCCTCTTTTCGCACCCGCACCTGCGCCCGACCTCGAGGGATGGACCCTTCTCGAGGCGGCGCTGAAGGCTGACGGCCGCGGTGTCCGCGTGGACCTCGCCGCCGTGCGGGTGGGTGAGGTCGGCAGCGGGCGGCTGCCGGCTGCGCGGGCCGTGCGGATCCCGGGACGGGTCGACACAGTGGATGCCGCGATCATTCCCGGACCGGACGGGTTCGTGCTCACTGCAGCTGCTGCTCCGGCGGCGCCGGTGTCGCAATCGGGGTGAAGCTGCCCCCGCCCGGCTTGGGGAGCTTCGGAAGTCGCGGCTGGTCGAGCCAGGCGCGCAGAAGCGACGCGATCGGAACCCCCGCCGAACTCTCCGCGAGGGCGACGAAGTCCGTGGTCGTCGCGGTGGACCCCCGGTGGGTTCGGGCCCACGTCTGCAGCATCCCGAAGAAGGCATCGTCGCCGAGGGTCAGCCGCAGTGCGTGCAGCGTCAGCGCACCGCGCTTGTAGACCCGATCGTCGAACATCGAATCCGGGCCGGGATCGCTCAGCACGAGGTCCTGCGGCAGCGACGCCAGACGTGCATGGTGGGACAGCGCCTTCTGGTGGGCTGTCGGAGCGCCCGAGTACTCCGACCACAGCCATTCGGAGTAGCAGGCGAAACCCTCGTTGAGCCAGATGTCCTGCCACTTCGAGACGCCGACGCTGTTGCCGAACCACTGGTGCGCGAGCTCGTGGGCGACAAGCCGTTCCAGCGCGCCGGACCCGTCGATGTGATTCGCGCCGAAGACGCCGATCCCCTGCGCCTCGAGCGGCATCTCCAGCTCATCGGCGGTCACGATGGCGGCGTACTCCTGGAGCGGGTATGGACCGAACAGGTGCTCGAACACGGCGACCATGCGCGGCAGATCGGCGAAGTCGGCGTGAACACGTGCGGCCAGCGGCGCCGGGAAGAAGAGCCGGCCGGTGGATCGTCCGAGCGGGAGCGTCTCCTCGACGTATCGACCGATGTGGACTGTCGTCAGGTACGTCGGCGTGGGCGCATCCTGTTCGAAGAGCCAGGTCGACCTCCCGCCCCGGCTGGTCCGACCGACGCGCAGTCCGCTCGCGACCACGGTGTATGCCTGCTCGGTGGTCACCGACAGGCGGTAGGTCGCCTTATCGGAGGGCAGGTCGTTGCACGGGAACCAGGTGGGGGCTCCGGTGGGCTGGGAGGCGACCAGCGCACCGTCGGCGAGTTCCTCCCAGCCGATCGTCCCCCAGCGGGAGCGCCGCGGCCTCGGGGCGCCGCCGTAGACGACGGTGACCTCGAAGGAGTCTTCGGCGGACAGGATCGAGGGGAGTGTGATCCTCAGCTTCCGGTCGCTCTGGTGGAAGGTGGCGGCT
>NZ_DASUNI010000074.1:0-5066 GCF_036277215.1 Microbacterium sp. | reverse complement strand
CGCACGGTCGTGACCCAGACCTCGCTGCCCCTCCCGCTCGATCACCGCCACGATGCCGAACTCGATCGGCTCAGCATCCTGCTGAGCGACATGATGGAGACCATCGGCGGATCGGTGGGCGATCTGCTGGCCATCGGGCTCGCGCTGCCTGCACCCATCGACCCGCGCACCGGGATGGTCTCCACGCCTGGCCTGCTGCGCGGATGGGAGGGCGTCGACGTCGCCGAGAGCCTCTCCGCCCGCATCGGCCGCCCGGTGTTCGTGGACAGTGAGGCGAACCTGGCCGGGCTGGCCGAGGCCCGCGAAGGCAGCGCCCGGTCGGCGGCATCGTCGGTGTTCATCCGCGTGGGCCACACGATCAGCGCGGGCCTGATCGTCGGCGGCGACCTCTTCCGCGGCGTGAACGGCAAGGCCGGTCAGATCGGTCATGTGACGATCGACGAGAACGGACCGATCTGCCGGTGCAGCAACCGAGGCTGCCTCGAGACCTACGCCGGCGGCCCGGCTCTGCTTTCGCTGTTCCCGCCGAGCGAGGGCATGCAGCGGCTCAGCGACCTGATTCAGGCGTCCTACAGCGGTGACGGCAGCTCGCGGCGCGTGATCGCCGACGCGGGCCGGCACATCGGCATCGCGGCGGCGAGCCTGTGCAACCTGTTCGACCCGGAGCTGATCGTCGTGGGCGGAGAACTCGGGCAGGCCGGCGAGATCCTCATGGCGCCGATGCGGCACTCGCTCGAACGCACCGCCCTCTCGTCCGCCAATGGGCTGCCCGAGATCGTCGGCGCCTCGTTCGGCGAGTGGGCGGAGACCCGCGGAGCGATCACGATAGCGCTGGATCACGTCGTCGTCGAAGCCGACGCGCTCCCGTTCACGGCCTAGGGGCGCGGATGGCGATCCGGGCGTCGGCGAGACGCCGCTTCCAGCGAGCGGCCGCGGTGTTGACCGCCCTCGCCCTGAGTGGCGGCGCCCTTTCCGGATGCACGGGATCGCCCGGCGCATCCGACACCGACGGTCCGAACGGAGCCATCGCGCTTCTGCTCCCGGATGCGAAGACCGCTCGCTACGAGACGTTCGACCGACCGTTCTTCGAGGCCCGCGTCGAGGAGCTCGGCGACTATCGGGTGCTGTACGCGAACGCCGATCAGGATGCCGCGAAGCAGCAGCAGCAGGCCGAGAGCGCGCTCGCCGCGGGCGCCGGCGTGCTCGTCCTCGATCCCGTCGACGTCGGCGCGGCGGTCACGATCGTCGCTGCCGCCAACGCCCAGGGCGTCCCGGTCGTCTCCTACGATCGGCTCGTCGCCGGCGGCAACCTCGCGTACTACGTGTCCTTCGACAACGAGAAGGTCGGCGAGCTCCAGGCCACGGCATTCGTCAATGCCCTCGAGCTGCGCGGAGACGTCGGCGGCGGCATCCTGATGGTGAACGGCTCTCCGACCGACAGCAACGCGACCCAGTTCGCGGAAGGTGCGCACCGGGTGATCGACGCGGCAGGGCTGACGGTCCTCGCCGAGTACGCGACGCCGGATTGGAGTCCCGACAAGGCGCAGGAGTGGGTGTCGGGGCAGGTCGCGCAGTACGGCGATGACATCGTCGGCGTCTACGCCGCGAACGACGGCACGGCCAGCGGCGCCGTATCGGCCCTGAAGGCGGCCAACGTCTCGCCGTGGCCGGTCGTGACGGGACAGGATGCCGAGCTGTCCGCGATTCAGCGGATTCTCACGGGTGATCAGCACATGACCGTCTACAAGGCGATCAAGCCGCAGGCCGAACTCGCCGCGGAGGTCGCCGTCGCACTGCTGCGGGGCGAGGAGGTGACCGGCCCCCTCGACATCGACGGAACGCCGGCGACGCTGCTCGATCCGGTCGCGGTGACCGTGGACGACATCCTCGACACGGTCGTGGCCGACGGGTTCTGGACGGTGGAGGACATCTGCACGCCGGACTACCGCGCGTCGTGTGTTTCGGCCGGCCTGCTCGAGGAATGAACCGTCGCCGACGGCGGCGCCTGAGCCCGGCGGTAGGGTCGTTCGAGACGATCGCCGAGGATGAGGACGTGACGATGTCGTTGCCTGCCGCCCGCACCGGCCGCGCGCGCGAGCGCGTGCTGACCATGCGCGGCATCTCGAAGCGGTTCGGGGCGGTGCGAGCCCTGACCGACGTCGAATTCTGGGTCAACGAAGGTGAAGTCGTCGCCCTGATCGGCGACAACGGCGCGGGCAAGTCGACCCTGGTGAAGGTGCTCTCGGGAGTGCACGCGCAGGATTCCGGAACGATCGAGTACGACGGCGACATCGTCGAGATCGAGAGCCCGGCCGACGCCCAGGAGCTCGGGATCGCGACCGTCTTCCAGGACCTCGCCCTGTGCGACAACCTCGATGTCGTCGCCAACCTGTGGCTCGGACGTGAGCTGCGCTCGGGCAGGACCCTGGACGAGGTCGACATGGAGCAGCAGACATGGACGCTGCTGCGCGAGCTGTCGGCCAAGATCCCCTCCGTGCGGATCCCCGTGGCGTCGCTGTCGGGTGGCCAGCGGCAGACCGTCGCGATCGCACGCTCGCTCATCGGCGACCCCCGTGTGGTCATCCTGGACGAACCCACGGCCGCCCTCGGCGTGGCTCAGACCGCCGAGGTGCTCAACCTCATCGAGCGGCTCCGGGAGCGGGGGCACGGCGTGGTCCTCATCAGCCACAGCATGGCCGACGTCATGGCCGTCGCCGACCGCGCTGTGGTGCTGCGACTCGGCCGCAACAACGGCGTCTACAACATCGCGGATGTGACGAGCGAGACGCTGATCGCCGCCATCACCGGCGCCACGGACAACGCGGTGAGCAGACGTGCCGCGGACGTGCCGGCGAGCGAACCGCCCGAGGGGAAGATCATCCGCCTGTCGGACAAGGGTGCTCGCCGCCGGCGCGACGCAGGCGACGGAATTTCATGAGCTCGAGCAGAGAGGAGCGCGCAGCTCCGACGATCCCGGCGGACCTGCCGGATGACCGTCTGCTGAGCCCCCGGAGTCTGCGCACGGGGTTCGAGCTGGTCCTCTCACGCGTGCGGGGCGGCGACCTGGGCTCGCTGCCCGTCCTGATCGGCCTGGTGCTGATCTGGACGGTGTTCCAGGCCCTGAATCCGGTCTTCCTGTCCAGCGCGAACCTCGTGAACCTCACGATGCAGTGCGCCGCGATCGGAACCATCGCGCTGGGCATCGTGCTGGTGCTCCTCGTCGGCGAGATCGACCTGTCGGTCGGCTCCGTCGCCGGCCTGGCGGCAGCGGTGCTGGCGGTCGGCTTCGTCCAGCTGCAGTGGAACCTGGTCCTCGCGCTCGCGGCCGCCGTCGCCGCGGGCGCGCTCGTGGGACTGCTCTACGGATTCCTGTACACGCGCTTCGGCCTTCCCAGCTTCGTCATCACGCTCGCCGGCCTCCTCGGATTCCTCGGGCTCCAGCTGTGGGTGCTCGGAGCGACCGGGTCGATCAACCTGCCGTTCGATTCCTGGATCGTGCACTTCGCCCAGCAGATGTTCCTGCCCGCGTGGGCGTCCTACGTCGTCGCCGTCATCGCTGCCGGCGGCTACGCGTGGATCCTCACGCGCCGTGCGCAGCAGCGCTCCGCGGCCAACCTCGTGAGCCAGAGCTACCTCGAGATCGGCATCCGCGGCGGCGCGCTGCTCGTCTTCCTCCTCGTCGCCGCCTGGTACCTCAACCTGTCGCGCGGCGTGGGCGTGATGTTCCTGTTCTTCCTCCTGCTGGTCGTGATCGCCGACTTCGCGCTGACCCGCACGCGGTGGGGCAGAGCGGTCTACGCGGTGGGCGGCTCGGTGGAGGCATCCCGGCGCGCCGGCATCCGCGTGAACCGGATCTACATCTCCGTGTTCGTCTTCTGCTCGAGTCTCGCCGCCGTGGGCGGCATCCTCGCCGCGGCGAGGCTCGCCGCGGCGAATCAGAGCTCCGGAGCGGGCGATGTGAACCTCAACGCCATCGCAGCGGCCGTGATCGGCGGAGCCAGCCTGTTCGGCGGCCGGGGAACCGCCTTCGCCGCGCTGCTGGGGATCGTGGTCATCCAGTCGATCTCCTCAGGCCTCACGCTGCTGAACCTCGACTCGTCGGTGAGATTCATGGTCACCGGCGTGGTTCTGATCCTGGCGGTGATCGTCGACTCGCTGTCGCGCCGCAAACGAGCTGCTGTCGGCAGGGCCTGAACGCGTCATGCGTTCAAGTGAAAAACGCGTGAAGGCTCGGGTTTCGCTCGACTGAACGGTAAACCGCGCAATATGCTGTGGGTTGTGCCATTCTGATTCGCAATATGCGTCCCCTAGGTGCTGGGAGCGAAAGAGCGACCGCGGGTGGGAACATCCCGCTGGCGGCGTTGCCAAAGCGTTACGTTCATGTCTTGACGCCAACGCTGGATCTCGAAAGGATTCCCTCACGCGCAATTCGCGCCGGGGTTTCTTGGCGCTCGCAATCAATGACGAAAGGCGAAAGATGAAGAAGTCTTCAATCCTCTCCGCGGCCGCCCTCACCGGCGCTGCCGCGCTGCTCTTGGCCGGCTGTGCCGGCTCCGGCGGCGGAACCACGCCGACCGAGGGTGGCGACGGAGGCGGCACGGCTGAAGGCGGCCGCGCCTGTGTGATCCTGCCCGACGCGGCGTCTTCGCCTCGCTGGGAGAACTTCGACCGCAAGTACCTCCAGGAGGGTCTGGAAGGCGCCGGGTTCGACGTGGACATCCAGAACGCTCAGGGTGACGTGAACAAGTACTCGACGATCGCCGATCAGCAGCTCACCCAAGGCTGCGGCGTGATGGTGCTGGTGGACTACCAGGGTGCCGCCGAGGCGGTCGCGGCCAAGGCCAAGACCGAGGGCATCCCCGTCATCGCCTACGACCGTCCGTTCTCGGGCGCCGACTACTACGTGTCGTTCGACAACGTCGAGGTCGGCCGTCTCGAGGGCCAGACGGTGCTCGACGGACTGGAGGCCAAGGGCGTCGCTCCCGCGGACGCCGTGGTCGTCTACATGGGCGGAGACCCCACCGACGGCAACGCGGCCATGTTCCACGATGGCGCTGTCGAGGTCA
>NZ_DASUNI010000073.1:0-9602 GCF_036277215.1 Microbacterium sp. | reverse complement strand
GACGCTGCGCGAGCCGCGGCGAGCGCTCGCCTGCCCGCGGGCAGCCAGACCGCACCGGCGAGCACCACGAAGGTCAGCATCCCGGAGCCGATCAGGAGCCACTCGATCGGCAGGACGTCGGCGAGCGGGCCGAACACGACCATCCCGATCGGCATGGCCACGGCCATCACGATGCCGAGGAAGCCGAAGACGCGTCCCTGGCGCTCCGGTTCGACGGTCTCCTGCAGCAGCGTCGTCGACGGCGTCGAGAAGAACGGAACCGAGAGCCCCAGGAGGAACATGAAGCCGAAGAACAGCCAGATGTTGGGTGAGAGCCCCATGCCGATGGACAGGAGTCCGAACACCAGCGAGGAGACGATGATCATGCCGATCCGACTCCGCTTCGCGAACAGCGCCGCCACGACGATCCCACCCAGGACCATCCCCACGCTGAAGGCGATCTCCAGCACGGCGAGGTTCACCACGTTCTGCTGCTCGCCCGCGTCGAACGAGCGCACCGCCATCAGGGGGGTGAGGTTCGACGGCGCCACGATGAGGACGAAGATGATCGCGAACAGGATCAGCAGCCAGCGCACGAACGCGTGATGGGCGACGTATCTCACGCCGTCCACGAGATCGGCGAAGTAGCCCGCCTCGACGTCGCCCGCCCGCCGTATCGCCGTGACCGGGATCAGTGCGAGGAGCCCGATCCCGATGATCGCGGTGACGACATCGATGAAGAAGATGGGCACCAGCGAAGCGGCGGCGCCCTCCGTCGCTGCCGCCGATGAGGCATAGATCGCCCCGGCGGCTGCGGGTGCCAGCAGCGCCATCGCGGACTGGATGGAGCCGTTGATGCCGTTCACGCGCATCAGATTGCGCATCGGCGTGATCTGCGGAATGAGGGCGGACACCGCGGGCATCTGGATGCCGGCGCCGGCCGAGCGGATCGCCAGGGCGAGGTAGATCACCCACGGTGCGTCGTATCCGGCCATCAGAGCGACGGCGAGCGCCAGCGTCGAGACGGCGATCGCGGCATCCGCAGCCATGATCAGGTACTTGCGGTTGTGCCGATCCGCCCACACTCCGCCGAAGATCGAGACGACGGCCTGCGGGAGGAAGCCGAACAGCGCCGCGAGCATCATGACCACGCCCGACTGGTAGGTGATCGTCAGGTACCAGAAGACGGCGTACTGGACGAGCATGGAGCCCAGGAGGCTGATCGTCTGCCCGCTGAGGAAGAGGATGACCTTCCGCAGCCAGTGCGGTGGATCGGGCTGGTCTGCCGCGGTCGCGCCGCCGTCGCGGCCGGATGCGTCGTCGGCGGCGTCCGCTCTGTCGTCCGGGCTCTCAGCCATGGCGTCTTCTCAGCCGACCTCGTCGAGCAGGTCTCTGGCGCCGCCCGCGAGCGTGGCGATGCGCGTCTTCGCGTCATCGGCCGAATCGCCGCGAACGTCGAGGTAGAGCTTCAGCTTCGGCTCGGTTCCGCTCGGGCGGATGATCACGCGCGAACCGTCCGCCAGCCACAGCCGCAGGACGTCGCCGGATGGCAGCTCGTCGACGCCGACCAGCAGGTCGTCGACCTTCTCGACCGCGACGCCTCCGATCGACGACGGATGCCGCGCCCTGAGGGCCGCCATGATCCGGCCGATGGACGAGACGTCCGCCACGCGGATCGAGATCTGCTCGCTGGCGAAGAAGCCGAACGTCGCATCGAACTCCGCCAGCACCCGCGCGAGGCTCTCGCCGCGAGCCCGCGCCTCGGTCACCAGCCCGAGCATCGCGATCGCCGCCGAGATGCCGTCCTTGTCGCGCACCGTCTCCGGATTGACGAGGTAGCCGAGCGCCTCCTCGAACCCGTAGACGAGGCCGGGTGCCCGAGAGATCCACTTGAAGCCCGTCAAGGTCGTGTGGAAGTCGAGGCCGTAGTGGTCGGCGACCGCCTTCAGGCCCGGTGAGGAGACGAGCGAGCAGGCGAGGGACGCGCCGGGCGGAACGTCGGCTGCCCTTGCGAGGCGCGCGGCCCGCCAGCCCAGGAGCAGTCCGATCTGGTTTCCCGTGAGCCGCCTCCAGCCGCCGGGAGCGTGCGGGTCGGGCACCGCGACGGCCAGTCGGTCGGCGTCCGGGTCGTTCGCGATCACCAGGTCGGCGTTGACGCTGCGGGCCGTCTCGAACGCGAGGTCCATCGCGCCCGGCTCTTCGGGATTCGGGAACGCCACCGTCGGAAACGCGCCGTCCGGGTCCAGCTGAGCGTCGACGGGCACCGGCTCGGGGTATCCGGCGGCATCCAGGATGCGGGAGAGGGTCTCCCACCCGACTCCGTGCATCGCCGTGTAGACCCAGGTGAAGCCCTGGGTGTCGGCGGGTGCGGGAGCAACCGCGGCAGTCGCCGTGACGTACGCGTCGACCAGTGATTCGGGTGCGGTCGCGTAACCCAGAGAGCGGGGGAGCGCCCCGACATCCCCCGCCTCGGCGATCCGCCGGATGTGCTCGGCGATCTCGGCATCCACGGGGGAGACGATCTGCGCGCCCTCATCGTGACCGCCCAGGTAGACCTTGTAGCCGTTGTCGTTCGGCGGGTTGTGGCTTGCTGTCACCATCACCCCTGCGGACGCGCCGAGCTCGCGCACGGCGAAGGCGAGCACGGGTGTCGGGAGCAGTCGCGGGAGGAGGATCGCACGCAGACCGGCGCCCGCGAACAGCTCGGCGGAGTCCTGGGCGAACACCCGGGAGTTGCGACGGCCGTCGTAGCCGATCACGACCGATGGCCCGTCGCCCCCGTCGCCGCCGCGTTCGAGCAGGAACGCCGCGAGACCCGCAGCCGCCTGGGCGACGAGCACCCGGTTCATCCGGTTGCTGCCGGCGCCCAGTTCGCCGCGCAGTCCCGCGGTGCCGAAGGCGAGCCGGCCGGCGAAGCGGTTGCCCAGATCGGCGGATGCCGCGGCATCACCCCGTTCGGCCCGGTCGATCAGCTCGCCGAGCTCGGCGCGGGTCTGGACATCGGGGTCCTGCCCGAGCCACGCCCGCGCGGTGTCCAGCAGCGCGTCTTCAGGCGCGGCGTCGTGGCGGGCGGGGTCGGTCGCCCCGGCGGTCACATCGCGCCGATCACGCGCGCCAGGAGCGATGAGATGACCGGCCCGGCCATCCGGCCGGCCTCCACCACCTCCTGATGGCTCAGGGGCGTCGTCTGGATGCCGGCAGCCATGTTCGTGATGAGCGACATGCCCAGCACCTCCATGCCGGCCTGACGTGCGGCGATCGCCTCGAGCGCCGTCGACATGCCCACGATGTGCCCGCCGAGCGCCTTGACCATGCGGACCTCCGCGGGCGTCTCGTACTGCGGTCCCGTGAACTGGCAGTAGACCCCCTCATCGAGCGAGGGGTCGATCGTGCGTGCCAGGTCGCGCAGGCGCAGCGAGTAGAGGTCGGTCAGGTCGATGAACGTCGCACCCTCGAGAGGGGTGGATGCCGTCAGGTTGATGTGGTCGCTGATGAGCACCGGCGTGCCGGGCTTCCAGGTATGCCGCAGTCCTCCCGCGCCGTTGGTCAGCACCATCGTCCGCGCGCCGGTCGCGGCCGCCGTGCGGACGCTGTGGACCACGCGGCGGGGCCCGTGGCCCTCGTAGAAGTGCGTGCGGGCTCCGATGATCAGCACGTGGCGCCCGCGCGGCGTCACGACGCTGCGGAGGGTGCCGACGTGTCCCTCGAGCGCCGGCCGGCTGAAGCCGGTGACCTCGGTCGCCGGAACCGTGGCGATCGTCTCGCCGATCAGCTCCGCTGCGTCGCCCCAGCCGCTGCCGAGCGTGAGCGCGATGTCATGACGCGGCACTCCGGTGATCCGGGCGATGTCGTCGGCGGCCTGGCCGGCGATCTCGAACGGGTCGGCGCCGGGGCGATCCAACGGGTTGTCATCCAGCGGGCCTGCGGTCGTGTCTGGCATGGACCCACTCTATGAACGCGCGGGCCCGGGAGCCAGAGCGCACGCGGGGGCCGGCATCCGTCGTCGTGGATTCAGCGCCGCTGTCGTCGCGCCGCGCTCGTGCTGGGAGGATGGGTCCATGTCTTTGAGCTTCGAGCGCACCCAGAGCGTCGCAATCATCGGTGGGGGTCCCGGGGGCTACGAAGCCGCACTGGCTGCCGCCCAGCTCGGCGCGGAGGTGACGGTGGTCGAGCGCGCCGGCATCGGAGGCTCGGCCGTCATCACCGACGTCGTTCCGTCCAAGACGCTGATCGCGACCGCCGACGCGGCCGTCGCCATCTCGGAGGCGGGCGACCTGGGCGTGCAGCTGTTCGCGCGCGGCGCCGAGGGCAAGCCGCTCAAGCCCGAGATCGCCATCAACCTCGGTGCGGTCAACAAGCGGCTCCTCACGCTCGCCCGGCAGCAGTCCGACGACATGCGCGCATCGCTCGTCGAGGCCGGTGTGCGCATCATCTCGGGGCACGGCCGGCTCGACAGCGACAACGCCGTCGTGGTCTCGACCGGGCCCAAGGGCACGGACTTCGATCGCGTCGAGGCCGACACCCTGGTCATCTCGACCGGCTCGTCGCCGCGGATGCTGCCCACCGCGATGCCCGATGGCGAACGCATCCTCACCTGGACCCAGCTCTACGACATGACCGCGCTGCCCGAGCACCTCATCGTGGTGGGCTCGGGCGTCACCGGCGCCGAGTTCGCGTCGGCCTACATGAACCTCGGCGCCAAGGTCACCCTCGTCTCCAGCCGCGAGCAGGTGCTCCCCGGCGAGGACACGGATGCCGCGAAGGTGCTCGAGAAGGTCTTCAAGCGCGGCGGGATGACCGTGCTGTCGAAGTCGCGCGCCGCGAAGGTGGAGCGACAGGGCGACGGTGTCCTCGTCACGCTCGCGGACGGCCGCACCGTCGAGGGGAGCCACTGCCTGATGGCGGTCGGATCGATCCCCAACACCGCGGGACTCGGGCTGGAGGAGGCGGGCGTCCAGATGACGGAGTCGGGGAACATCCAGGTCAACCGCGTCGCGCGCACGTCGGTGCCGAACATCTACGCCGCCGGCGACTGCACGACGTTCGTGCCACTCGCGTCGGTGGCGTCGATGCAGGGCCGCACGGCGGTCTTCCACGCGCTCGGCGACGTGGTCATCCCGCTGGAGCACCGACGCATCACCTCCAACATCTTCACCGCGCCCGAGATCGCGACGATCGGGTGGTCGGAGCAGGACATCACCGACGGCATCATCGACGGGGTGGTCCACAAGCTTCCGCTCGCGGCGAATCCCCGCGCGAAGATGATGGGCATCAAGGACGGGTTCGTCAAGCTCCTGGCCCGTCAGGGCAGCGGCACGGTGATCGGCGGAGTGATCGTCGCGCCGCGCGCCTCCGAGCTGATCTATCCCATCGCGATCGCGGTCGAGCGCCGGCTCACCGTCGACCAGCTGTCGCGCGTGTTCGCGGTGTACCCATCCCTGACCGGAAGCATCACCGACGCCGCCCGCGCCATGCACATCGTCGATCGCGCGAACGAAGACGGCTGACGCGGGCTCGGCGCGGCGCCCGCCGGCGCCCGGGCGATCGGCATCCCTCCGCCCTGTCGTTTGCGACGCTTTTCCCGCGGGTGCGGCAGCTCTCTGCGAATGCGCCAATATCTGTGGGCGCAGAAGCAGGGAAGAGGCGCTTCTGCGGCGGGAAGCGCAGAAACAGGAAAGTGGCGCAGAAGCCGAGATGCGGCGCAATTGGGCGCCCGACCGCGTCGCCGCGATCAGTCCCGACGACCCCGGCGGACGCTAGCTGATCGTCAGGAGCTGGTGACCGGCTGAGACCGTCGTGCCGGCGGTGGCGTTGATCGCGCCGATGACGCCGTCCTTGTGCGCCTGGATCGGCTGCTCCATCTTCATCGCCTCGAGCACCACCACCAGGTCGCCCTTGACGACCTGCTGGCCGTCCTCGACGGCGACCTTGACGATCGTCGCCTGCATCGGCGACTTCACGGCGTCACCGGACGCCCCCGCGACGGCGGTCGTCGCGTGCGAGCGCCGTGACGGCGGCACCGCGGCCGGCCTTCCGCCTGTGCCGGGCGCGGCGACGATCCGGTCGGGGAGGCTGACCTCGAGCCGCTTGCCCGCGACCTCGACCACCACCGTGTGCCGGGCCTCGACGGGCTTGGGCGCTTCGAGCTCGCCGTCCCACGGGGGGATGTCGTTGACGAACTCGGTTTCGATCCAGCGGGTGAACACGCCGAAGTCGCCGCCCTCCGCAGTGAAGGCGGGATCGCGCACGACCTTGCGATGGAACGGCAGCACCGTGGGCAGCCCTGCCACCTCGAACTCATCGAGGGCGCGGCGGGCGCGCTCGAGCGCTTCGGCGCGGTCGCGGCCGGTGACGATGATCTTTCCGAGCAGCGAGTCGAAGGCGCCGCTGACCGAGTCGCCCGCCGTCACGCCGGAATCCAATCGGATGCCGGGACCCCCGAATGTCTTGAACACGTGGATCGGGCCGGGCTGGGGGAGGAAGCCGCGCCCGGCGTCCTCGCCGTTGACCCGGAATTCGATCGAGTGGCCGACGGGCACCGGGTCGTCGTAGTCGAGCAGGCCGCCCTCGGCGATGCGGAACTGCTCTCGCACGAGGTCGATCCCGGTGATCTCCTCGGAGACGGGGTGCTCCACCTGAAGTCGGGTGTTGACCTCGAGGAAGGAGATGGTGCCGTCGGCGCCGATCAGGAACTCGCACGTGCCCGCGCCGACGTAGCCGACCTCCCGCAGGATCGCCTTGGACGCGTCGTAGAGGATGCGGTTCTGCTCGTCGCTCAGGAACGGCGCGGGCGCCTCCTCGACGAGCTTCTGGTGACGGCGCTGCAGAGAGCAATCCCTGGTGGAGACGACGACGACGTTTCCCGCGGTATCGGCGAGGCACTGGGTCTCCACGTGGCGGGGCTTGTCGAGATACTTCTCGACGAAGCACTCGCCCCGGCCGAAGGCGGTGATCGCCTCGCGCGTGGCCGATTCGAACATCTCGGTGATCTCGTCGTACTCCCGCGCGACCTTGAGTCCGCGGCCGCCGCCGCCGTACGCGGCCTTGATGGCGATCGGCAGACCGAACTCCTCGGCGAAGGCGACCACCTCGGGCGCCCCGGCGACCGGCCCGGGTGTGCCAGGCGCGAGCGGAGCGCCGACCTTCTCGGCGACGGAACGCGCGGTGACCTTGTCGCCCAGCGCCTCGATCGCTTCCGGCGAGGGACCGATCCAGACGAGGCCGGCGTCGAGGACCGCACGCGCGAAGCCGGCGTTCTCGGCGAGGAAGCCGTAGCCCGGGTGGACGGCGTCAGCGCCGGACCGGCGGGCGATCGACAGGATCTTCTCCACAGACAGGTACGTGTCGGCGCTGGTCGCGCCCTCCAGGGCGTACGCCTCGTCGGCGAGGCGCGCGTGCAGGGCGTCGCGGTCCTGGTCGGCGTACACGGCGACGGAGGACTTTCCGGCGTCCCGCGCGGCACGGATGACACGTACGGCGATCTCCCCGCGGTTGGCGATGAGCACCTTCGCGATCTGAGGCATGCGTGCCAGCCTACCCAGGCACCGGTCGCCCCTTTTGAGTCCACCGCACAAGAAAGACAGCGAAACGTGTGGGGGAGTCTACGAGCGGGCCGACGGAGTCTGTGCGGTTCCGAGCAGTTACGCGCGGTTCCACAGATCGGGCCAGCTGACGCCGAGTTCGCGCGCCAGGCTGCGGACCGTGGACAGCGACATGCCGACCACTGTGGAGGGGTCTCCGACGACGCGGTCGATGAACGCGCCGCCCAGGCTGTCGATGGTGAACGCCCCGGCGACCTGCAGCGGTTCGCCCGAGGCGACGTACGCGTCGATCTCGGCATCGGTCACGTCCGACGCGAAACTGACGGATGCCGCCGCCACCGCGTGCGCCTCGCGCGGGTCTGCGTCCGGGCTCACGCGGATCATGCTGTGCCCGGAGTGGAGCACGCCGGTGCTGCCCCGCATCGCGCGCCATCGGCGGGTCGCCGCCTCGGCGGTGAGCGGTTTGCCGAGGATCTCGCCGCCGATCTCGAACATCGAGTCGCCGCCGAGGACGATTCCGTCGAACCCTGATTGCTCCGCCGCGACGCGGGCGGCGACATCCGCCGCCTTGCGCCGGGCGAGCAGCAGGACGTGCTCGTGGGCACCGAGCCGCCGGCTCTCCGCCGCCTCGACCTCGGCGATGACCGCGTCCTCGTCGACGTCCGGTGCCATCGTCCGCGGTTCGATCCCGGCTTGCCGCAGCAGCATGAGCCGGGCGGGCGACGTCGAGGCGAGGCAGACCTGCATGCGTTCACGGTAGCCGTGCGACACGGAGCCTGTGGAATGCTCGGGAGGTGGACCCTTCGCCGAGCTCAGCAGGATCTTCGCCGAACTCGGCGGCCGGAGACGAACTCGAGCTCGACGTCACCGCCGTCGCCCACGGAGGTGTGTTCGTCGGCCGGCTCGGCGCAGGTTCGGACGAGTCGGGGCGCGGCGGCCGCGTCGTCTTCGTGCCGGACGCCATCCCCGGCGAGCGGGTCCGGATCCGGCTCACGGATGTCGCGAAGAAGTCCTTCTGGCGGGGCGAGGTGCTCGAGGTGCTGGAGGCGTCCCCGCACCGGCAGCAGCACATCTGGCGGCAGGCTGATGTCGCGGTGCCGCCACACCTGCGCCCTGGCGGTGCGGACTTCGGCCACATCGAGCTTTCGCACCAGCGGGTCCTCAAGCTCGACGTGCTCACCGACGCGCTGAAGCGCTTCGGGGGCGTCGACCTTCCGGTCGAGGTGCCCGCTCCGGCGCAGGCCATGGACTCCACCACCCGGGTCGCGGACGCGGAGACTCCGGACGGCACCGGATGGCGCACCCGAGTGAGCCTGCACGTGGATGCCGACGGCCGTGTCGGCCCGTTCGCGGCACGCAGCCATACGGTGGTCCCGGTCGATGACCTCCCGCTCGCGACGCCCGGGGTGGAGGCCGCGGCACTGCGACTCGCGCAGGGTCGTCCTGGGCGCATCGATCTCATCCAGCCCGCGGACGGCCGGGTGCGCGTCCTTCCCCGCGCCGATGCGGCCAAGTCCGAGCCGCGGGAGGCTCGCGAAGCGGTCGTCGAGCGCGTCGGCAGCCGCGAGTTCCGGGTCGACGCCGGCGGTTTCTGGCAGGTGCACCGCCTCGCGGCCGGAACGCTGGACGCGGCCGTGCGCGCCGCGATCCGCGGGGTCGGCAACGGCTCGACGGAGCGCAACGAACACGTTCTCGACCCCGACGCGTGGCACCTCGACCTGTACGGCGGAGTCGGGCTGTTCGCCGCCGCGCTCGCCGAGCTCGGCGGGGCGCGGGTGACGTCGGTGGAGTCCGATCCGCGCGCGACGCTGCACGCCGGCGAGAACCTGGCCGAGTGGGTCGGCGCGAGGGCGGAGACGGCCCGCGTCGACCGATTCGTCACGCGACTGGCGGCCGATGCGTCCGCGCGCGACCGCGATCGACTCGCTCGGGGGGTCACCGTCCTGGATCCGCCCCGCTCGGGGGCGGGACGCGGGGTCGTCGAAGCCATCGCCGCTCTGAGACCGTCCGCGATCGTGTATGTCGCGTGCGATCCGGTCGCCCTCGCCCGCGATGTGGCGACCTTCCGTGCCGAGGGCTACG
>NZ_DASUNI010000072.1:0-12720 GCF_036277215.1 Microbacterium sp. | reverse complement strand
GTGAGGCCGGGAACGACCACGACCGCGAGCGCATCGAGGCCTTGGGAGTGCAGGTGGCGCGGGACGCCTGATCCGCTCGGCCGGTCGTAACTCCACTTACGCGAAGCGCGTGTCCGCGCGGCGCATCGGACAGGTGCCTCCGACGGCAATCTGGAGCGCAAGAACGGAAGGAGTTCCGTGCTGAGCGAACACGAGGCACCGTGAGCACCGACGCGGTACTGATCGTCATGGGCGCGGCGATCCTCGGGTTCGGACTGCCGTCGACGATCGTCAAACGGCTCTGGCTCTCGGTGCCCCTGCTCGCCTTGGTGGCAGGTGTGCTGCTGGGACCGGAGGCGCTCGCCGTGCTGCGCCCCGACACGCTCGCCGAGAACCACAAGGTCCTCGAGGAGCTCGCCCGCGTCACGCTGGCCGTCTCCCTGGTCGGTACAGGTCTGCAGTTCCAGCGTGCCGACCTGCGGGCTAACTGGAAACGCGGCGGGATGCTGCTCACGGTCGGCATGGTCGGCATGTGGCTGACGACCAGCGCCGGCGCCTGGCTGCTGCTCGACGTGGAGCCGTGGATCGCGCTGCTCATCGGCGCGATCCTGACCCCCACCGACCCCGTCGTCGCGTCGTCGTTGGTCACGGGCCGCCTCGCCGAGGCCAACCTGCCACGGTGGCTGCGCCGGTCCCTGCAGCTCGAGGCCGGGGCCAACGATGGGCTCGCGCTCGTGTTCGTGCTCGTATCGGCGCTCGTGCTGACCCTGCCCGGTGATGAGGCCGGCACGATCGTAGAGGAGACGGTCGGGCAGGTCGCGATCGCGGTGGCCGCCGGCCTACTTATCGGCTTCGTGACGGGGAAGCTCGTCGATCTCGCGGAGGACCACCAGGCAGCGTCGGCGGGCTACTTCCTTGTCAGCGCCCTGGCGCTCGCGCTGCTCACCGTGGGGGCAGTCCACGCGCTTGGCGGGACGGGAGTGCTCGCGAGCTTCGTCGCCGGCGTCACGTTCTCGCTGGTGCTCGGCGAGCGCTACGCCGAGGAGCTCGAGCAGATGCAGAGCGCGCTCGAGCATCTTCTCGTGGTCCCGGTCTTCGTCTTCTTCGGAGCGGTGGTGCCGTGGGAAGGCTGGACGGCGCTCGGCTGGTCGGGGATCGCTTTCGCGCTGTGGGCGCTCATGGTCCGCCGGCCGGGCATCGCCGCGCTCGCGCTCGCCCCGACGAGAACTCCGCGCCGCGGCGTGGCTTTCCTCTCGTGGTACGGACCGCTCGGCGTCGCCGCGATCTACTACGCGCTCTTCGTCGAGCGCTACGGGCTCGAGGAGTTCGACCGGGTCTTCGCGGCCTGCACGCTGGCAATCGCGGTCTCGGTCATCGCCTTCTCAGTGACGGCGACCCCCGGGGTGCGGCGCTATGCCGGGCGGAAGGCCCGCACGACGCTGCGGCATCCGCTCACCAAGGACATCGACGGCGCGCCATAGCGGGCTACGGGGGCGAGTCGCGCAGCGGAAGGAAGGGGGTCTTGTCACGCGGCCGCATCCCGGCTTTGATCGCGCGCTCTCGCTCGAGCTCCGAGTTGAGCTCCGCGCCGAGCAGGATGGCCAGGTTGGTCAGCCACATCCACATCAGAAGGACCAGAACCGCGCCGATGCTGCCATAGAGCGCACCGTAGGAGCCGAAGCTCGAGACGTACAGCGAGAACGCCAGCGACGCGGCGATCCACAAGACCATGGCGAGCACGCTGCCCGGCATGAGCCAGCGCCACCCCGGGTGGAGCACGTTCGGCGACGCCCAGTAGAGCAGCGAGACGAGCGCCATCACGGCGAGGGCGAGCAAGGGCCACTTCGCGTACTGCCACACCGCCACCGCGGTCTCCCCGACCCCGACGAGGCTCCCCAGCTGCTCCGCGACCGGGCCCGTGATCACGACGATGAGCGCCACCAGGGCGGTCAGTAGGAGCAGCGTCACGGTCAGCACCACGCGGACGGCCAGCTTCTTCAAGCGTGGGCGCTCCTCCTCGACCTCCCAGACGACATTCGCCGCCGGGATGAAGGCGCCGATGTAGGCCGAGGACGACCACACGGCGACGGCAAGCGAGACGGCGAGCGCGATCCCCGCGCGATCGCTGTCGCGGATGCTGCGCAGCGCGTCGAGCGCGATCTCGCGGCCGGCGCTCGGCGCTAGGCCGCCGAGATTCTCGATCAGCGGCTCCAGCGCCTGCGCCCCGACCAGGCCCAGCATCGAGACGATCGCGAGCATCGCCGGGAAAAGCGAAAGCAGCGCATAGAAGGCCAGCGCTGCCGCCCACTGCGCGAGGTGGTCGGGGCCGATCTGTCTCGCCGTGCGCTCGAGCACGGCGCCCCAGGAGCGCACGCCGAGTCGGCTCGGGCCGCGAGGAGCCCCGCCGCCGTCCGCAGGCGCTCCGTTCGTGCCTCCTGCAGCTCGCTCGGGCATAGGTCTCCGGCTGGGTTGGGCCCCCGGCGGCCGGTGGCCGCCAGGGAGGGCGGCCACCGGACCATGCGCCGGCGCTGGGGAATTTGTCGGCCGGAGCAGGGGGCGACGCTCATAGTCCGGGAGGGGAAGTGGCGTCGGAGAGTGCCTGCCCGCACAGGCGGGATTCGGCGCAGCGGCCGTCAGCCGGCCGACACCCGGGCCCGGCGGCCGTCGCCCCGCACGGCCGCTTCGTCGCGGATGTCGCGCAGTACCGCACCGGCGACCGCCACCACCGGGGCGGCCACCATCGCGCCGACGATGCCCCCGAGGACGGCGCCGGCGGCGACGCCGAGGAGGATCGCGAGCGGGTGGACGTGTATCGCGCGGCCCACCACGACCGGCTGGAAGACGCTTCCCTCGATCTGCTGTACGAGCAGGATCGCGGCGAGGACGGCGGCGGCGGCGAGCGGACCCTTCGCCACGAGCGCCATCAGCACCGCGAGCAGCCCCGTCATCGTTGCTCCGATCACGGGCACATAGGCGCCGAAGAACGTCAGTACCGCGAGCGGGAGCGCGAGCGGCACGCCAATCACGACGAGCGCCAGGCCGATCAGCACGGCGTCGAACAGGGCGACCAGCGTCTGCCCGCGCACGAAGCCCGCGAGCGCCCGCCATGCACGTGCCCCGATCCGATCGGCGTCGCCGCGGCGGCCGGCTGGGATGAAGGCGAGCACCCACGTCCAGACCCTGCCGCCGTCCTTGAGCAGGAAGAACAGCACGACGATCGCCAACGCGACCGCCGTGAGCACCTCCAGGGCGACGAGTGCGCCTCCCAGCAGTTGCGCGGCGATCGCGTCGAGGCTCGTGCGGACCTGGTCCTCCAAGCGGTCGATCCCGTCGCTGATCTGATCGTTCGAGATCGGCAGCGGTGAATCGCGGACCCACGTCTGCACCTGATCGAGCGTCGCCGAGACGCCGACGTCGAGATCGCCGAACTCGTCGATGATGGGTGGGGCGATCACGGCCAGCGCGCTCGCCAGTACCAGCAGCGAGATCAGCAGCACGATCACAGCCGCCGGGCCGTCGTGCCAGCCGCGGGCGCGCAGCCATCGGACCGGCGGCTCGAGCACGGTGGCCAGCACGACCGCGAGCAGCACCGGCAGGACCACCAGCCGTAGTCGCGCGAGCACGTTGAGGGCGACGACGACGGCCGCGAAGATGACGAGGCCCCAGAGACACTGCTGCCCGAGCCGAGCGAGCCTGCCGGATCCGGCCGCGTTCCGCGCGCGGGTCGGCCTCACCGACGTCGTCACTCCCGAGCGCTCGCTGCCTCGATGGTCTTGTCGAAGGTGAGCTTGCCGCCCTTCACGGTGTAGACCCCGTACGAGGTGAGCGTCGTGTCGCCGTTGTCGTCGATGCTGTACGTCCCGAGAACGCTCTCGCGATCCTGCGTCTCGAAGAGTGCGTCGATGATGTCCGGCTTCTCTCCGGTTCCGGAGCGCTCGATGGCGTCGAGTGCGAGCCTCATCGCCTCGTAGCCGTAGATCGCGTACGGGTCGGGGTTGTCATCGCCGTACTTCTGCCGGAACGCGTCGAAGAACTCCCGGCCCTGGGGCGGGTACTGGTCGGGCGCGAGGGTCGCGACCGTCACCTTCGTGCGGCGTCCCACGCGTCGCGGGATGCCGCCCTCCTTGGGGTCGACGAATCCCGACTCAGCGACACCGTCGGGCCCGTAGAGCTTCGCGTCAGGCAGAGCGGCGGCGAAGTCCTTGTAAAGCTGCACCGCGTTGTTGGCGGTGATGCCTGCGTAGACGAAGCAGTCCGCGTCCTGCCTGGCCGCCGAGGCTGCCAGCGAGCGGAAGTTCGCGGCGTTCTTGTCGATCGCCTCGTTGGCGAGTATCTGCAGCCCTTGACGCTTCCCGGCGTTCTGGATGTTGCGTGCCAGGCCGGCGCCGTAGACCTCCTTGTCGTTGGTCATGAAGACTCGGCTGCAACCGTCCTGTTCCATGACCGTGGCGAGCGCCGCGGCCTGGATGGTGTCCTTCGGGACTATCCGGACGTAGTGGCGCTCCCCGGTCGGGTAGTACTTCTCGGGCTCGCCGGTCTCCGCGCCCGGGTCGTCGGAGGTGAGCCCTACCGCGGTGTTGGCAGGGCTGATCTGCGGCACGCCGCCCTCATTGAGGATGGGCATCGACACCGCCGAGGCCCCGGAGTTGAACTCACCGATGTACGCGGCCGTGTTGTCGTTCAGCGCGGCCTCACGCGCGTTCGAGGAGGTCGCCTCCGGTGTCCACGAGCCGGCCTGGGCCGTCGAGCCGTCAAGCGACTCGTAACGGATGTCGAAGTCCCCCGCGCGGCCTCCCGCCTGCTCGAGCGCGAGCTCGATGCCGTTGACCATCGCCACCGTCTGCGGCCGCGACGCGCCCTGGAGGGGCAGCGACGAGTAGACCGTGAGCTGCTTGCGCTCTGAGGCGTCGCCGCTACCGCCGTCGTCATCGCCTCCGCAGGCGGTGATTGCCATCAGCCCCATGGCGGTCGCCAGGGTGAGAAGTCTGCGCATGTTGTCCTCCAGGGATCGGTCGTCTCGCCCGAGGAGTCCTGCACCGCATCCGAGGTCACGATCGGTGACTGTCGTCGCACTGACCGCCGGACCGTCCTGGAGGTACGTCATGAGGTGGCGTCTGGTGGAGGTCGGCACTACCCGCGTTGCTCGGCTTCGCGCGTTCGCGGTGCAGGTGCCGCGACCTAGCGGCTCGGAGGAGTGCGTCTGTCGAGCATCCCGGGTGCGGCGGCTCTGGGAGGAGGACCCGAGGCCGCCGAACCCGTTGCCGTCGTTCAGCCCTGGAGCGCAGGCTCGCCGGCGGCGAGGGCGCGCACGTCTTCGGTGGTGAGCCGGTTGCCGCCGATCGCCCAGTCGCCGCTCGCGACGGTGTCGATCACGCACCAGGTGACCGAGCGCATGTTCTCGCCTTCGATGCTGACCATGGCGTCCGTGAGCTTCTCTGCGATCTCGCCCTTCTGCTCGTCTGTGAACACGCCGTCGATGACCTTGACATTGATGAGGGGCATGCTGGCTCCTTGTTCGCGACCCACCCCGGCAAACCCGGCGGGACTCGGGGTCGGTCTCTTGACCTCGTCCATTTCATCGTCGGGCGGGGCTGGCGACTTCCCGAAATCGGGCCATTCTCCAATGGCCGGGATCGCCCACGTGCGGGCGTCACCGGAAGGCCCTCGAGCAGCCCACCTCGGCCGGCCGTGCGTTCGCCGGACACCGGCGTACCCGATGGAGCCGTAAGCCGGCTGACGATTCCGTGGCGTCGGGCATCGGTGGCCGTAAGTCGGATGACGGTGCGTCCCGGAACGCCTTTACAGCGCGGCTGCGCTCCGAGAGCGTGCTCGCACGACCCCTCTGGAGGTGCCCGTGCGACGGAACTCGATCGCCATCTGGGCGACGATGGCGGCACTGGCGTGGCCGGCCGCGGTGCTGGCAGCGCCCTCGACCCTGACCTATCCCGGTGACACGGTCACCGTCTCCGGCAACCCGACCGCATTCTCGCTCACCGTGTCGCAGTTCACGCGTTTCGTGTTCCCGGCGGGCTTCCAGACGACGTACGCGGTCGCCTCCACCGAGGGCTTCGCCGACGCGAGCGGCGGCAGATGCAACGACGACTCCGGCGCGACGCCCCCGACGAGCTTCACCTGCTCGCCCCTGCCGGCGATGACGTCCGTCACCGGCTCGCCGCAGGGCGACACGGTCACGGCGGGCTGCAACTTCATCTTCGGGTCCGCGCGCATGACCGTGAGCGCCGGCGACGGCGCCGACACGATCACGGCGGCGTGCGGCTCGGACGTGCTCCGTGGCGGCGCTGGGAACGACTCGATCGAAGCGGGTGCAGGCAACGACGAAGTCGACGGCGAGGATGGCGAGGACAGCGTCGCCGGCGGTTCTGGGGGCGACGTGATGAGCGGCGGCACCGGCGACGACTCGCTCCAGGCCGGCAGCGGAGATGACACGGCCGACGGCGGCTCCGGCGCCGACGCCGTGTCGGGCGGCGAGGGCACCGACCACCTGCGCGGCCAGGACGGCAGAGATGCGCTTGCAGGCGGCGTCGGCGACGACCTCCTCGAAGGCGGGGCGGACCGCGACACGCTCGACGGCGGCGAAGGCAACGACACGCTCGACGGCGGCGACGGACGCGACCTGCTGCTGCCGGGCCCCGGGAGCGACATCGTGCGCGGCGGGCCGAGCCTCGACGCCGTCTCCTACGAGGACCGCGGCGGCCAGCCTCTGCGCATCAGCCTCAATGGCACTGCCGACGACGGCGAGCCGGGTGAGAATGACGCGATAGAGAGTGACGTCGAGAACGTGATCGGGAGCGCGGGGCCGGACAGCATCGTCGGCAACGACGGCCCGAACGACCTCGACGCCGGGGCGAGCAACGACACGATCGAGCCCGCCGGCGGCGCCGACTTCGTGGATGCCGGAGCGGGCGACGACCGGATCACGGCACGCGACGGCGTGCAGGACCGCATCGAGTGCGGCTCGGGTGTCGACGTGGCGATCGTCGACGAGTTCGACATCGTCGCGGCCTGTGAGAACGTCGAGTCGAGTCGCGAGCTGATGGCCGACGTGGACAACGACGGGATCCCGGCGCCCGCCGATTGCGACGACCGCAACGCCGGCATCCGCCCGGGCATCCCCGACGAGCCGGGCAACCGGGTCGACGACGACTGCCTCGGTGGCGATGCTGCGTTCGCTCGCATCGAGACCCCGATCCAGTTCAGGTTCAAGCTCCGGCGGCGGTACACGCGGATCACTCGGCTGCTGGTGCTCGACGTGCCGAGCGCCAGCACGATCGAGGTGCGCTGCCGAGGTGGTCGCCGGCGCGGCTGCCTCAAGGGTGTCAAGCGCAGCCGCGTGGCTCGCGCGACCGCTCAGAAGAACCTCTCGCGCGTCGTGCGCAAGCGCAAGCTCAGGCGCGGCGCACGGATCGAGGTGCGGGTCCTGCGTGCGGCTTCGGTGGGGAAGGTGCTGCGCCTCACGATCAGGGCGCGCAAAGTGCCGAGACTCTCGCGCCGATGCCTTCCGCCGGGAACGCGCACGCCGCGAAGGTGCTGAGTCCGATCGCAGACGAGTGGTGGTGTGAGGGGCGGCCCGCCGCCTTGGGCGGCCAGTCCACGGGAGAGGCTGGGTAGTGGATCAGCAGATCGGCTTTGCCAGTCTCGGGGACAGGCGTGTCGCGTACGCCACCGTGGGCTCCGGTCGCGCGATCGTCCTGCCGCCCTGGTGGGTCAGCCACGTCAGCGAGGACTGGGGCACTGTCCGTCTGCGGCAGTTCGTCGAAGCGCTGGCCCGCGACCGCCGTGTCGTCCGCTTCGATCGGGTCGGCACGGGCGCTTCGGACGGCGAGCGACCTGTCGGCGAGTTCACCCTCGATGTGGAGGTCGCCACGCTGGCCGCCGTGGTGGATGCGCTCGAGCTCGACTCGTTCGCGCTCCTCGGCATCTCCTGTGGCGGGTGTACCGCGGCGCGCTACGCCGCCCGCGAGCCAGAGCGCGTCGAGCGGCTCGTGCTCTACGGCAGCTACGCTGACGGTCGCCGCCTCGGAACCGTCGACGTCCGGCTCGGAATGGTCGACGTCGTCCGCGCGAGCTGGGGCCTCGGCGCGCGGGTCCTGACGGAGATCTTCATGCCCGGAGCCGAGCCGGCCGAGAGGGCCGCCTTCGCTGCGTTCCAGCGCAGCTCCGCCGGACGCGACACGGCAGCCCGGCTCCTCGAGCTGATCTATGGCTCCGACGTGACCGTGGACCTGACGCGGGTGACGGCACCGACGCTCGTGCTCCACCGGCGCCTCGACCGCGCCGTCCCGTTCCGGCTCGGCGCCGAGGTGGCGGCACTGCTGCCGGCCGCCGAGTTCGGCGAGCTCGAAGGGGAGGCACACCTGCCCTGGCACGGGGATGAGACGTCCGTCATCGCCGCGTCGGCCGCGTTCCTCGGGATCCCCGCTCCTCTCGCCGACGAAGCCTCCGGCGCTGATCGCCTCGGCGAGCTCAGCGGTCGAGAGCGCGAGGTCCTGCAACTGGTCGCCCGAGGCCTGACGGATCCGCAGATCGCTCGCGAGCTCATCCTCAGCCCCCACACCATCCATCGCCACGTGGCGAACATCCGCACCAAGCTCAGACTCCCGTCGCGTGCGGCCGCCGCCGCCTACGCCGCGCGGTCCGGACTGCTCTGACGTTCGCGACGGGCCGCACGCCCAGGGACAAGGACACCGGCCGCGACGAACGCCGCCGCGACGTCGGCGGCGTCGGCGTCTGCGAGTCCCGATGCCGTCAACGTCCGCCACGTCGGAAAGTCGACGGTGAGGCGGAGGGCGGCAACGAGGCGCCCTCGACGGCGGCCGCGTACGGCGCGGCCGCCGGCAAGGATCTCGACGGCACGCTCAAGCAGCGGAAACCACGTCTCACCCATGACCGTTCCGAGCGCCTCGACGAGCGGGGCGTCGCGGTAGGCGGTGCTCCACATGGCCTGCGTCTGCCGGTAGTAGGCGTATAGCTCGCCGAGCGCGATCCGGAGGCGTTGGTCGGGGTCCCTGACGCCCATCCACGCTTCGACGTCCGGGGGCGGGTGCAACTCGATCCAGTGCGACGTGCACGCCACGACCATGTCCGCCTCGGTCGCGAAGTGCTTGTAGACGGTCATGCGATTCACGCCCGCGCGCCGTGCGACCTCCGTCACCGTCGTCCGCGACGCTCCGACCGATTCGTGCAGCTCGACCAGCGCGTCGACGATCCGCGCGCGGGTCTGCTCCTGCCTGAGCGCTCGGTCCTTGAGCTCGTACTTGCGTCTGGTTGCCGCCATTTCAATCATCATAGTGCTAACCGAACTGACAATGGGGGCCTGGTCCGGCATATTCACACATCACGCTGCCACCTCAAATGCGAAGGAGCGTCCGATGTACACCGTCCAGACCCGCGAGCTCGACCTCATGTCCGCCCACCACCGCGATCACGCCGACAACGTCGTGCGCGCCGCGTGGCCGGTCCATCGCGGCACCGGCGCCCGCAGCACCGCCGCCGTCCTGTTCGAGCTCGGCCGTGGCATGCGCCTCGGCACCCACACCGACAGCGCCGAGGAGGTCCTCGTCGTCCTCGAGGGCGAGGTGGAGATCGTCGTCGGAGACGAGCGCCGCCGCGCCGGGGCGGGGTCGATCTCGGTCGTCCCCGCCGAGATCCCCCATGACGTCGTCGGGGCCGGCGACACGCCGGCGCGCGTCACCGGCGTCTTCTCCTCCAGCACGATCGTCAGTGTCTTCGAGGACGAGTGGGTCCCCTACGGCACGCGAGTGCTGGGCACGCCACCGCCCGCCGAGCTCGCCCCCTGATCCATCACCTTCCCGAGACCTTCAAAGGACAGCGATCCCATGCATCTCGACTACCGCTTCCAGGCCCGCTTCACCGACTCGATCCAGATCGGGCCCGTCGACGGAGGCATCCGCGTCGACAACTACTTCGACGGCCGCATGACCGAAGGCGCGCTCACCGGCGCCCGGGTGCGCGGGGTCGACCAGGTCCGCGTCCGCGCCGACGGCAGCGTCGTCCTCGACATCCGCGAGACGATCGAGACCGAGCAGGGCCCGATCTCCGCCGATGTCCGCGGTTACGCCCTCCCGGACGCCGATGCCCCGCACCGGCATCGGATCACCGGCTTCGCGCTCTTCTCGACCGCGGTGCCCGGCTACGCCGACTACAACACCGCGGTCGTGGCCATCGACGGCAGCGTGGACATGGCCACCGGCACGATCGACGTCGCAGGCCGCGCCCTCTCCCCGGCCGGCCAGGGGCTGCGCCACGCCATCGCCGCCTGACGAGTTCGTCCTCGCGACGGCGGAGCCGTTCCGCGCGCGGAGGCGGCGGCGCAGAACTCGATCGAGTCCGAGCGAAGCGCTGCCGCACTCCGGGGCGCGGCGCTCTCTGATCGCTGGCGGCGCGCCTCCGTGCGGGCGCAGACCGAAGGCCGCACTAGGCGTCGTGGCTCGGCACCACGAGGACGGGCTTGCGACCGTCCTGCACAGCAATTCTCGAGACGCTTGCGTGCAGCAGGGCTTCGAGCCTGCCGAGGTCGCGGTGCCCGAGAACGACCAGATCGGCGTCGCGTTCCTCCGCCACGTCGAGGAGCCCCGCCGCGACCGCGGAGGACCCGGTGCCCACGCGGGTCTCCGCCTCGGCCTCGAGGCCCGCCCTGCGCGCCCGCGCCACCCCGTCCTGCGCGGTCGATCGCGCGAGCCGCTCGAAGTCGGCCTCTTCCGCGGCCGTGGGAACGACCAGGGCGTCCGGCGGCACCATCGCGCCGGCCGGAGGCAGCGGGATGGCGGCCACATGTACCACCACGGCTGTCGAGCCCTTGAACCTTGCGGCCGCGAAGTCCACCGCGCGCCTCGACGAGGGCGAGCCGTCGTAGCCGACGACGAGTCGCAGGACCGACATCGGCGAATCGGTCGGGTCGCGAGCTCCATCACGTTCGGTCGATGCGTGCGTGTCGGACATGCGACCAGCGTGTCATCGAAGCGGGCGCCTTGACATGGAGCTGAGCCTCCATGGATCGCGGTTACGGCTACTACCCGGCGCCCGGCGACGTCGCGGATGCCGCGCGACATCCGCCTCATGACCGTCGACGGCCGCGCCGCGACCGGGACCCGGGCCGTAAGGCTACGGACGTTCCCTGTACCAGCCGGCGGCCGTGGGGAATGACCGCCACATGCGGTCGAGCGCGGTGCCGTCGATGGCGGCCACGAGACGGGGGCGCGGGCCATGCGTGCCCTGACGGTCGAACCGGGTGTCGCGGGCAGCGATCGCTTGCGCGAGGTCGCGGAACCCCACCGGGACGAGGGGTCGGTTCTCGTGGCCGCGCTGGCCCTCGGCATCTGCGGCACGGATCGCGAGATCGTCTCAGGATCGTACGGCGAGGCACCTCCCGGACAGCCTCACCTCGTGCTGGGCCATGAATCCCTCGGTCGGGTGTTGGTGGCGCCGGATGGGGGGGACCTGTCGCCGGGCGATCAGGTGGTCGGGATCGTGCGGCGGCCCGATCCGGTCCCGTGCGCCAACTGCGCGGTCGGCGAGTGGGACATGTGCCGCAACGGCCGGTACACCGAGCACGGCATCAAGGGCCTGCACGGCTTCGCGCGCGACCGCTACCGGTTGCGGCCTGAGGGGCTCGTCCGCGTCGACCCGGGTCTCGGCGACCTCGGCGTCCTGCTCGAGCCGACGTCGGTCGTCGCGAAGGCGTGGGAGCACGTCGAGCGCATCGGGGAGCGCGCGGTGTGGGATCCGAGGACCGTGCTGATCACCGGCGCCGGCCCGGTCGGCTTGCTCGCGGCGCTCCTCGGCGCGCAGCGCGGACTGGACGTCCACGTGCTCGACCGTGTCGCCGACGGGCCCAAGCCGGCGCTTGTCGACGCGCTCGGCGCCACATACCACACCACTCACGTCGAGGAGTTCGAGCTCGACGCCGACGTGGTGATCGAGTGCACGGGAGCGCCCGCGGTCGTCGCGGCCGTGCTCGCCGGCACGGCGCGCAACGCCGTGGTCTGTCTCGCCGGCGTCTCCTCACCGGGTCGCCGCGTGGCGGTTGACCTCGGGGCGCTCAACCGCGAGTGGGTCCTCGAGAACGACGTGGTCTTCGGCTCCGTCAACGCCAATCGGCGCCACTACGAGGCGGGCGCGGCAGCGCTGGCCACTGCCGACCGGGCCTGGCTCTCGCGACTGCTGACCCGCAAGGTGCCGATCGAGTCATACGCCGAGGCGCTCGAGCGTCGGGAGGACGACATCAAGACCGTGGTGAGCTTCTGAGTGGCCGGCCGGATCGAGGACTACGCCGTCATCGGCGACCTCCACACCGCGGCCCTGGTCGGACGCGACGGGTCGATCGACTGGTTGTGCCTGCCGCGCTTCGACTCGCCGGCCTGCTTCGCGGCACTGCTCGACACTCCTGATGCGGGCCGCTGGCAGGTCGCTCCCGCCGGCGGCGTTGCGTCCGCGACGCGGCGGTACCGCGGCGACTCGCTCGTGCTCGAGACGGAATGGCTGGCGCCCGAGGGCACGGTCAGGGTCGTCGACCTCATGCCGCCGCGCGGAAAGGCGGCGGATGTGGTGCGGATCGTGGAAGGCATCAGCGGCCGCGTCCGAATGCACAGCGAGCTGCGACTGCGCTTCGACTACGGCTCGACGGTCCCGTGGGTGCGACACGGCGAGGGGTGCCTCGCGGCGATCGCGGGGCCGGATGCCGCGTGGCTGCATGCGCCGGTC
>NZ_DASUNI010000071.1:0-31173 GCF_036277215.1 Microbacterium sp. | reverse complement strand
TTTCGCGCTGGTTCGATCGAACTCCGCGACCTTGCTGAATAATCAAGTGCCGCACCGTCAACATCGAGAGCGAGCGCCTGTTGAAAACGACCGGCCGGATCGCGCATCGTTCGTTTCCGGCGACGCGCGTCCGATTGGTTGTCGTGTCCATCTCGCGTCGGTCGCCCTGTCCTCTGAAAGGGGAACGAACGAAATGACGAACAGAGCGATCGTGGTGGTGATGGCGGTGGTGCTGGGCGGATGCATGACTGGCGAGATGCCCACGGTGGACCTGGGCATGGATGCCGAGAAGGGCGAGGAGCAGCGCGAGTCTCCGAGCGAGCGGCCCGAGTCGGGCGGCGGCGAAGACCCGATCCCGCACGACCCGCACGAGCTCCCGGAGTATCAGTGGGGCCCGACCGGAGCGTGCGCGTGCACGACGCTGGCGTGCGTGGTGAGCTGGGTGCGCACCAACATGGGATGCGGCCGGTGCATCACGTTCCAGTGCCCGTCGCCGCAACAGGATTGGCACGCGTGCGTCCCGTGTTCCTGCACGAGTTGTCACGGCTCGGTGCAGGAGGACGGTGACACGGTCGTCTGGAACGTTGACACAGCGTCAAGGTAGCGGCATCCTGCGGTCACGGAGGCGATAGGCATGAAGACGATCGACATACCCGATGCAAAGGTTCGCGTTCGCAACCTGGACGCGCACCCGCATCTTGAGTGCGAAGGGTTCGGCGTGTACGAGTGGGTCCCGGAGCGCGATGGCGACGGTGTCGCGACGGAGGTCCATCTCGTTCTCGACTTCCCCTCGATCCCGATGTCGGTCGTGCTGGGCATGAAGTCGGCTGACGCAGTGGACAGGCTGATCGCGGCCCTGATGCGCCACCGCAACGCCGTGTTCGGCGCGAGTGAGTCGTGACCGAAGACGAATTCCTCGCCGAGATCTATCCGCAGTGTCACGCCTGCCCGGCGTGCTGGGACGTTCCCTGTCCTGCCTGCCAGGCCGGAGGCGTGTGCGACGCGATCTGCGTGTGCTGGCCGGAAGAGGACGAGCGCGGCACGCTCGACGACTTGGGTGACGACGAATGAAGATCCGGCTGCGATGCTGGCTCGCGGCGCTCGACGTCGCGTTCTTCATCGGCCGTCTCTACGAGCCGCAGTGGCTACTCCGCCTGCGGTTGTGGCTCATCAGCAAGGCCAGCGACGCCACCGACTGGGGCGAGATCGAGCGGAGGTCTGGCGGATGACCGAGCAGGAGTTCATGTCCGCGTTGGGAGAGCTCGGGGGTGCCGTCGCCGCGGCGGATGCGTTTGAGGCGCTTGCCCGCCTCATGTCGTTCGCCCCGGTGTGGCTGGCCTTCGAACGCGGCGCGCTCGCGATGCAGGCTGAGTGCGCGCGCCGCGTGCGAGCGTACCCCGACCGAACGAAGATGGGCAACCCGGCAAGCCGGACTCGACGGTGTGGCGCATCGACTCGGTGCTGGCCGACGAGTTGGCAGCGCGCATCGAAGGCATCTACCTGGAGGATCTGTGATGGTGACGCGGCCTACGCCGTTCGGGACATACCTGCGAGCCGCTCGGCTTGGCTATCATCCTGTCCGCCTCCTGGGTGGCGCGTTCGTTCGGATGTCTGGCCGCGGTCCGTTCCTTGTGGAAGTCGTGCCTGCCGACGGGTTCCAGTTTCTGAGGGCGCTCGGGCATGACCACATCGTGTGGTGGGACGGACCGGAAGACATCATCGGGATGACGGGACCGCTCCTGCCCTGGATCGGCAAGGTCGTCGATCAGCCGATGACGTTCATGGTCGATGACGATGGCCGCGAGGTGAAGCCATGACCCGCGCCCGCGACACCGACTACGCCGGCGCGCTCGGCCGGGTTCCGCTCGCCCGCGTGTCCCCGCTCGGCCGCCACTGGGTGCTCCAACCCAAGGTCGACGGCTGCTACGCCCGGGTGACAATCGACAGGTTCGGTCGGATCGAGCGCGTATTTTCGCGAGCCGGCCGACATATCAGCGGAGAGCTCGTACAACACCTGTTCGGGGCCTTCGTGGGCTGGCCAAACTCCGAGCTGGTCGGAGAGCTGGAGGCCCACACCGAGGCCGGCAACCGCGCGGCCGCAGCGCGAGGCTGGCGCGCGTTGCACCTCTTCGACTGCATCCGCGCGGGCGGGCGCTACATCGGGCGCGAGCCGTACCGGGTCCGGCGCGACGTGCTGTGGCGGATGCAGTCAGAGGTCGTGAACCTCGGCTGCGAGCTCCCCTGGTACCAGGAGCAGCACGGCGCGCGCGATCGCAAGACCGGCCAGTGGACGCGCGCGGTGCCGACCGACTGGCGCCTCACGCCGATCGTGCCGCAGATCCCGGCGCGCCGGGCCGCGGAGGCGTGGTCGACGTGGGGCCCGGACGCCGGCGACGAAGGTCTGGTCGCGGTGAACCTGGATGCTCCGCTCGGAGCGCGCGGCGGCAAGCTGAAGGTGAAGCGCGCCGACACGATCGACGCGATCGTGGTCGCCACCGGGCCGGGCGCGGTGACCTGCGACTGGTCCGGCAAGCTCGTCACGGTGGCGGCCGGCGCAGCCCGGGACGCGCTCATCCAGCCGGGCGATGCGGTGGAGCTGGCGTGCGATGGGTTCTTCGACAGCGGGCATCCGCGATTCGCGCGGCTCGTGCGGGCGCGGCCGGACCTCGCAGGAAGGATGGCGTCATGAGGAGCTACCAGTTTCAGAAGGGCGACCACTGCGGCCGATGCTGCGCTCTCGGCCGGAGGAGCTTCCCGGTCGGCCGCCGCATGGTGCGGTTCGACGACGGGCGGTCCTATTGGTTCACCTTTTGCGAAGACCACCGAGACTACGACCCGGCAGACGCGGAACGACTTCGCCGCGCCGAATGTCGTGCGCGAGCCGCGTCGGCGCCGCCATGAGCAAGCGACGGCGGCGGAGAAACAGCGCGCGCGATCGGGCGGGGTTTCGTTGGAAAGAGATCGCGATGCCAGGCACCGTGAGCTGCATGGTTCTCGCCATCGCGATCCGGCCGCCGTGGAAACCGGGGTGGACACGGGCGCGGAGGCGCGGATACTGGGGGCTGTCATGAGCGGAGGCGCGTGGAACTACCAGCGGCACCGCATCGAGGAGCAGGCGAATCGGACCCGCGAGTTTCTGATGGCAGTGGCGAAGACGGAGGAGATCGTGGACAGAGCCGAGACGAACGACGACAGCAAGGAAGACGCTGCGCGCAGGCTTTACGATCTGTGGGTCGAGACCTTCGACCGGGTCCTCGGGCGATGAGCGAAGAGTTCTGCTACGAGCGCGGCTGTCAGTGCGTGCTCGCGCA
Source organism: Microbacterium sp. (assembly GCF_036277215.1). Lineage (GTDB taxonomy): Bacteria > Actinomycetota > Actinomycetes > Actinomycetales > Microbacteriaceae > Microbacterium. The sequence continues at coordinate 27,862 of NZ_DASUNI010000071.1, read as the reverse complement.
CCGGGGTCCCGATTTCGACGAACCGCCCGGGCAGGTCACGGCGATCCACCACCCGGCGGCGATCGGCGCGGTCACCCGGAGATGCCATCCGGGCCACGCGCGGCACGGGTTCGTGCAACACGAGCTCTACTGGTCACGGTTCATCGTGTGGTGCGAGTGCGGCGCGCCGCTGCACGTGTACGAAGAGGACGTGCGACGCGAGATGGAAGACCGAGAGCTCGCGGCGTGGTCGCAGTCGATCACGAACAGCATCTCGAACGGACCTTCGACCGCGAACGATCTCACGATCGAGAACCTCATGCTCGCGCGGGACCGCATGATGACGGCGATTTTCACTCGGTTCATGATTCCGCCCGAGGCGTTCGAGCCGTCCCTGGACGCAGGCGAGCGGTTCGATTCCTTCAGAGGGATGCCCGTCCCGTTCGGGACCTTCGGCACACGCATCGTCGAGCCGGCATGATCGACGGGACGACATCGGTCGACGCGGCGGCGATCCTGCTCCTGGTCTGCGCGGTCGGCGCGATCATCGCCATCACGTACGTTCACTTCGGGATCAGGACATACACGGGCGAGCGCGCCTCGCGTGTCCCCGATCGCGACAGTCCAGAGGACGTCCACGTGCTTCCGGTGTTCCCCGGCGAGCGAGAGCATCCCGCCTCGATTGATTGCTGGTGTGGTCCTCGCCGTGACGTCGAGGAGCCGCGTCTCGTCATCCACGAAAGGCGGGCGCAAGCGTGACCCCGATCGTGACGGGCGAAACGGTTCAGTTCGTTCTTGAGCGCGTCCATCCGGAGCACGCCGGTCACACGGTAAAGGTCTGGTGGAAGCAGGTCGAGCGCCCGTACGTGGCGCTTGTGTGCGACTGTGGTGACCACGTGGACCTGCACCGCGACAACTTTTTGTTCGAGCAGGCATGACCGTCATCGTCACGAGCGACTACTCGAATCTCTCGTCGGGCGCGATCACCGGCCGTCTGGGCCGCGAGCGGAAGGACGGCTCGCGCGGCCGCGCGCGCATGACGATCGAGATCAAGAGCGAGCCGATCGTGCACAACTTCGACGAGCTCCAGCTGGGCAAGGAGCCGGCCGAAGCGGTTGCGAAGGCGCTGGCCGACAAGGTCCGCGCGATCGGCGAGATCGTGCGCCCGGCGACCCAGCTGACGCGGAAGTACCAGGAGAGCGCGCATCAGCGCGGCGAGGCGTGGGTGCGCAGCCGATTCGGTGGCGCGCGGATGGGATCGCGAGCTCCCGACCCGGCGAATCGACGCTACTTCAACCACAGCGGCACGTTCGCAGACTCGATCGTCGGGACCGAGAATCGCACCGAGCGGAGCTGGACGATCAACGTCGCGGCGACGCGGCTCGATCCGCGCACGTCGCGCAACTCGACCGAGTTCGCGTTCATCACCGACGCGCTGCGCCGCTTGGTGCCCGAATTCGACGATCCGCGGAAGCTGGGGGACCTGGCGGAGGTGCGCGACGCGGTGGAGCGGTCCATCGAGGCGATGATCTTCAAGGCCGCGGCGCTGGACGATCGGCTCCGCTCGGCGCGGCTGATGGGCGCGCTGCGGGCGTTCCGGCTGGACGGGATGGCCCGCGGTCTCCAGAGTGTGTTTCTCGTAGGTTAGAGACTCCCCCCGCTGAAATGTTTGCGTAAATCCGCACTTTGTGTCCCCCTCAGTCGGGAGTGGCACGAAGAACGGTAACCAGCGGTGCACAAAACGGGCGTGAGGCCCTGAAGCCGGCCGCCGCCCCTCCTGCCGCCGGGGCCTCACCGCCCGTCTCTCGTTCACCGCCCGCTGGGAAGCGCCGCGCGGGCAACAAGCCGGGCTCCACGAAGTCGACCTTTGCCCCGGTGCCTGAGGCCGAGGTCAAGACGGTCGGCGAGCTTCTGTCCACGCTCGAAGGCGTGGCGAATCTGGAGGATCAGCTCTACGTCCGCATCCGCGCGGGCGGCACGGTCCTCGAGCAAGAGGCGCAGAACCGCGAGCTCCGCCTGCTCCGCGATCGCCGCCTGCAGCTGCGGTGGAAGGCGGAGATGGAGTCGGACGCGCGCCTGGCCGCGGCGCTCGAAGAGATGAACAAGCGGCAGGGGTCGAAGAACGGGAATGCAATCCGACGCGACGTGGCTCCGGCGCCGCCGCCGGCGCGAAGCAAGGGCACTCTGCAGTGACGAGCGGCTGGTCGACTACGGGATCCTGCTCTACACCGTCGAGCAAGACCCTGAAGGCGTCGAGATTCGTCCGGACGGGCCACGCGTCGTGCGCATCCGAGAGCCGGAGCAGTTCGGCGGCATCTTCGACACGCGCACGTTCGAATGGATCGACGAGTCGGCCAACCCGGTCGTGTGGATGGTCTCGGAGGAGCAGCGCCGGCTCATCCTGCACGGCGATGACTGCCCGCTCCAGATCGTGTGTGAGGGAGCCGAGGGAGCTGGCAAGACGACCGGCGTCCTGGCGCGCTGGCAGATCCTTCGCGCCCTCGACAACGCAGGCAAGAATCTCGAGTTCGGCTGCGTCGCGCCGACCGAGGCTCGACTCGAACGCGTTCGGCAGGCGCTCGTCGAGGCGATGCCGAAGGAGTGGTATTCGTATCGCCAGCGCGATTGGCTCTTCACGTTCGCGCTGGGGCATCAGCTGCGTCTGGTCTCTGCACACCAACAGTCCGAGGAAGAGGGCTCGCGTGTGCAGGGCTACGACTGGGCGGGCGGCGGCGGAGATGAAGCGCAGGACATGCTGCGGATCATCGAAGACGTTCGCGCGCGCGGCCGGCGCGCGCCCGGCGGACGGATGCCGATGATGCTCACCGCGACCGTCAAGGGCAATCCGAAGTATCGGTCGTTCCGCGACCAGTGGCAGAACACGCCGAACTGCGGGATCAAGAAGTTGAACGGGTTCACCAACCCCTACGTCGCGCCGGAGTACTGGGAGCAGCGCAAGCATCAACTCTCGCCGCGCGAGTATCGCCGGCGAGTCCTGGCCGAAGACGTGGGCCCGGAGCTCGCGACCTACCCGGCGTGGGATCGCGAATACAACCTTCGGCCGGTCCCCGACATCGGCGCGGAGGACATCACCTCCGAGATCCTGCGACCGTGGGGCGCGTTCTCTCTGCTCGGCGGGCACGACCCGGGCAAGCTGGTCGACGTCACGCTGATCGCGAAGGCGTACCGCGTACAGGGCTGGCGTCGCCACGCATGGTGGATCGTCGGCGAGGTGAACTCCGACCTGACGACCACGGAGGAGCACGTCGACAACCACCTGCTCCCATACTTGCGGACGACGTGGCGATGCAATGACGTGGACTGGCGCGGCAAGACGCCGGACACGAACCGCCGCATCCTGGTCCGGCTCGATCCGTACTCCGACAGCGGCAACGACAACCGCAAGCCCGACAGGAGCGTCTACACGATCTTCCGCAAGCGAAACATCAGCGTGCTGCCCGGCGCGACGAAGGTTGTCGGCACCGAGTCGAAGCCGGCGAACGTTCCGAAGGAAGCCGGGATCGAGATGGTCAACAGTCTTTTCTGCAACGCAGCTCTCGAGCGACGACTGTTCGTGGCGTGCGACTCGAAGCGCCAGCCGGTGGCGCCGCGGTTCGTCAACGCGATCGAGACGAGCGAGCGCGACGCGAACGGAGACGCCGAGAAACAGAAGAAGGACCGCAAGGACGTCTCGCACTGGCCCGCGGCCGGCCGCTACATGTTCTGGCAGTTGGAGAAGCCGAGCGTGGCGATGGAGCAGGCCAAGTGACCGTCTCGATCCTGGAGACGTTGGCGATCACCCCGACCGGTGAGCCGGGCCTGCCGCTCAGCCTCGAGTCGCTCGGCTGGTATCTGAGAACGCACTGCGACAAGAAGGAGGACAAGGATCGGGAGGCGCGCCACCGTCGGCGCGACGTCCTCTATCGGGATGGCGGTGTGGAGTACATCCTCCAGCTGATCGAGCAGGTGTTCACGCACGATAAGGTCCGCCAGCTGCGCGCCGCGTGGGCGCCGTATGCGAGGTTTTCCAACCCGCTGAAGGTGATCGTCAACCAGCTCTCCACGGTCTACTCGGAGCCCGCCCGGCGCACGGTCAGTGCCACGGAGGGGGCGAACGCGCAGGCGTACAGCGATCTCCTGGATGCCGTCGATTTCGACGTCATCGCGCAGGAGATCAATCGCCTTTACAACCTGCACCGCATCCTCCTCGCCGGTTTCCGCGTGCGCACGCTGCCCGACGGATCGCGGGAGCCGCTGGTGTCGGTGGTGACGCCGACCGACTTCCGGGTGGTGTTTCACCCGAACGACACGACGCTCCCCGTTGGCTACCTCATCCGCACCGCGTCGCGATCGATGCGCGGCTTGTCGGCGCCTCTCCCCGCGTGGGTGCTCTGGACCGATCACGAGCGCGTCCAGCTGACCAAGGACTTCATGCCGATCCCGGGCTCGTACTTGGTCCACGGCGTCGGACTGTGTCCGTACATCGTTATCCGCCGCTCGTCGGGCCTCCCAGACTTCTGGCCGGGCGAGGAGGGCGAAGATCTCGCGGCGGCGGAGATCGCCAACTGGTTCACCAACCTGCTCTTGCTCAAGGAGACCAAGAGCGCCAACAAGCAAGCGATCACGACCGGCGGCAGCGAAGCGCTGCGCGGTCAGGCAGCCGACATCGAGGTGCCGTCGGAGCTCCCCGAGGGGGCGTCCATGGTCACCGTCGATCTGTCGATGGACCTCACGCTGTTCAAGGGCACGTCGGAGCACATCCAGGACAGCGCGGCGAACGACTACGGGATCAATCAGTCGATGAGGAAGCACCAAGGCGTGCAGTCCGCCGACGCGCGCGAGCTGATGCGGGTCCCGCTGCGCGAGCTCCGCAAGGAGCAGCTCCCCATGTTCCGCCGGTTCGAGCGTCGGTTCGCGCTCCTCATGGCCGCGGTGATGAAGGTGGACCTGCCGCGCGAGGCGTTCATCGTCGAAGAGTTCGGCGTCGACTTCGGCGAGATGCAGCAGCCGATGATGCCGGAAGAGGAGCTGACCGTCTTTGAGAAGATGCGCCAGCTCGGCATCGACAACGTCATCGACTACCTGCGCCGGAAGGATCCGGACCTGACCGAGGACATGGCGCGCGCGCAGGTCGAAGCCAACGTCGCGACCAGCACCTGGCACCTGGGTCTCCTCCGCGAGTTCCAGGCGCTCGCGGGCGGGATGGCGCAGGGGGTGACGGCGGAGCCTGGCCAGGACGGCGCTACGCCGCAGGAGCAAGCACCGCCGCAGAAACCAGTGTCGATCTCCGAGGGCAAGGCCGCATGATGGCCCTCGTTCGACGGACGCGCACGGCCGAGCGTCCAGAGCGCCGACGGCTCCGACGGTCGCTGCACGGGTGACGACGGCCCTGACGGTCGAAGGAGAGAGGAATGAACCCGGACCCGAACAACCCTACGGGACAGCCACCGACCACACCGCCAGCCCCGGCGCAAGGGGCACCCGCGCCGAGCGAGGCCGATCGTCCAATGACGCGCGCCGAGTTCGCTGCAGCGCAGGACAGCATGTTCGCCAACATGCGGCGGATGGTCGAAGGGATCGTCAGCAAGCCACCGAAGACCCCGGCCGCGCCGGGCACGCCCGCTCCGACGGAGGCGGGTGCGGCACCGGCCGCGCCAGTCGACGTCAGCGCGGCGATCCGGCGCGAGCGCGAGATCAGCGAAGCGATGGGAGACCACCCGCACCTCGGGAGGGAACAGCGCGCGATGATCCGAAGTCTCATCGACGCGGAGAACCCGAGCGACGTGCAGGCGTTCATCGCGGCCAAGGCGAAGGTCTTCCCGGCGGCGGGTCCACCACCGACCACCCCGAATCCGGGCGCACCGCCAGCGGGCGGGCGACCAGTCAGCGACGGAGGAGCGCCCGCTTCGGCGCCGCCGGTCACCGAGGACACCCCGCTCTGGAAGATGGACCAGATCAGCCGCGATCGGCTGATCAAAGAGAAGGGGCTTACCTGGTTCCGCGCGAAGCTGAAGGAGCAGGCCAAGGGCACCCGGGTGCAACTCCGCCAGCGCTGACGGAGAGCGACATGGCCAACGAAACCACCACGACCACCCTCGACGATCTCACTCACACGAACCTGATCGAGCCGTACCTCATCGCCGCGCTCACCGAGCAGCCTGGTCTCATGACCATCGCCTGCAAGGAGTTCGACATGCGCGGCATGTCCACCGCGACGCTCAAGATCCCGAGCGAGACGTCGTGGTGGGGTTCGCCGAACGACGACGGCGCGGGCGTGGACCTCGAGTTCAACGCCACCGCGGTCACCGACATCAGCAACACCGCCGTCTCCACCGGCGGCGTCACCGTCACCCCGGCGGAGTACGGCGTGGCGATCGAGCTGGAGGACAAGGTCGAGGAGGACTCGATCGACGGCCTCGATCTGCTCGGCCGCTTCGAAAGCCGGATGCTCCACGTCCTCTCGCTGGCGATGGAGGACGACTTCCTCGCCCTCCTCGCCAGTCTGTCCAACGTCGTCGGGACCACCACGGTTGACCTGTCGATCGCGCAGCTCCTCCAGGCGCAGTCGGATCTGCGTACGCGCGGCGTGATCGCCGAGGGTGTCATGTACATCCTCGACAACCAGCAGGCCAACGACGTCGAGGCGGCCTTCATTGCGACGAACGCCGCGCAGGCGGTGTACGCGATGGCGGCCGACCGGATCCTCGCGTACAACCCGCAGCCCAACAACGGCATGACGACGCGGATGATCTCGTCGTTCCGCGGCTACCCGGTCTGGACGACGGGCCTCACCGACACCGCCAACGCGGCCGCCGATGTCGTCGGCGCCTGCCTGACGCCGTCGAGCGCGTTCAACGACACCGCCGGTCACGTCACCTTCGGCTGGGCATGGAAGCGGATGCCCCGGTTCGAAACCGAGCGGCACGCGAAGAAGCGCACCACCGACCTAGTCATGACGGCGCGCGCCGGGGGCGTGGAGCTCCTCGACGGGTCCGGGACCGCTATCATCACCGACGCGTGAAAGGAGCGATCCATGGAACCCAAGAGCGACCTCCAGAAGCAGATCGACGCGGCCGCGGTTCGCGACGACAAGGACCGCGTTCGCGGCCACCTCGCGATCGGGCCGTCTGATCAGCTCGTCATCCTGCCGCCGGGCACGATCGGGCTGGACGCTACCGTCGAGCGGGGCGTCTTCATCACCGGCCTCAAGGAGGGCTGGCGACTCGGGACCGAGGCGGACGTCAAGCGCAAGCAGGACGAGGAGCGCGCGGCGGACTCGGAGCGCGAGCGGATCGCGCGTGAGTACGTCGGGCACGCCGAGACGGAGCGGGCGAAGGAGCAGGTTCTCCGCGCGCGCGCGGCCGGCGAACAGACGAAGGCGGCCGAACCGGTCCGCCGCTCGACGCGCGCCGCCGAGTCGAAGACCGACACCAAGTAGAGCCACCGCCCAGCCCGGGGGCGAAGCCGGGCGCGTGAGGTGATGACATGGCCGAACCGATCCTGTGGGCGAATCACGCGAAGCGGACCCAGCCCGCGATGCAGTGGAACCCTGACCTGCGAGCCTTCGAACCGGTGATCGATCCCGACACCGGCGAGCCGCGGCTGGAGAAGATCCCGCAGCGCGCGCACGATGGCGACGGCGATCCGTTCAAGCCGAAGAGCCTCACGCTCGTCCACGCGACGTGGATCCACTACCTGCGCCACGACGGACACTGCGTCCGGGTGAAGCTGACGAACGCGGCCGCCGACCTGGACGTCGACCAGAAGATCGCGAAGTACCACCAGGCGAAGGCGCGGTGGTTCGGCTGGATCCCGCTGTCCGCCTGCCCGTGCGCGCTGCGCGTCGGCGGGCAGATCAGTCAGGCGCAGCTCCGATCGGACGACGCGAAGCACGGCGATCCGTGCCCGCCGGGGTCGCACAGCGAGACGCGGCCCTGTCCGCACCTCATCGCCGAGCGCGCGGTGCGCCAAGCCGCGCGGAAGAAGATCCAGGCCGCCCGCGACCTCACCTTCCAGCCCGAAGCCGAGAAGCTCCTGCGCGGCCAGCAGCAGCAAACCAACGAGATCGTCAGCGCGCTGACCGAGGTCGTCAAGGCGCTCGCTCCGAAGCCGGAACCGCTCGGCAAGGCCGAGGCCAAGGCCAAGGAGCCGAAGGGCGAGCGGTGACCGACTACCGGCCAAAGGCGCTCGTCCCGCTGAAGTCGCCACTCGAGCTGAAAGAGGCGACCATGCGGGACTACGCCGCGAACGCGCGGCGCCTGGGGCTCGAGCCGAACATGTCGGCGATCGAGAACCTGGCGATCGCCGACCTCAACATGGTTGATGCCTACAAGCGCGGCGTCGATCTGTCGCCGAAGCTCCCACAGAAGAAGCGCGATCCCAAGCCGGTCGACCAGCTCATCCAGGTTGTGCCGGACCACGGGATCAACTTCAAGGCGCCGTCGAAGCACCGCGACCGGCCGGGCGTGCTCTACAAGCGCGCGCACCGCCGCTCGGCGAAGTGGGCGCACGCGGTCGCGCGGATCGGTCGGATCCTGCAGGGGGCCACACCGGCAAAGGGTCTGCCGGCGACCGCGGCCACCGCGCAGGATCCGATCCGCGCCCTCGAGTACCTGCGGCTCTTCGCGAACTACGAGATGCGCGGCCGGCTCTCGCGGCACAACCCCTTCGCCGGGATGAGCGAGCACGACGCGGCCAAGCGGTTCGAGGCCGAGGTCTATCGGATCTGCGATCGCTCGACCGGCGTGCTCGGTCACTGGTGGACGAAGTGAGCGCCCCGACCCAAGACGTCATCTACGGCGTGGCCGGGCAGTCTCTCGTGTTCGACGCCCCGGAGGGCCGGCCGAGCGCGGTCACGTCGGTGACCGTGTTCGAGAGCGAGGAGGGCGACGATGACACCGCGGAGCTCGCGACGAGCGGCGCCGCGGCGATCGAGACGAACCCGAACACGACGTTCGACGCGGCGTCGGGCATCAGTCAGGCCGAGCCCCGGAAGTGCAGCTTGGCGGCGACGACCGGCATCACGCCCGGCCGCTCCTACCTGGCGACGAACGACATCCTGGAGCGCGAATGGGTGGAGGTCGTCTCGATCGCGGTGGCGGACAGCGTGCTCGCGCGCCATCCGCTGCTGAACGACTACCCGATCGGCGCGACCTTCCAGAGCACGCGCATCTCGATCGCGCTCGACGCCGCGTGGGTGGCCGACGACCAAAACATCTCGTGGGAAGTCCTCCCGCACGCGCGCTACCGGGTCCGCTGGGTCTACACCGTCGGTGGCGTCGTCTGCGTCCATGACACGTACATGGACCTGCTCCGCTACGCCGGTCGCCACACTGTCACGCCGAAGGACGTCGACCACGCCTACAGCGGCTGGATCCTCTCGCTGCCGACGGACTACCGCGAGGACCAGGGCCGCGCGAAGATCGATGAAGCGTATCGGCGGGTCAAGTTCGACCTGTACGGGGACCTGCTCCCCGATCAGAGCATCCGCAACCGCGAGCTCCTCGATGCGCTCGTCATCGCGAAGGCTGGGTGGCTGGTCTTCCCGACGGAGGACAACCAGCGCGAATACGATCGGCGCTACGAGATGCTCATCCGGTCCGGCAAGCTCCCCGTCTCGCAGGACGAGGGTGGCGGCGCCGCCGCGCAACCGCTCCTGCCGATCATCATGAGGTGACCCATGGGTGCAGCTCTCACGCTACACGAGAATGTCGACTTCACTGGCACGGCGGCGCCAAACTCGGTCGCGCTGGCGATCGGGCAGACGTACATCATGGTGGCCACGCAGCACGTGTACTACAAGCACGGGCCGACCGGGCAGGTGGCCGTCACTGCCAACACGGGGGTGCTGCTCCCGGCATTCATCCCGTACGAGTTCACGGTCCGCGATTCGTCCATGCAGTCCGTCTCGGCGATCCGATTCGCGGCCGACGGTCGGCTCAACATCGCGCGACAGGGCTTCTGATCGCCCGTGCCGACCACGACCTACGAAGCGATCCGGGACGCGCAGATCGTCGCCATCGAGGCGGCGATCCCGAGCTCCCATGTCGCGATGCGGTTCAAGGTGCACCCGCTCGATCAGGAGTTCGACGCGTGGACCGAGGAGCATCCGGACGCCTGCTTTCGCCGCTTCGACATCGCGAACAACTTCGACTATCAGATCGAGGGCACGACCGACGGTGCGACCGATCGCTACAACCACACCGTGACCGTGTCCGTCGCGTACCCGCTGGAGCTCGCGCGCTACGGCGTGGCCAACCACCGTTCGCTCGACGGCGTGATTGACGTGGACTTCAGCCGGATCGACGGCGCGATCGGCCGGCGCGCTGCGGTCAACTACCCGGCCGGGATGAACCTCGGCCTGTACCTGTCCATGACCCCCGTCCGCCTGCCGAGTGCGTGGATCATTCGGCTCATCTACCAGATCGAATACGACCGGAGCGTATGACCCATGTCGAACCTCGCCGAGCTGACGAACGTCCTCTACAACACGGAGGCGGCTTTCTGTGAGACTGCCTCCACGTTCAGCGCCGCGCTGCCGCTGATTGACATGGTCGACCTGACCGGCCTCGCGCGCACGATGGAGCCTTCGGACTTCACCAAGCAGTACGCGCACGAGGGCTACCAGGACGTGCTCATGCCGTTCGAGGGCAAGACCGTCAAGCTCACCGGCCGGCTCACCGGGCTCGGCGCGACCGCGGTTGGCGCCGTGCCATCGTCCGAGATGGTCACCTTCCTCGGACTGCTCGTCGGCGCGTCGGTGACCGGCCTGGCGACCGGGACCACCTTCACCGGCGGGACCGCGCTCGTCCCCACCACGACCGCGGCCAGCGGGGTGGCGGCGGGCGGGCTCGTCCACGGCGGACAGATCGCCGACACCCGCGTCGGCGGTCAGTGGCTACCGGTCGCTACGCACGCGGCGAACAGCCTGACCCTGCTCCTCGGCGCGCCGGCCGCCCCGAACGCCACCGACGTGCTCTTCGCCAGCCGGATGATCCATCCGAACGAGAGCGGCGGCGTGTTCGAGGTGGGCACCTCGTTCCGCATGCACGTGCTCACGAGCAACGGCCACTTCATCCTGCGCGGCTGCTACATGGTGGACTTCAAGGTGACGCAGACCAGCCCGGGCGAGATCCCGCAGTGGGAGGCGACGATCGGCGTGTCGCACGCCACGACGTCGAGCGGCACCTTCCCGTCGGCCACCGTGGCACAGAAGCACTCGGCCAGCCCGTGCGCGAACGGATCGCTGGCGTACAACGAGGTCGGCACGACGACGCGCCTGACCGAGGTTGCGCGCTCGGTCGTCATCAACTTCGGCGACACCGGCGAGGGCATCAAGGGCACCGGCGGCAACTTCGAGGGGCAGGTCTACCAGAGCTACCGGCGCCGCACCGGCAAGACCACGCTGGAGTTTGTGGTCGACGCCGAAGCCACCGGCACGTACACCTGGCGGGCGCGCGCCAACGTGGATCCGAACACGCGCCCTTTCTATCACGTCATGTACTCCGCGAGCACCGCGGACGGGCGCGCGTGGGGCATCTACTTCCCGCGCATGAAGCTCGTCAACGAGCCGATCCAGATCAACGATGGGGGATACAACCGGACGCGCGTGACGCTCGAGGCGCTCAAGGGGGCGACCGACACCAGCGAGCTCACCCGCTCCGCGTGGCGCATGGGCTTTGCCTGAGAGGAGGATCGTTTGATCGTTCGCACCACCAGTCTGGCCGGGGAGTACGTCCACGTGGACGAGGAGGACCCGGCCATCGATCAATCGGGCGCCGACTGGCGCTCGTTCTACGTTCGTGCCATGGAGCTCGGCGAGCTGGGCAGCCTGCCGCTCCGCACCGGGGCCGAGCCCCCGGTCGTGTGGCGCTTCCGCCACCTGTCCGCCGACGAGATCACGTGGGCCGTCGATCGGGTGCAGCCGGGCAAGAACAACCTGGCCAGCAACCTGGATCTCCTCGCGCTGGCGCTCGTCGCTGTGCGCGGCGTGAAGACGGAGGACGGTCAGCCGCTGGAGCTCAAGCGCGCGCGCGATCCACGGCGCGGCGGGTTCGAGGCGGTCAAGAGCGAGCAGCTCGACATGTTGCTCCGAGACGAGAAGGGGTTCCTTGATACTGGTCGCCTGATCCGCCTGTCCAACCGCGTGTGGTCGGACATCATCCCTCCGCAAGGGTAGTCGATGGGATCCGGATCGCGCCGCACGTCTGGTCGCACCGCCGGCGCAGCCGGATCAACGGGGGCAACCAGACCGGCTATCTCGACTGCGGCGAGTGCCAGCGAAACCAGACCGAGATCCAGCGGCAGGACTGGAACTGTGGGCACCTTCCTCGGCTACCCAATCACCGTGGCAACTATCCGCGACCTGGATCGGCGTCTGTCCCGGCGTGCGACACCTGTCCTGGCTACCTCATCGCCCTCCCGCTCGTCATGGAAGCGTGGAGCGCGCATCTCTGGTGGGAGAAAGGCCAGCTCCCAGTCTGGATCGATGGGCGATCGAAGTCGCCCGCGCTCAACTACTACGTCGAGGTCGCGGCCAGCGCAGTCGCCGACGTCGAGATCGAACGGCAGGCCGAGCTAGAGCGCGAGCGAAAGACCCGTGAGCCACGCTGATGGACATCGTCAACCGCGTCAAGACGATCTACACGAACGACACCTCCCAGGCGGAGGCGGCGGTCAAGCGCCTGAAGGGTGTCGAGCGTGACCGCGCGAAGGCGCTCCTCAACGACCTGAACGAAGGGAACGCCCGGCTCCACGCGCAGATCGCGACGTGGACGAAGATCGGCGCCGCGGTCGGCGCCGGGATCGCGATCTTCAAGGGGCTCCAGGTCTCGGCGCGGGCGTACCTGGAAGACCTGCGCCTGGAAAGCGCGGCCGCCGGGATCAACGTCGACCGGCTTCGCGCGTCGGTGCAGGGACTCGTCGAGACGGACGATCTCCTGGCGTTCGCCGGCCGGACGCAGAACGCGATCTGGAGGCTGAATCAGCAGGAGATGGAGCTGGTCCTGCGTGGCGCCAACGCGCTCCGCGTGTCCATGGGCAAGGAGCTCAAGCCCACGGTCGACGCGCTGGCCGAGTCGATCACGAAGGGATCCAGCCGCGCGCTGAAGGAGTTCGGCATCGAGGTGAAGTCGAAGACCGAGCTGCTCGAGGTGATGGAGGCCCGTGTCCAGTCGCTCGGCGGGAAGACCACGCTCGTGGGCGACGACTTCGAACGCGCAGGCGTGCAGTGGTCAGACGCGGTGGACGATCTCAAGGGCGCGCTCGGCCGGCTGGCGATCCAGCTCGCGCCCGCGATCTCGGCGCTGGCCGACTTCACCGCAGGGATGGCCGACGCGATCACCAAGGTGGCCGACTGGGACGAAAAGCTCCGCGACGTCCGGGAGGACTTCTTCGCCTGGATGGATGAGACGTTCGACTGGGACACGGAGCGTCGGCGCCAGCGCCGCGCGCCGTACCGGATCGATCAGCAGACCCGACTCGGCGAAACGCTCGAGCAGGCGATCGCCACGGGGCCCGGGCGTCGCACGCCGACCGTCGAGGAGATCCTCGCGCAGATCCGATCGCGGGCCACGATCTCGGACCAGCAACTCCCCTCGTGGGTGAAGCTCGGCGCGCTGAAGACGCCAGACATCAGCGTCCCGGCCAAGCTGAAGGTCGAAGAGATCGAAGTGGACGCGCGCGCCGTCGCAGAGGAGATGCGCACCGTCTACGACGCCGCCAAGTCGACGGTGCTGAACCTCGTGGACGCGATCAAGGATCCGCGCTCTCGGGGGTGGCGACCGATCAGCGAGGCGGCCGATCAGCGAGAGACCGGCATCGAGGGCATCAGCCGGGGGGCCGAGGCGGCCGCCGCGATCGCGCGCGCGAACGTCGAGATGGCGGAGCAGGCGCGCGGGAAGACGATCCTGGAAACGGTCTTCGGAACGCCGGGCGACATCGAGCTCACCACGGTGGCGCTGCAGACGCTCGGCCAGGTCTTCACCGGCGTGGCGCAGGCGGCCGGCGCGGCGTTCGACGCGTGGATCACCGGCCAGAAGAGCATCGGCCGGGCGTTCGCCGAGGGGATCGGAGAGGTCCTCCGGCACACCGCGGTCCAGGCCGGGATCGAGGCGATCAAGCACACTGCATACGGCGTCGGTGCGCTGGCGTTCGGGCCGATCATGGGACAGAGCGCCGGGCAGCACTTCGCCGCCGCGGCCATGTTCGGCGGGCTGGCGATCGCCGCGGGCTCGGCAGCGCGCGGGATGGGGTCGGCGACCGGGCAGTGGCGCGCGCCGAGCGCGGGCGGAGGGACTGGGTCGGCGCTCGGCGGCAGAGTCGGACGCGAGTCGGCGGCAGCGGCGCCCGCGGAGCGGCAGACCGTGATCCTCCTCGGCCGGGACTTCCTTGGCCTCACCGACCTGGAGCAGCGTGACCTTGTCTATCGAGCGGTCCGCCAGGGCAACGGCCAGGTCCGCACCTCCAACGTGAGGAGGGGCTGATGCCGTTCGGCCGGCTCGAAGCGCAGATCACCGTGCCTGTGGCCGGTTGGGATGGGACCATCAACGACTCCGGCGCGGGCGGCGACGTCGCGTGGAGCGTGCCGGCCGGGACCTACTTCCTCCCCGAGCTCCTCTCGGAGCTGCAGACCCAGCTGAACGCGGCCGCGCCGACCGACACGCTCACGGTGAGCGTCGGGAACGGCGAACTCGGCACCGGCAAGGTGACGATCGCATCGGGGGGCGGGACCTTCGCGATCACCTGGATCGATCTCGACCTCCGCGACCTGCTCGGCTACACCGGCAACCTGTCGGGCGCGTCGACCTACCTGGCGACGAACCACGCCCGTTCGCTCTGGATCGCGGACTGTCCCTACCTCGCGCCGAACGAGGTCTCGCCGTGGGGAGGCTGGCCGGAGGCGGACTTTCGCACCGTCGAGAACGCGGCCGGTGTCGTGTGGGGGTTCATGGGACAGCTCAAGGAGACGAGCTTCCTGCGCTGGGAAACGGTCAAGCGATCGCGCGCGTCGAAGGCGAACGAGGCGACGACCGGCGAATCGTTCCAGCGCTTCGTGGAGGAAGGCGTGTGGGGCACGGCCGCGTGGGGCACACCGACCGGTCCCGTGCGGTTCTTTCCCGACGCGAGCGCCTCGGCGTTCGCGAAGTACTCCGTGACCGACCTCAAGCAGTTCCGACCGGAGCAGTTCTCCGACGGATGGGCGGCCGGACCGTGGAAGGTGGAGCTGCCCCGGCTCGTGCTCATCGAGACCGGTGAGCAGGGCCGCGACACGATCGTCGCGACGCACCTCACCAGCGCGGGTAGCAGCGTGGACGGGACGACCTTCGACTCCGCGTCGATCACGGTGGCGGCCGGCGAGCTGGTGCTCCTGGCGGTGTGCTGCTCGCAGACCAGCACCGATGCGCCACCGCCGAGCGATGTCTCCGAGACCGGCGCGGGCACGACGCTGGTGGCGACCCAGATCGCGCAGGTGGACTTCGACACGACGAACCCAGCGCATAACTGCTCGCTGTGGCGAGCGATGCCGGCCGCTCCATTCACCGGCACGGTGACCTTCACGTTCCCGGCCACGGTGACGGCGTGTGCGTGGTCGATCGTGAAGTTCGCGGGCGTCGACACGGGCGGCAGCAACGGGGCCACCGCGGTCGGGAATCAGGCGGCGCAGACCGGATCGACGTCGAGCGGCACGGCGCTTCCGCTCAACCTGTCGGCGCTGGAGCACGTGACGAACCGGGCCTTTGCCGCGTACTTCAATGACTCGAACACGGTGACGATGGATCCGCAGGCGGGGTTCACGGAGCACGGCGAGGGGGCGATCGGTTCGCCGGGCGCCCGGGCGCAGACGCAGAGCGCGCTCACGCTGACCGCGTGCGACGTCTCGCAGGCGTCGCCGACGCCGCTCGGCGGCATCGCTATCGAGATCCGATCGGGGCCGCTCTGATATGGCGCTGACGTCCACAGTCCTGCGCGATGTTGGCAGTGCCCGCATCGGGTTCGTCCTGGCGATCGAGGGATACAAGTACCTCCTCACCGACGCCAAGAACGTCACGCCGGTCCTGACCGCGTGGGTGGGGAGCGGCTGGACGCAGGCGCTGCCCGGCCTGAAGGTGAAGGGCACGATCCGACAGAGCCTCACGCCGTGGGCGCAGACGATCGACGTCCCCACGCTCACCTTCGAGATCCTGCCCGACCCGACCGACCAGTTTGGGATCGACGTCTGGAAGTCGAGGCCGCGATTCAGCACGCGCCTCACCGCGCCCTTTGAGGCGGCCGCGGATGGCTCGGGGACGATCGAGGTGGAGGACACGAACGGCGTGCCCGGTTCGCCGCCGGAGAATCAGCTCTTCATCGGCGGCCGCGAAGTCGAGGTGACGGTGGCGAGCGCGACGTCGTTCACCGTCGCCGCGGCCGGCTTCGGAAAGCATCAGCCGTTCGGCGCGGAGGCGGACCACTACTCGGATGCGGTGCAGACTCCGGCGGACCAGAACTGGGATGCGGGTCCGGCGCCGGTCATCCGCTCCACGCCGACCTGGATCGGAAAGAAAGTCGCGCTCCGCATCCATCTCATCAACGGCGAGGTGTGGAACACGTACACGCAGGCGCAACTCGAGTTCGCCGGCCGGATCGTGTCGCTGCGCGAGGACCCGCGGACCGGTACCACGATCATCGGCTGCGAGGACCTCCGCGGCGCCATCCGTGATGCCGTCCTCCTCAAGGCGCAGTGGGTGGGCCGCGTCCCGAGCGGCATCCGCCTCCAGGCCGGTGACACCTTCATCGCGGCGGAGAGCGACTACCCGAGCACGTACACCGAGTCCAACCCGCTCACGGTGGTAGCGTCCGGCGCGAGCGGGAACGACGAGGTGGATGAAGGCTACTACGAGCTGGACGAGTTCCTCGCCATCCTGAACCGCTGGGTGTCCTCGGAGGCGTTGGACGCGCAATGGCACTTCGGGATCGAAGCTGGGAACGGCGGGCGGCGCACCGTCATCCGCGCGGTGTTCGGGACCGATGGCGATCGAACGATCATTCTCTACAGCAACAGTCGCCACGCGCTCCAGTTCCTCGGCTTCGGCGGCCGCTCCGGCGCGACGGGCGGCGACGGGGCGATCCTTCCGACCAGCGACTCGACGAAGCCATGGCGCGTGGTGAAGGGTAGCGACGCGGGCACCACGATCGTCCTCACGTCGAGCGGTCCGCCCTACGTGACCAAGCCGTTCCAGACCGACCACCGCACGTCGCGCGAGGTAGGTCTTACGCTCGACCTGGAGTCGAGCGATGGGACGTGGGTGACGCACAGCGACTTCCTGCCGGCCGCGCTCAAGGTGGAGGTCGGGCCGGGCGAGGACCGTTCGTTGATCCGGATCGGCGACTCGCTCTTCCTGGCTCGGCGCGTCTCGGCCACCCGGCTCGACGACGTGGGCTTCTCGCTCAACTTCGCGGGGTACTCGCAGGGCGACGGACCGGACGTCCTCCTCGGCCGGACCGTGGACGACGAAGACGAGCGCATGGACGTCATGCAGGTCGTCACGCTCGCCGGCTCGTTCACCGACATCGTCACCCGGCTCATCGTCAGTACCGACGGGCGCGGGATCAACCACGGCACCTTCGACTCGTTTCCGAAGGGGATGGGGTGCCCGGGCATCCCGTTCTCCCTGCTCGGCGCGCCGTGGCTGGAGTCGGTGCGCGCGCTCGACCAAGCCGACAAGCACGAGTCGATGATGGTCGTGCTGGATCGGCCGCGGAAGCTGGTCGACATCCTGGTCCCGGAGCTGGTCCTGCGGTTCGGCTGGATCATCTGGAAGGACGAGTTCTTTCAGATCGTTTCGCCGCCGTCGCCGAGCCCCATTTCACCGGATTTCACGCTCGACGACTCGAACAAGGCGGCGCCGGCCGGACAGACCGACATGTTGGTGTCGGCGACCGAGGTGACGAAAGAGCACCTCTGCAACGTGATCAAGGTCAACTACAACCGGTCGCCGACCGGCTCGTTCCGCGATCATCTGGTCGTGCGCGACGAGACCTCGATCGCGACGTACGGCGCCACCGAGGCGTGCACGATCGACGCGGTCAACAGTTTCAGCGACGCAGCCGGGACCGGAGCCGCCGTCGAGTCGCTGGCGGCGTCGCTGGTGGCGCGCGTCCTGCCCGCGTTCGGCCGGCCGATGAAGATGGTCAGCCGAACGATCGCGCCGACGCTCTACCACATGGCGCCCGGCGCGACCGTCGCGCTGTCTGACAGCGACGTGCGCGATCCGACGAGCGGGATCCGGGGCCTCACGAATCGAGGCTGCATCGCCTTCGCGGTGAGCCACACGTTCGGGCACGAGGGACAGGATCCGTTCGGCGAGGTCGAGCTCCTCTTCACCGACGAGGATCGGTGCTTCCCGATGGCGCCCGCCGTCGAGGTGGACACGGCCTTCAGCGGCACCGTGGACGGCATCACCTTCACGTCCGGCTACGCGAACACGGCAGCGGGCGGGCCGGCCCTGAAGGTGAAGGCGCATGCTTACTCGCGGTCGACCGACCCGCACGACGTCTCGCTCCTCGCCAACGGGGACCTCGTCCGCATCTACGAGATCGATCCGGCCAACCCCGCCTCGATCACCGCGTGGGATCGGACGCTGGCGGCGAGCGGCGCGGTGGATGCGACCGATGACTACGTCCGCTTCACCGCCGACCTGGCCTCGCCCGCGTACAGCACCACGCTGCAGTACCGGATCGTGCCGCAGCTCTTCTCCGTCGTGCAGGAGAGCCAGGAGCTGGCCGCGTACATCGCCGACGAGGACGGGCTCATCGAGAACCTGATCGAGGCGAACGAGTTCGGCGATGACCAGAGCTGGGGCTTCACGCGGACGCAGCCGAACAGTTTCCCCTACCGGCTGCCGCCGAACGAGGCGGACGACGAGGGGCGCCCGGTGCACGGCGGGATCGCGTTCGATCACACCGTCAACCTGAACGTCCTCATCTCGTACATCACCGCGCCGCACATGCCGGTGCTCTACATGGACCGGCACACCAACACGGTGGAGGACTTCCGTCTCCTGCAGGTCTACCCCTACTTCATCGGGATGACCCCGCACTCGTCGGCGGTCCGCAAACTCGTCATCGCGCCGATCCTTGGGATCGCGAACGCGGCGGAGACGTGCTCCCTCCGGGTGACGAGCAGCAAGTTTCCGCCGCGGGGGAGCTCTGGGGCTCCGCCGAAGTTCTCTGGCGCGCACAAGCAGGTGACGTTCACCCACACCGGCAGCACGACCGACACCGCCGTCACCGCGCAAGAGCTCGACGTCGTCCCGGCCGACATCCCGGGGATGACGTGGGTGACGGTCGAGATCATGACGTCGGACTCCGCGGCGCAGGCGCGGCTGCGCGGCTGGCAGCGCTTCCACCTTGGACCGGTCAACCTCTAATGGCCAAGCACCACGTCTCCCGGCAACTGCCCTCGCTCTTCCACCCGGAGATCGCCGCGCGGAACGGGCGCATCCCCACGGCGGGCGGGTTCCGACGCTTCGCCGAGGCGTACAACGCGGTGGCCACGCGGCAGAGGAAGCTCCTCATCTGCAAGTCGCAGGACCTCCGCCACATGATCTCGCCGCCGTCGTCCCCGGCGGTGGTATGGAGCTTCTACTTCCGAACCGGGGAGAACGTCACCTCGATCGATGCGTACGTCGGCCTCACCGCCACCGAGTCGATCTTTCCGGGAATCCCTGCGCAAGTCATCGTGGACGTCTACCGCGCGAGCGACGACGTGCGCATGAACATCGGGAACGAGGGCTCGCTGGTCTATGACAGCACCGTCACCGGCGACATCCTCGGGGCCGACGTCATCAGCCACAACATGACGCGCATCACCGGGCTCGCGCAGGACACGGAGTACTACTGCGAGACGCGCTGCCTCTTCGGCGCCCGGCTGGCGTACCTCACCGCGGTGGAGACGCCGGTGCGCGAGGCCGACGACCAGGTCCTCGTCATCTGCAACCCGGGCCGGTATGGGCGCGGTGCGCCGATCAAGCGCCTGGCCATCGAGGAGCTGGCGACCGCGGCGCGCGAGCTCTGGCGGCACAACGCGTCGCAGCTCTTCGCGTGGTGCAGCAACTACCAGGAGGACACCGCGTCCGACCCGAGCTCGAGCTCCACAAGCTTCACCGATCTCATCGCCGACAGCTCCGCGATGCGGATCGAGACGACGATGCGTGGCACCCTGCAGCGGCCGAACGCGATCCCGGTGAAGATGGCGGTCAAGGCGCGCAGGACCGCCGGATCGGGCACGGCCGACTTCCGCATCTTCGACGGCACCAACTCGATCCAGATCAGCGCGGCGGCGATCACCGGCACGAAGGACTGGTTCACCACGACCGGGACGCTGTCCGGGACCCCGGCCACCTGGCGGATGCAGCACCGCGTGTCCGTCGGAACGACCACGGTCCGGACCATGGCCTGGTCCCTCTTCCAGTGGGAGGCGTGAGATGAGCATCCGACCGACCGTTACCCGGACCGCGGTGGGGGGCGCCGCCGTGCTCGCGTCCACGATCGCCGCCATCATCATCCTCGGCCGCGGCGGGATCGACCTGGCCACGGCGTGGTCGATGCGCGTCATCGCGACGGGATCGTCCGGCACCGGCAACCTCGATGGCGCGGACGGGGTGGACGCGGCCGACGTCGACGGGGCGAACGGTCCCGACATCGCCGTCGGGTACGAGCAGGGACTTCGCCTGTCCCTCTCGTTCAACCCGGGCCCCACCACGGTCTGGACCGGCGACTGGCCGCGCGTCGTGCTGCCGGCTGCAGCGAACCTCTGCTCCGCGGAGGACGTCGTCATCGGCGAGCTGGACAACCCGGCCGACGGTCAGCTCGACGTCGTGGCGGCGTGCGAGACCGGCACCGTGCGCGTGTCGGCGTTCTTCGGGCCGACTCCGCCGAACAGCTTGAACGAGCTGCTCGAGGCCACGAACTGGACGCAGGCGGACCTGACCGCCTCGGCCGGGAACCGGTCCATGCGCGCGGCGATCGTCAACATCGACGGCATCGCCGGGAATGAGATCGTGGTCGGCGGCAAGGAGTCGAGCGGGCCGTGCGTCGCCGCGTCGCTCGGCTACTACGTGAGCGCGACCCCGCGGACGGGCGCGAGCTGGGCTTTCGTGCCGATCACGCCGGTCGGTTGGGTCATGCAGCTCTACTGCCAGGACCTCGACGGCGACACCGACATCGATTGCGTGTTCACCGATCGCGAGCCGATCGACTGCCCCACACCGGGCGGCGGCAACCAGGGCATCACGGTGATGAAGGCGACCACGCCGGGAGTCTTCGCCGCGCCGGTTCGCTACTTCGGCGGCGAGGGCGACCACAAGTGGTTCACCCTGTACGATCACGACGGAGACACCGACCTGGACATCGTCGGGTGCAGGTCGAACGGCACCGGGACGAACACCGCCTACATCCTTCTCAACGGCGGCAACTTCAACTCGTTCCCGACGACGATCAACGTGCCGATGCCGAGCGGGGTCGGGCAGTGCCAGCACGTCTGGGCCGGCGACATCGACAACGATTCGACGACCGATCTCGTCTTCTCGTTCTCGAACGCGCAGAACCTGTCGGCGTACGTCTGGTACAAGGTCGGCGGCACGGCGCTCTCGCCCACCTTCGCGCGCGGCGAGATCAGCGGCAACCTCGACGCCGACTCGGACGTCAAGGGCGACAACACGATCTGTTTCGATGCCGACGGGGACGGGGACAAGGATTGCTTCTGGACCGAGCAGCACATGCCGAACGGCACCGACCCAGGGCTCGGGCTGGTCGCGTGGGAGAACCCGCTCCTCACCTTCGTAGCGCCCGCGGCCGCGCCGGAGGTCACGTGCTCGCTCCTCACCGCGGGATCGCAGACGTCGCCGGACGCCAGCTCCTACAACACGGCTTCCATCTCGCCCGTCGGGAACCGCCCGCTCTACGCCGTCGTCGAGACCGCGACCGGGGCTGGCCCCTCGCAGCCGACCGCGACCGGGAACGGTCTGACCTGGGTCGTCGAGCGGTCGGTGACGTTCTCCACCCGACGGCTCACCGTGCTGCGCGCGCTGGGCGCTTCGCCGAGCTCCGGCGCGGTCACCTACGACTTTGCCGGGCAGACCCAGACGAGCGCCATCTGGCAGGTGGTGCAGTGCGCTGGCGCCGACACGAGCGGCACCAACGGCAGCGGCGCCACCCCGCAGTCGGCCAGCGCCACGGTCGCAGCTGGGACCACCTTTACCGCCACGCTGCCCGGCGCGCTGAATAGCAGCGGCAGCCGGCTGCTATGCTGGGTCGGTCTCGACATCGCCAGCACCGTCAGCCCCGACGCTGACCTGCTCGAGTTCTCCGACGCGAACGTTGCGGCCGGCGCGTCCACCCTCGAAGGCCAGGGTGCTCTGAACCAGACCGCGTGCACACCGACTTTCTCGTCCGCCAACGGGGCTGGGATTGTGGTGGAGGTGAGGACGCCGTGAGCGACACCATTCCGACGCCGGTAGCCAACGACAGTCCGGCCGACACGCAGCGCAACAAGCCCATCACCGACGGCGAGACGTTGGTCGCGGTCACCGCGGGCCACTTCCGCATCGACATCAAAAAGCGCACGGTGTTCTTCGTGATCAGCATCCTGACCGCGCTGTCAGGCGGCGCATTCTGGAAGAGCTTCCGCACCGACGATGACGTGTCGGCGGTACAGGACAAGGTCGAGGTGGTCGAAGGCCGCGCCGAGGTGGCGAAGGCCACGGCGGTCCAGGCCGCGGCCGTCGTCGAGGAGGCCTACCAGGACACCAAGCAGAAGCTCGACCCGACCGGCCAGCAGATCGCCGAGCTCCGGGCCGACGTCGACAGCCTGCGCGCTGAGCTCGAGAAGGAGCGGGCCGCGCGAGCCGGCCGCCGCGCCCGGAAGGTCCAGCCGAAGCCGGTGCCGGCCGTCGTGACCGCGCCCCTTCCACCCACCGCGGCGGCCGCCGTCACCGCCGGTCCACCCACCGAACCCGTACCAGGAGTCGCACCATGATTCTCGAGACCCTCCTCGCCAGCGGACTCGGCGCGATGCTCGTCGAGCGCGCGATCGACTACATCCTCAGGCGCAACAAGACCACGCGCGAGATCATCGAGACGGCTGCCCGGCACGTGTTCTCGCAGTTGGCCAAGGTCGGGATCGACGACAAGGCCGAGGCGCACATGGCGTATCGTCGCGCGCTCGATGTCGGACTGCGCGGCATCAAAGTCAAGCTCTCCCCGGGCGTTTCTTCCCTCCTCGATCGACTGTTCGAACAGATGTGGGAGCTCCGCGCGCGCACGGTGATGGACTCGGCCGCGCTGGCGCTGGCCAAGTCGGGCGACCGGATGGAGCGGCTGGGCAAGCTCCTGGCGGCCGGTCTGCCCCTGAAGTGACGGAGCGCGTCATGGGGCTCTGGCGGCGCATGACCAGGAAGGGAGCTGGCGTGCCGCCGGGGCCGGCTGGGAGCTCCGAGGCGGCCGCGACCCGCCGTCTGTCGCAGGTCCAGGCGGAGCTCGACCGCAGCCTCAGGGAGGTCCGCAGGGCGGGGGAGGAAGCCGGCCGGACCACCCCGGCCCCGGCCACCCTGGAGCTGTTTCACCGGGCGGTGGAGCAGCTGGTCATCATCATCCAGCGGGAGTGCGACCGGTTGGTCCTGGCCACGGACACGACCCGGGCCCTCCTGCGAGCCGTGCTGGTCGGCGTGATCATTGGTCTGGTGATCGGCGCTGTGATCGTTGCCATGCTTTGGGGAAGGCATGGCCGATGACAACGAGACTGCGTGGCGGGCGCGCGAGAAGATCGACGACGCGGTGCACCTGCTCCACCAGGCCGAGGTGGAGCTCCAGACGGCGCGCCCGTTCGATGCGGAGTTGCTGCACCGGATCGGTCTGCAGCTGGACGGCATCCGGCGCAGCCTGAGGCGTCGACGCGGATGAAGCGGCGCCGGCCCCGCGTCCACGTCACGCCGGGAGAGAAGTGGGTGAGCGTCGATCGCCGCGAAGAAGCGGTGGTCACCGCCGTCTACAGGGTGCCGAGCTGGGACCTGTACGCCCCGGTCCGGGTCCGCTTCCTGTACGTCCCGCGAGTCGGTTCGAGCGCGACCGCGGAGATGGATCAGTCCGAGTTCCGCCGGCGCTTCCCGATCAGGGGTGACGGAGCGCCGTCCATCACGTAGGCGGCGATAGCTGTCCATTCGGCCGCGAGGAGCCCGCGCGCCTGCAACATCTCCGGGCTCAAGAGCAGGAGCGCGCGCTCGAACCGGGCTCGATGCGGTCGCGTCGGGCCGCCGGAAGGGCGTCGGGCCGATCGCCGGGTCCAGCAAGGATCGCCCGGCATCGATCCGCACTCTCGGCAGCGGACCAGCTCAATCACTCGCCGCGTCACCGCCGCGCCCATCGCTCTCGTTGAACTGCCGGATCCGCTCGACCATCTGCGCCGGCTCCCAAACGCACGCGCCGTACCACGGGACCAGGTACTGGATCGGTCGGCCCGGGAACGATGCTTCGATCTGGACGACCCAGCACTCCGGGATGTGCGGCGCCTGTACTACGATCGCGGCGGAGATGAGGACCTTGTTGAACGGGCGCGCCGTGTCCGGTGTGGGGTTGTACGCGGCGTAGTGCATCTGCCGGGCGATGTCGATCGCGTGGCCCATGGTGATCTTCTTCCTGCTGATGCTCATCGTCTTCCTCTCGTTCGGAGCGTCGCGCCTGTGGTCGCGCACACTCGATGACGCTTGTCGGGGGCGGTTGGGCGCGCCGTGGGAGTTGGCCTGTTGACGCAGCTCTCGTGCGCCGGGTGCGTGGTGCCGTCGGGGTCGGTGACCATGACGTACGAGAAAGGCTGCCAGAGTCGCTGGTCGCAGACCCAGCACACCGGCGGGTTCGCTCGGACCGTCTGTTTCACAGCTCCTCCGGGATGCGCGGGCGCGGCAACGGGTCGAGGCCGGCGAACAGGACCAGGAACCTGATCGCCTCCTGGAGTTCACCTACCCTGAAGGCGTACATGCCGGTCCTGTTGAGGAGCGGGTCGGACGTCAAGGGCGACTCCGCCAGCTCGTGAAGCTTCATGATGCGTTGGCGGAGATGGGTCGCCTCGATCTCCAGCTGGCGCTTGGTCGGTTTCATCGCGTCACCCGGTTGGCCGGAACGCGGCGCATTAGGTTGGCCAGGTCGGTGGCCAGGTGGTGCAGGTAGGGCGTGTACTCCTGGGCGTTGGACAGGGCGGCGGCCAGCTCGTCCCGTAGGCGATTGAGTCTCGCCATCTCGCGCTGCACGCACTCGTCGGTGGAGAAATCCGTCAGCGCGACGTTGTTGGCCTGGAGCCAGGTGTAAAGGCGGGACAGGCGCGGAGACATCGGTGCGCCGTGCGCGGTCCGGCGGTGGGGAGGGTCGGCGAGCGGCGGGATCATGGAACCCTCCGCGCCCGCCGGTCGCGGCGAGTTGGCAGTTCGTGGACAGCATCAGCAACGTCATGCTCGAGGAGCATGTCCACCAGGCTCTGAATCTCCCGGCGCGACGCAAGGCCCCTCTGGCCTGCCCGCCTTCTAATGGCGCGACGCTCTAGGTCGGAGACGACCAGTCGAACAAGGACGACCATGGCTCACTCCCACTCCAGGAGCGACGCGCGCTCGAGATCGGAGTTGTCGGCCTTCGGGTCGACCGAGACCGCATCGCGGTGACGGCTCTCCTCCAGCGCGGCCGCACGCTGCGCCACCGCGCGGTGATGCGAAGACAGGGTGAGCGTGGCCAGGGCAGCGCCGATGCTAGCGCCGGCTTCGCGGGCCCCCTCCTGACGACGAGCAAGAGCCTGATCGGCAGCGCGCTCGGCCGGAGAGACCTCGGGGGGCAGCGGCGGCGCCGGAGGCTCGGCCAGCTCGATGAGCGAGCCGCGGATCGAGGTGGCGTCGGCGATCCGGGCCAGGTCCTCGGTGAGCGCCTTGATGAGGGAGACGGCCGCGTCGACCGCGTTGCCGCAGAGGGCGCGGTAGGCGCTGACGCGCTCGGCCAGCTCGCCCACCGAGCGGAGCAGCCTGGCCGCAACCGCCTCGGAGATCTCGCGCTTGTCGTCCCGCTGCGCGCGCTCGTTCGCAAGGGTCTGCTGAATCGCCCGCACGTCGTCCTCCAGACCGCGCGCGATCCCGATGCGGAGCTCCTCGCTGTCTGCGACCGGGAGCGCCGGGCAGATCCAGGAGTGGCCCCACCTGGTGGACATGGCGACGCAGAGCGCGTTGGCGAGCGTCCGACTGCCGGCCGGGATGTACCAGCCGAGCCCGAGCGTCGTGCAGCCGAGGTGCTTCTGCAGGGTGCGGGCCAGCCACTCGGTGACGCGGCCGGACTCGAACGCCTCTGTGTCTCGCTTCGCGAGAAAGACCTCGATGACACGGGCGGCCAGCACCGCGTCGCCGCGGGCGACCAGCTCCTCGCCGTGGAGCTCGAAGGTGACGAGGACCTGTCCGGCCGACTCGCCCACGTTGGCGGTCGATGCCGCGGACCGCGCGACGTACCAGCGCGCATCCCACGTGCGGCCGGTGGCCTTCGCCAGGCGGCGGTCCTGATCGCTGCGGACCGCGGACCGCACGATGTAGCCCTCGCCGTTGAGGGCGCGGATGGCTTCGCCCGCATGCGCCTTGCACGACTCCGGGCGCGGGGCCCAGTCCGCGGGGCATCCGGCCGCCGCGAGGGCGGCCACGATCTGGTCCAGCGACAGCGCGCCGCGGCCGCGCCATCCCACGAGCGCCCCCGCTCCCTCGGCCGCCTGCCCCGCGATGATGATGCTCGTCATGGTCGTCATGTCCTGCTCCTGGGTTGGTTGTCCGGTGCCTGAGGCTCCCGTGCGGGGTCGCGACTGGCGCGGCCCCTGGCGAGGGTCTCAGGCCGCGCGCGGCGGGGGCTTGATGGGTTCGCCGCGCCCGCCGATGTTGCCCGCCATCTGCCGCCCCAGCTCGATCTCGCGGGCGAGGATCCGGGCCACCTCTTCGGCGGCCGCCTGCGTGGTGAACTCCTCGCGGACCAGCGCCCCGTCGGTGCCGGGCTCGGCGTCGGACAGGCTGTCCCCGAGCGCGCGGCAGCAAATCATCGCGGTGCGGTGGTCGCCGCCAGCCATCGAGCGGGCGTAGAGGCTATGGATCTCTTCCTTGGTCATGATCATCGTCATCTCCCCTTCTGCATGATCGCGTGCTCGAGGGTGAGCGCGGCGGACCACATCTGGCTCGCCCGCTCCTGCGCGTCGGCCGCCCCGCTGCGGAGGACTTCCTGCCGCTTGCGGAGTATTTTCAGCCTGCCCTGTTCCAGGTCCGCCTTCGATGCCCGCGTCATGTCTCCATCGATACAGGAAACCTTGACCGTACGTCAAGCGTCTTGACGGACGAATGTTGACCTAGCGTCAAGTACGCAGATCCGATGGGTCCGCAGACAAACGAAGGGCGGGACCCTGAACCGGCCCCGCCCTTCTTGCCAAAGCCCCTGGCGCTCGCTCGGGGCGTTGGCCCTAATACACGTCGTCTTCGGTCTTGCAGATCTCGTCGGGGCCAGCGTCGTGGCCGTACTCCCCGCCGCACTGACTGCACCACGGACTCAGCCGAACGGCGAGCGAGCCGAGCACGCAATCCCACTTCGGCGTCTGGGTCTCGCACGCCGGCTGCGTTCCACAGTTTCCGTTGGGCAGGATGCAGTAGCAGCAGCTCCCGGGCCGCGTGCCGCTGGAGTTGCCGGGCCCGACGCACTGCGCGCCAAAGCAGCAGCCGTGCGTCTTCCCTCCGCCCGTGAAGCCGCACCACGCGCCCGTGTACGGGCTGTCAGCGGTGTCCTCGTCGTTGCCCGGGCACTCGAGCGCCACGGTATCCACGTCGTACTCCCACAGGAGATCGACATCGGCTTC
>NZ_DASUNI010000070.1:0-2002 GCF_036277215.1 Microbacterium sp. | reverse complement strand
GACTCCGTCGTGGCGCCAGTCGTCTCATCCGTCGTCTGGAGTAGTGCCGCGGACTGCCCCAGCTCAACTGGCGCCATCGACCAGCCCATAGCATCGTCGGTGTACGCCGACTGCTGGTTCTCTTGAGACGGCCCGTCCTTCGATGACCGGTCGCGCTTCTTCCCTGACTCATCCTCGTCCGTCTCGGCGAGGGCAGCGTCGACGATGGCGGCGTCGGTCACTTCTGGTGATTCTGGGATGAGGGCGGTCAGACTAGGTTCGTCAGACCAATCTTCAGCGAGCTGTGGCACATCCGCTTGCGTCTCGGGTTCGGGAGTCGGAGTGCCATCGCTGACGGGCGTGGGCGTAATCGGCAGGAAAGCCTGTGAAGGAGGCATCGGCAGCGGCGGCGCCGGCGGTAGATAGATGTCAGTCGTCGCGCCCGCATTCTCCAGTGCGGCGATCGCCTCGTCGGGAATCGCACTCGTGGCGACCGGCTCCGCGATAGGTTCTTCAGCACGTTCTTGGCGCCCCTCTTTGGTCGTGCCGCTGTCGTCATTGGTCGTGGCGCTGTCGTCGATTGCAAGCGCCGCATCGGCCTCGCTTACCCCTTCGTCACTGGGCGCCGGTTCGGCGGCCTGAGCGAGCTCGGCGGAGGCACCAGTGTCGATGGGCTCTTCCACCATGGGCAGTGTCGGGTCTTCCGCAACTGGCTCAATAATCGGCTCGTCGATGATCGCAGGCGCGATGATTGCCTCCGTCGTAGGCTCGACTGCTGCGACGATAGCGACTCGCGTTGCCGTCGGTCGTGGGGTAGGTTGCTTGGGGGCCTCTTTCGCGGGAGCTGGTGCGACGGTGCGCAATGGAGCGCGGGTCGCGGTTGGCTCTGGCTCGGTAGTCGGGATCTCGGTCGGCAACGGGGCGACGGCGACCGCCGCGATCGTGCTTTCCGGTGCGATCCCTTGATCACCGCGACTCGGTCCATTCAGCGTGATAATGAGGGCGCCGGCCAACGCCACCACAAGCGCCAGTCCAGAGGCGACGGTCATACCGGGTGAAGACAACGCCTGCAGGCTTCGCCGCAACCAGCCCCAGGCGGGTGTGTCTGCCCGGACCGCGGCCATGACGGCGCGCGAAACGGCCAGGCTCGGCGCCAGCTGCGGCAACGCCTGCAAACCCCGGGCGAGATCGTCAGCCAGGCTGACGAAATCGCGGCAGGAATCACATACCGCCAGATGCCGCTGCAGCTCGTAGTGCTCCGCTGAGGTCAGCGGCGCATCCATGCGAGCGGAAATGAGCTCCTGGGCACGATCGTGGGAGATCATCCTTTAGCCTCCCACTCGCCGGGAGCGCCGAGCAGCTCGGTGGATCCGTAGATCTGGGCAAAGGCCTTGCGGGCCCGGAAAAGCCTCAGCTTGGCGGCATTCTCAGTGATGCCAAGGGCGTCGGCGGTCTCTGCGAGAGACAGCCCCTGGTAGTGGCGCAGCAGCAGCGCCGCAGCGTAGTGCTGTGGCAATCGGGAGAGGGTCTGCTCGATATCCTGGCGCCGGCTCACCGAACGCTCGATCGACTGGTCACTGGCATGATCGTGTCCGGGCAGGAACGGAATCCACTGCACGATCTTGCGGCGGCGCAGCTGACTGATGGCGGTGTTGGTGGCAATCCGGTAGAGCCACGGCTTGAAAGCGAGGTCAGGCCGCGTCGAGGGAAGCGCGTTGTAGGCCTTGATGAAGGTGTCTTGGGTCAGATCTTCCGCCATCGCGCGGTCACCGACCATGCGATGCAGATAGTTGAGGATAGGAGCATGGTAGTGCTCGAAGAGCCGGGCAAAGGCGACCTGATCGCCCTCGCGGGCACGCCCCACGAGATCCGAATCGTCCGCGGTCAACCCCTGACTCCCGCGGGCCTGCGGCTGGTCCGCTAGTGGCCTCGCAACGGTCCACGGTATCGAGAGTTCCATCCGGCGATCCGACGCTCCTTTCCGCACGTTCCAACGCGCCGCGCGCGGCATCCGTTTCGCCGC
>NZ_DASUNI010000069.1:0-4713 GCF_036277215.1 Microbacterium sp. | reverse complement strand
CGGCGGCGTCCCCCACCACGAGCGGCACGTCCTTGCCGGTGATCTCCGCCACGCGCTCTGCGGCGATCGCGCTGGTGCCGGACAGATCGTCGAGCAGCACCACCTCGTGGCCGGCATCCAGTAGTGAGACGGCGGTGTGCGCGCCGATGTAACCGGCACCGCCGGCAAGGAGTACTCGCATGATCCGAGCCTACCGACGCATCGTGACGCCCGAATGCCGCTCAGCGGCCGTCGAGCCGGCCGCCCGACTCCCGCAGATAGCATTCCGCACACATCGACTCGTAGGTCACGCGGTCGGTCGACAGCTCGTCGATCGCGACCTGGTCGCCGTCGAAGACGAACCGGCCGCCGACCAGCCGGGCGTTGAAGATGGCCTTGCGTCCGCACCGGCAGATCGTCTTGAGCTCCTCGAGACTGTGCGCGAGCTCGAGCAGCCGACGCGATCCGGGGAAGGCCTCGGTGCGGAAGTCGGTGCGTATGCCGTAGGCCAGGACCGGGATGCCGTCGAGCACGACGATCCGCAGCAGATCGTCGACCTGCGCGGGGGTGAGGAACTGGGCCTCGTCCACGAGGAGGCAGGCCACGTCGACGGGGCGGCCGGAGGGCGTCTGCTCGGCGAAGAGAGCCTCCGCGCCGGACTGCTGCACCCGTTCGCGGTGCTGTGCGAACAGCTCGCGCAGTCCGGCATCCGGGTGGATGAGGAAGTCGACCGGACGTGACATGCCGAGCCGGCTGGAGATGCGGTCGGACTCCTTGGTGTCGATCGCGGGCTTGGCCAGCAGCACGTGCTGGCCGCGTTCCTCGTAGTTGTACGCGGCCTGCAGCAGCGACGACGACTTGCCGGAGTTCATCGCCCCGTAGCGGAAGTACAGTTTGGCCACCAGCCGAGCGTAACCGCCAGGTGAATGCGCGTCGCGTCGCGGCGTCTGTCAGCGCCCGCCGAAGCCTCCTCCGCCTCCGCCGCCGCCCGACGAGCCGCCGCCCGACGAGCCGCCCGACGACGACCAGCTCGAGCTCGAAGAGGAGCTGCTGGAGCGCCCCGAACTGACGGGTGTCACGGCGAGCCTGCCGATCGACGACGACGCATCCGACAGCGAGCGCGACGACACCGCGTCGAACAGGGCGGCCTGCGTCGCCTCCGCGGCCGGCGAGGCGCTGCGGATCACCTGCGCCCACTCGCGCTCCATCCCGAACAGCACCGCGTACGGCAGCAGCCGCTCGTACACGTTGACGATGCTGTTCCCGGGGGCGTTGGGTGTGTCGCCGTAGGGGCGGCGCCCGGACGAGACGAGGTCGGCCGTCTGCGGCGACTGGGCGGCGCGCAGGCGATCCTCCTCCGCCAGCCGCAGGTACTCGCGGATCCCCTCGAGGTACGTCTTGTGGATGCCGCCGGCCAGGGTGAGCGTCGACTTGGGGAGTGTCACGAAGGGCAGGATGAGAAAGGCGAAGAACCCGCTTGCGATGCCCGCGAGGTAGACGATGCCGCCGAGCGGCATCAGCCCGTTGAGGGTGTCGAAAGCGGTCTCGGCGAAGAACAGGAGGCCCATCGCCAGGAAGAAGCCGCTGAGGCTCGTGACCGCGCGGACCAGCCCGATCCAGTGCGGAAGCTTGCTCCGGTAGCCGCGCTGCACCGTCTGCTCGTCGATGCGACGGACGTAGGTGACAGATCGCGGCGGCGGCCGCTTGGCGAACCTGCCGAGGTCGACGCCGGCGCCGGGCTTGGCGTCCCTTGCGAAGAGCGTGTCGAGCACACGGCGATCGTCGTGCTCGAGACCCTCCTTGCTGCGCAGGACCACCTCGAAGTCGTCGGGGTCCTTGCGGTCCCCCGATGCGCGCAGCTCGACGGCGTCGCGGACGGCGAGGTCGACGAGGTGGGCGGCCATCGCCCGCTCGGGCACGTCGAGCACCCCCGCCGAGAGGGTGAGTGACTCGTCCTTCGGTGGCGTGTACTGCACGATGACGGGCGAGCGGTCGGGATTCCGTCGTAGCACCACGCGCATCACCAGCAGGAAGATCAGGCCGCCGACGCCCGAGAGCACTGCCAGCACGGGCAGGATCCAGTCCCACCAGGGGTAGGGAGGAGGCGGTGGCGGAGTGAGCGCCGCGAAGGTGCCCTCCGCGAAGCCGATCGCGACCGTGACGTTCTCGTCCGGCCCCAGGTCCACATCGCCTGCCTCGAAGGCGACCGCTCCGTCCGAGACGCCGAGTGCACCCACGGATGCCGCCCACACCTGCACCTCGTCCGGCCACGTCTCCGCAGGCGCGGGACCGATCTCGCACGGGTCGGTCGATCCGTCCGGGCCGGAGTAGCAGAACGCACGATCGTCGAGGACCCCGGCCGCGGCATCCCCCGCGATATGGACGTGAGCGGTGACCGACCCGAACGGCTGCAGGTGGTCGGTGCCGACCGTGTCCCAGTAGAACTCGTCGGCATCCGTGTCTTCGTATCTCAGCACGACGTCGCTCATCGTGTAGGAGATGACGTACGTCTGCGCCCCTCGCACGAACGAGTCGTCGCCGGTCAGCACGTAGACCCAGTTCTCGTCCTCCTCGGTCCACCAGGGGACCGGCGCGCCTTCCGCGCCTGTGACCCCCACCACCCGGGTGCGGTGGGCGATCCCCGAGTCGGCCTTGGGGATCGAGCGGACGATGCCTCTGTTCTGGTCGAACTCCGGGAATCTCGCCACGATCGTCTCGGTCGTGAACAGGTGGCTCTGCTCCCCTGTGCCGCGCACGAGGTAGTAGTCCGCGTCGAACGAGTCGTACGTGAAGTCGTGCACGGATCCCGCCACCGCACTCGTCGGCGCTGCCGCTGCCACCGGGCCCGACGCGACCGCCGGAACCGCCGCGAACAGCGCACCCAGCACGAACGCCACCGTCACGGCGACCGCGCGACGCGATCGCGGTCCCCAGGCTGGCCGCATGTCCCCCACGATAGGGGTTGCGCCGACCTAGGCCGTGAGCGCGAGCGACTCCGCGGTCTCGGAGAGGACTTCCTCAGCGGCCTCGGGACGCGGGTTCAGCTTCGCGCCATAGCTCGGGATGAGCTCGCGCAGGCGTGGCTCCCACTCGCCGAGCTTGTCGGGGAAGCAGGTCTGGATCAGACCCAGCATGATCGAGACGGCGGTGGAGGCACCGGGTGAGGCACCCAGGAGTCCGGCGATCGTGCCGTCCGCCCCCGTGACGACCTCGGTGCCGAACTGCAGCACGCCGCCCTTCTTGGGGTCCTTCTTCATGACCTGTGCACGCTGGCCGGCGTTCAGCAGCTGCCAGTCCTCGTCTTTCGCGGTGGGCACGAACGAACGGAGGCTGTCGACCTTCTTCCTGTGGTTCTTCAGAAGCTCGCTGACGAGATACGTGATCAGCGACGGGTTGTCGATCGCGACCTTCATCATCGGCCACAGGTTGCTCGGCCGCACCTGCGCCACGAGATCGAACATCGACCCGTTCTTGAGGAACTTCGGGCTGAACGTCGCGAACGGCCCGAACAGCAGCGAGGTCTCGCCGTCGACGACGCGTGTGTCGAGGTGCGGGACCGACATCGGGGGTGCGCCGACCGAGGCCTGCGAATAGACCTTCGCCTTGTGCTTGGCCACGAGCGCCGGGTTGGTGGTCTTCAGCCACTGCCCGCCGATCGGGAAGACGCCGTACCCCTTGATCTCGGGGATGCCGGACCGCTGCAGCAGCTTGATCGCCCATCCTCCGGCACCGACGAACACGAAACGGGCTCTCGTCTCGCCCGGCGTCCGACCGATCGAGTTGCGCCAGCGCAGACGCCAGGTGCCGTCCTTCATCCGCTTGATCTTGCGCACTTCGCGGTTGGTGACGACCTCGGCACCGTTCTCGCGCAGGTTGTCGAACAGCTGACGGGTGAGCGCGCCGAAGTCGACATCGGTACCGGCGGGGACGCGCGTGGCCGCGAACGGCTCGCCCGCCCGGCGCTTCTGCATCAGCAGCGGTGCCCATTGGTTGATGACGCGGGAGTCCTCGCTGTACTGGATGCCGGCGAACAGCGGCTGATCCTTGAGCGCCTCGTAGCGCTTCTTGAGGAATGCGACGTCCTTCTCACCGCGGACGAACGTCATGTGGGGCGTCGAGTTGATGAACGTCGACGGAGCGTCGAGGGCGCCCTCCTCGACGAGCGTCGACCAGAACTGACGGCTCTGCTGGAACTGTTCGTTGATCGCGATGGCCTTGGCCGGATCGACGGTGCCGTCGGGCCCTTCAGGCGTGTAGTTGAGCTCGCACAGGGCGGCGTGGCCGGTGCCGGCGTTGTTCCACGCGTTCGAGCTCTCCAGGCCGACATCGTGCAGGCGCTCGAACACGACGATCTTCCAGTCGGGCTGCAGCTCTTTCAGGAGTGTGCCGAGGGTGGCGCTCATGATGCCGCCACCGATGAGCACGACATCGACGGTTTCAGTCACCGCACAAGTCTAGGCGCGCGGCGGGCACAGCCCGGACGCCCGCGCCACCGGCGTCATCGCCCAGAGCGGATGCCGGTGTCAGGCGTGGGCGGAGAGCCCGGCCGCGACGAGCTCCGCGATCTGCACCGCGTTCAGCGCGGCGCCCTTGCGCAGATTGTCGTTGCTGATGAACAGCACGAGGCCCCTGCCTTCGGGCGCGGACTGGTCGGCGCGGATGCGACCGACGAAGCTGGGGTCCTTGCCGGCCGCCTGCAGGGGCGTCGGCACCTCCTCGAGCCGCACGCCGGGG
>NZ_DASUNI010000068.1:0-3024 GCF_036277215.1 Microbacterium sp. | reverse complement strand
CCGGGTCGTTCGTGACCGGCAGCGGGAAGGTTCCGAGGTCGAGGTCGGGGTTCGTCTTGGCGATCTCGCCGAAGGCCCACGGTCCCTGCAGATACATCGCGGCCTCACCCTGGGCGAACGCGAGATTGCCGTCACCGTATGCCTTGCTGGGAGCATCCGGATTGGTGCACGTGTCCGAGAGCTGCTGCATGAGCGACACCGGCTCGGCGAAGGTCTTCTCGAACGAGACGTCGGAATCGGGTCCGACTTCGGTGCCCTGTTCCTTCATCTGCTCGTAGAACCCGGCGACGTCGACCATGCCGCCCACCGTGTAGTCGAACCAACCCTGCGCCACCGTCCACGGGTCCTTGTACGTCGCATAGAAGGGCGTCACTCCGGCATCCGTGAGGGTCTGACAGACCGCCTCGAGCTCGTCGAGGGTCGTCGGCACGTCGAGGTCGTTCTCCTCGAAGATCTCCTTGTTGTAGATGACGGATGCAGCCATGACCGAGTACGGCAGGACGCTCGTGCGGCCGGGGTAGGTGGCGTACTGGTCGACGAGCTCCTGCACCTCGGGCCGGATGCGGTCTGCCTCGGGCATGTCGCCCAGGTCGCTGAGTGCGCCGCGCTCCATGAAGCGCGCCATCTCCATGTTGTAGTTCAGCAGCGCCAGGTCGGGCGGGTTTCCGCGGAGGAATCCCGCCTGAAGGTTGACAGCAGTGTCGAGTACGACCTCGACGTCGTCCTGCGAGGCGTTGTAGTCGGCGACGAGTTCGCGGAAGTACGGAATCGCCTCCGGCTTGCTGAGGTGGAAGTGAACCTCCTCCGCACCTCCCCCGCTCGCGCACGCCCCGAGGGTGGACCCCATGAGGGCCAGCGTGAGAACCGCCGCGGCACGACGCCGGAAGCTTCGATGTGGACCAGGCACGTCACTGTCCCCTTCCATCGACCCGTCTTTGGGCCTGGGAATGTTGTTTCCCACATTAGATTTATCACTCGAATCAATGTGTTGGGACCATAATGACCATCAGGGGACGAAAGGTCAATACCCGTGTCCGACACGTTTTCCGGGGGCTCGCTGAACCTTGTCCGTCGTGCGAATCTCGCGGCGGTGCTCGACTATGCCTGGGATGCCGCCGACTTCACGGCCAGCGATGCGATGACCCGCGTCGGGGTGACGCGCTCGACGACGATCGACGTCATGGATGAGCTCGTCCGGCGCCGACTGCTGCGTGAGCTGCCGAATGCGCGCGCCGTCGGCGACTATCGCAAAGGCAGGCCCGCGCGTCGGTTCGAGCTGCGCGCCGACGGCGGCGCGGTCGTCGGCATCGATGCCGGTCGTGCCCACCTGATCGCGACGGTCGCGGATCTGCGCGGCGAGACGCTCGTGCGTCACCGCCTCGACCTCGATCCCGAGAACGACGCACCCGAGGTGCGCCGCGCGCTGGCGGGCAAGGCGTTGGATGCCGCCCTCATCGCCGCGGGGCTG
The DNA here is from genome assembly GCF_036277215.1 of Microbacterium sp. Taxonomy (GTDB): domain Bacteria; phylum Actinomycetota; class Actinomycetes; order Actinomycetales; family Microbacteriaceae; genus Microbacterium. The sequence continues at coordinate 1,556 of NZ_DASUNI010000068.1, read as the reverse complement.
ACGCGCGCCGATGTGCTCGCGCTGTGCATCGGCGTGCCGGCGCCGGTCGACGGCGCGGGGGCCTCGCCGCCACACCGCGATCACTTCTGGGGGCGCATGAATCCCGGGTTCATCGCAGACTTCGCCGGCATGATCCCGCTCGTCCGGGTCGAGAATGACGCGTACCTGGCGGCGGTCGCCGAACGCGCCGACGGCGCAGCAGTGGGCCTCGACGACTTCGTCGTGCTGCTGGCCGGGGAGCGGCTCGGTGCGGGGGTAGCCGTCGACGGCCGGATTCTGCGCGGGGCCCACGGCGGTGTCGCCGAGATGGTCGCATTCGACCGCGTGACCGGTGTCGGCGGAGCGTGGGGCCTCGGATACCGTGCCGCACAATGGGCGCGCGAAGCCGTCGCGGAGGGCGAGATCGATCCCGACCACCCTCTGGCCAGACTCCGGACCGAGGAGCTCGACGGCCGCCATGTGCTCGAGCTCGCGGCATCCGGAGACGCCGACGCGCTGCGCGTGGCCGCGCGGGTCGGCGAGACCCTGGCGGTGATCACCGGGATCTTCGGGAGTCTGTTCGATCCGCGACGGGTGATCGTCTCGGGCGCGGTCGCCGATGGGATCGGGCCTGTTCTTGACGCTGCGCGGCGCGCGCTGCCGGACGAGCTGGACCTGCCGATGCCCGAGCTCCACGCCTCTCGGCTCGGCGCAGACGTCGTCTCCATGGGCGCGGTCGCCGCGGCTGTCCAAGCGGCCCGGGACGGCGTACTCGACCTCACCTTGCCGAGACTCCGCGCCGGAGCCTGATCTCGGCCCGCACGACGGATGCCGCATCCCGTCCTTCTGTCGGGGTGCGGCATCCGCGGTGCTGCGGGAGCGCTACAGGTTCGCCTCCGCATAGACGCGCAGGGCGTCGCGGACGAACTCCGCGCCCGCGGTGCCGCCGTCGCTCGTCGCGTAGTTCGCGCCGAATCGCTCGTCCGAGACATACATCTCGCCGAGTCCGAGCACGTACGCCTTGACGTCGCCGCCCGGATCGGCGGCGGGCGTGCCCGGGATGCCGGTCAGCCACTCGACGTGCCGCTTTGCGACCGCCTGGGCCGACTCGCTGTCGGGTGCGACACCGCTCTCCGCCGCCGCGATCCAGTCGCGACCCAGATCGGCCGCGCGCTGCTTCCAAGCCGACTTCTCGTCGGCGCTCATGCCGCGCCACCAGCGGTCGCTGTCGGCGTAGGCCTTCTTGCCCCACCGCTCCTCGACCTCGTCCTTGTACTGCGCGTGGTCGAAGCCGTCGAACATGTCCTCTGCCATGAGTCGTTCACCTCCTCTCAGTGCATCGATGGTGAGCTGAACGGACGCGATCTGCCGTTCCAGCCGGTGCTGCTCCTGCTTCAGCCACGCGAGGTGGCCGGTGAGGGCGTCTTCTTGCGAGTCCTCGCGATCGAGGATCTCGCCGATCTGCATCAGGCCGAGGCCGAGGTCGCGCAGCAGCAGGATCCGCTGCAGGCGGACGAGTGCGTCGCGGCCGTAATACCGGTAGCCGTTGCCGCCGATACGCGAAGGCGACAGCAGCC
>NZ_DASUNI010000067.1:0-9763 GCF_036277215.1 Microbacterium sp. | reverse complement strand
CTCGAGATCGCCGCGAAGCACGGCTGCCGACCTCTGCGCGGGGTGGCGACTTACGAGGACGTGTACAAGCTCACCTATCTGCGCGGTCCCAGCGGCATCCTCGTGATGTTCGCCGAGGACCTCAGGAAGAGCTGACGCTCGCCGTCGGCGGGGCGTGACCGGTGAGGACGAGGAGGGTCTGCAGGCCCTCGGGAGTCCCGGGCCATTGACGTTCGATCGCATCGACACCGGCGTGACGGATCGCGATTCGAAGCACGAGCGCGACGACGATCGCGTCGTCGGCAAAGCCGAGGATCGGGATGAAGTCAGGCACGAGATCGATGGGGAGCAGCAGGTACGCGAGCAGCCCCACCAGCCACCACCGGGTTGGGCGGGAGACCGTGCGATCCGCGACCAGCCGTCTCAGCAGCCGGATGACATCCGGAACGAGCCGCAGAATCGCTCGCCAGTCCATCGCTGACCCGGCTCGTCTCTGCTGGACCCAGAGGATGACGACCAACGCCAACCAGAGCAGCACGAAACCGGCGAGCACGCCCAGCGCGACGATCCACCAGTCGGCCATCGGTCCTCCTCCTTCGCCGTTCGCAAGATCGGGTCTCAACAGTCTGCGCTGTGTTCGGCGGTGCGTCGATGCCGACGGGACCGAGCCGGTCCGGTGCGACACTGGATGCATGGTCCGGCAAGCCCTGTCTAACCGTGGCGTGCAGGCCGCACTCCTGGCTGCGCTGCTGTTCGGGGCGGGTACGCCGCTCGCAAAGCTCCTGCTGGGCGGTGACGTGAGCCCCTGGCTGTTGGCCGGCTTGCTCTACTGCGGTTCCGGCATCGGGTTGGGCATCCTGCGCCTGATCCGCCGCGCACCGCGCGTGCGACTCAAGCGCGGCGAGTATCTGCCGCTCGCCGGGGCCATTCTCAGCGGCGGCATGATCGCGCCCGTCCTCCTGATGCTCGGACTCTCCGACATGCCCGCCTCCGGGGCCTCCCTTCTGCTGAACGCGGAAGGCGTCTTCACAGCGCTGCTGGCCTGGTTCGTCTTCCGGGAGAACTTGGACCGTCGCATCGCACTGGGCATGATCGCGATCGTCGCCGGTGCGGTGCTGCTCAGCATCCCGAACGGCGCGGAACTGGGCAGCCCGTGGCCGGCGCTGGCGGTGCTGGGTGCCTGCTTCTTCTGGGGCCTGGACAACAACCTCACGCGCAAGATCGCGCTCAACGACGCGACCTGGCTGGCCGCGGTGAAGGGCCTCGTCGCCGGACCCGTGAATCTGACCCTCGCGTTCGCGCTCGGGGCCACCCTGCCGGGCGCGGGCAGCATCGCCGCCGCGCTGGCCGTCGGGTTCTTCGCCTACGGCGTCAGCCTCGCGCTCTTCATCGTCGGAATGCGCCATGTCGGAACGGCCCGCGCCGGCGCCTACTTCTCCGTCGCCCCGTTCTTCGGCGCACTGCTGGCGATCCTGCTCGGCGAGGCCGTCACCTGGCAGCTCCTCATCGCGGGTCTCCTCATGGCACTCGGCGTCTGGCTGCACCTGACCGAACACCACGGCCACGAACACACCCACGAACCCGTCGTGCACGACCACTGGCACACGCACGACGAACACCATCAGCACGAGCACTCCGAGCGCGTCCCAGCCGGCACGCGCCACAAGCACGAGCACTCACACGAGCGCCTCACTCACTCACACGAGCACTACCCCGACGCCCATCACCGCCACACGCATTGAGCGCAAGCCGCGCCGGCCGGCGATCCTCGCCCGCCGGCGATTCAGTCGAGCTGTCCGCGTACCGCGCCCCCGGGGTACTCGGCGTTGTGGACGTTGACGTAGTAGTTGCCGGGATCAGCATCGAGCGCTGCAGCGAGCTGGTCGTTGTCCACGCAGCCGGAGGAGTATCCGTTCGTAGGGGCCTCAAGGCCCTGAACGACGGGACCCGCGGTGTTCTCGTCGCCGACGTGGATGTGCGCCGCCGTTGCCGGCTCGATCCGTGCGACGAAGATGTTGTAGCAGATGGTTCCGTCGTGCGTGTTCCATCTGACGAATGCGAAGCCGCGCCCGTCCGGGTCACCGGGGCCGGGGACTTCGTCTTCGCCACTGAGATGAGTGAAGGAGAATGGGGTGAGGCTCGCCGGCGTGGCAGCGGACGCCGCGGCCGGTACCGCGAACGCTCCTACCAGTACGCCGAGGGCTGCTATTGCTGCCAGGGATCGATTGCGCATGTCCGTCCCTTCGATCGTTCGGACTTCGAGGTTGGTTTTCGACCCGCTCGCCCATCGAGTGGGTCTCGCTTCTTCAGCGGCTCGGCCAGATCCTCGGCGCATGCGATGGGTCTGCCTCGCACGTGAATTTTCTCACCGGCGGCACGCCTGCGCACCCCCTGTCGTGCAGAGCCCAGAAGGGATTCGCCCGAACTGTCCGAAAGAGGATGCCTCAGCGAGGCGGAGGGAACGCAGTTGTTGGCGATCGTCCCGTCGAGGCGCTGAGTGCTCCGATCGTAATTTCGCAGAAACTCTAGTGGCCGTGTGCAGAAGTCACGGTTCGGACCGCGCGAGCGGGGGAGCCGACGACGACGGTATCGGTGGGGACGTCCTTGGTGACGACGGATGCCGCGGCGATCACGGCGTTGTCGCCGATGATCACGCCGGGGAGAACGGTGACGTTCGCTCCGATCCACACGTTGCGGCCGATGACGATCGGGGCGGGGTGGAGGTCGGCGCGTCTGGCGGGGTCGAGGTCGTGGTTCAGGGTGGCGAGGACGGTGTTGTGCCCGATGAGGCAGTCGTCGCCGATGAAGACGCCGCCCTGGTCCTGGAATTTGCAGCCGGCGTTGATGAAGATGCGTTTTCCGAGGGCGATGTTCTTGCCGAAGTCGGCGTAGAACGGGGGGAAGACGGTGACCGACTCATCGACGGGTTTGCCGATCAGTTCCGCCACCAGCTCGCGGACCCGGGCGGGGGAGTGGTAGCTGCCGTTCAGTTCCCCGGTGACCCGGAGCGCGTCCTGGCTGGTCTCGTGCATCACGCGATGCAGTGGAGAGTCGCCGGTGATCGTGCTCCCCGCATTGAGTGCGTCCAGCAGATCGGTGAGATTCATGGGTGCGTCCGTTCGTCCTACTGGACCCGGCCTAGTCGTGATCTGAATCCAGACGGCGTGTGTGCAGCAGTTCCGTCTTGTCGATGAGTGCGAAGCTCGCCTCGGCGTCGATGAGTTCCTGCACTTCTCCGTAGGTGAAGGTCACGATCGTGTCGATGCGCCAGCCCACACGTATCTGGGCCCGTTGGGTGGTTCCGTCGGCGCCGATGAACGGAATCTCGACGATGTCCAGCAGCTCCGCTCGCGCCAGTTCAAGACTGTAGGTCATCACCGCATCGGCGATCTCCGTGCCCGTGAAGAAGGACCCGCCGGCGACATGAATGGTCTTCATCCCAAACCCCTCGATCGAGCGCGCGACTCTGCGCCGAGGTCTGGGGCGATGACACCAGGTTAACCCATCCTGGGACTCCTCGCCCGGCCGGCGCCGGCCTCGCGGGGCCGCGAGCTGATCGGATCCGGTCGACTGTCAGGTGCGTTGCGAAGGTCGTCGCGGTAGATTGGAAGTGCGACGCCTGGACCCCGCGATCCGTCGGCGGGGCGCGCGCCCTGCTCCTTCTAGACACAGGGTGTCAGCGCGATGGTGAAGCTGGGCAGCGGTTCTGAAACGGCCGGTCCTCCGCGTTCGGGCGCGTTGCACGCCGGCTTCCTGGCACATCTGCCGGTTGACGGTGCATCGGTGTCAGTGGTCACCATCACCGGCAACCACTCCACGGTGTCCTCCAGCGACGCCGTGGCCACCAAGCTCGAGCAGCTGCAATACGACCTCGGGGAAGGGCCCCACTGGTCGGCGCTGAAGTCGCGGAAACCCGTTCTGGTGCCCGACGTCCGATCGGCCGATCACGCTGGATGGCCCATGTTCGGGCATGCCGTGACGGAGACCGAGGCACGGGCGGTGTTTTCGTTTCCGCTGCACATCGGGGCGGTGACGGTGGGGGTAGTGGACCTGCACCGCCTGTCCCCGGGCGAGTTGTCCGAGCGCGAGGTGACGCGGGCGATGACCCTCGCCAGTGCTATCGCCGTCCAGGCAGCGCAATTCGCCACTGCGGACGCCGACAGTGACGGACCAGACGACTCGGCGTTGGTGGCCGGAACTCGTCGGGTCGTCCTTCAGGCAACCGGCATGGTCCTGGCGCAGCTGGACACGTCCGCAACGGAAGCGTTCGCCCGGCTCCGCGGCCACGCCTACGCCACCGGCCGCAGCGTCGATGACGTGGCGCGCGACGTCGTGACCCGAGTGATGGACTTCAGCGAACCGGCCTCTGGAAGGCCTGCAAACAACTCACAGGACGGAGAGGGCACGGATGATGGCTGAACAATCGCGGGATGCGCGGCTGAGCGCCGCTTTCGTCAAGGTCGCCGACACGCTGGTCGCTGACTACGACGTGGTCGACCTGATGGACACCCTGGTGCGTGAGTGCACCGTGTTGGTGGATTCCGATGCGGGAGGGTTGTTGATCGCGGACACGGCTGGGATGCTGCAGCTGATCGCCTCGACCAATGAGGAGGTCGAGTTCGTCGAGATCAATCAGCTGAACGCCGGGGAAGGACCCTGCGTTGAATCGTTCACCACCGGTAAGAGCGTGACGATCGCTGACATCGATGCCGAGGACCGGTGGCCCGCGTTCCGGAACGCGGCCATCGAGCAAGGCTTCCGATCGATGCACGCGTTTCCGATGCGACTGCGAGGACAGACCATCGGCGCGATGGGACTGTTCAGCATGACCACAGGGCGGCTCAGCGAATCGGATGCAGCCGTCGCCCAAGCCTTGGCGGATGTCGCCACCATCGGCATCCTCCACGAACGCGCCTCTCGCGACTCTGCGATGCTCGCCGACCAGTTGCAGCAGGCACTGAACAGCCGAGTGTTCATCGAGCAAGCCAAAGGCGTCATCGCGGCGCAAACCGGTGCCGACATGAACACCGCTTTCGTCATCCTCCGGGACTATGCCCGCAGAAACGGGCTGAAACTCAGCGCCGTCGCTGAGGAGGTCACCGAACGCACCCTCACCCTGCCCGCGGCGGCTCGAATCATCGCTCGATAACTGCAGGTCGGCCACAGCGATGCAGCTCGAGTGGGGGGTTCTGTGATTGAACGCCTCACAGAGCCTGCTCGTGCGGTCGATGACTCCGGAGCGTTGGTGAATCGGCGATCGGGAGGTATCTTCAAACCAGGTTGCCCCGGACCCGGTACTCCGCACACACATGGCGCGAATTCAACCGGGAGATCGCATGGGCACTTTGGAGTACGTCGCTGCTCAATACATCGCCGAGATCGACGACCGCACCCTCGCGCACCTGCAGATCGTCATCTGCAACAAACTGCGCCGAGACGAGCGATTCACCCTGAGGCTTGAACCGGGGGACGGGACGAGCGGTCCCGTGACCGTCATGTGGCTGACTTCCGCTCTCCCACTGCTGTTCACGTATTCTCGTCCGACGCGCCATGACATCAACGGTGCATGGTTGCAGCTTCTCGCCGATGCGGCGACCAGCAACGCCGGGCTGTGGGTCGTCCCGGAGCCCGAACTGCGCGCGCCGACGTCTGAGCAAACGGCCAGGCCCGAGCGGATGCGCGCGTAGTGCGGACCCGCTGCTCCACAGCGAGCGGCCTGCGGCTACACCCACCACCCGGGGTCGACATCATCCGCGTACTCTCCTGTGGCCATCGTCGGCGAGGGCTCCGCAGCGATGTGCTCAATCCGGACTGGTGTGGTGGCAGTCACCAGGACTTCTGTGTATCCGACACCTGCGCGAGCCAATGCCACGTACGCACCGCCCGCCTGAACAGCATCCAGGATCTCTTGCCTCAGAGCGTCGATGCCGTGTTCACCCGGCACGAAGTACCTCTCGCCATCGATGACGACGTAATGGCTGAAAATCATGAGCACCCGTCCATCTGATCGTGACGCTACGCCTGGCCCCGGGGCCTTCGGGACGGTTGCCAAGCACGAATCAGCGTGCTAGGTGGTCGCGCCCGGTGCAGGAATCCGCTCCGCTGTTTAGGCTCTGATCGTGGGCCTATTCCTGTACGGCGTGACAGGCAGCGTGGAGATCGACGACCGCACCCTGGCTCACCTGCGCCTTGTGATCATGCACAAACTCCGACGGTCCGAGCCGTTCATGCTCGACGTTGATGCGGTGGACGGGGGCGGGCATCTCAGTTTCTGGATCCACCCTGCGGTGTCGATGCAATTTCGCTTCTTCGGGAAACGTCACCCCCACATCAACCGCGCGTGGGTCGACGACCTGGTCCTGGCAGCGAGCCGGCCCCAACCGCTCACGGTGACGCCGGAACCGCCAGAGCCAAGCCGTTCGGGCGACGAGTAACCCACAACAATTGCGGCCGGTAGTGCTGGTCGAGGTGGGGTTCAGGGAGGATCATGGGTTGTGCAGGGTCAGTACCGCGAGGTAGGGAGGCGGACCTGTGACCAGCGAACCGGGAGTGCCCGCAGATCTGCCTGCCGTGTTCGGGCACATGGCGGAGGCGCTTGAGCCCCGATACGACCTGATCGACACGATGGACCTGATCGTGCAGTCCGCCGGGGCGTTCACGGCTGCCGTGGACGCGGGCATCGTGCTGGCGGACTCTGCCGGCGTGTTGCACCTGCTCGCCTCCACCAGTGAGCGAACCAGTGATGTGGAGGATGTGCAGGTGGAAACGCTGCAGGGCCCCTGCATGGACAGCTACCGGTTCGGGCAGACGGTAGAGACTCCAAGACTGAGCGCGGTCCGGGGGCGATGGCCGCGGTTCGTGCAGGTCGCCGAGCAGCGCGGCTTCAGGGCAGGCCACGCTGTGCCCATTACGCTGCGTGGGCGGCACTTGGGCGCGCTGAATTTGTTCTTGGATCGCCCGAGCGTTCTGACCGATTCCGACTCCGCCGTGGCTCAACTCCTCGCTCAGGTCGCGACGACCGGAATCGTGCAGCGTCGCGTGTTGCAGCGGCACGCGCAGCCCGGTGGACAGTTTCAGCGGGCGCTAGCCGGTCGGATCCTCATCGAGCAGGCCAAGGGAGCGTTGGCATATCAGCGCGATGTGTCCATCGATGAGGCGTTCACGCTGCTCCGGGCATACGCCCGCCGCACCGGAGCGCGGATACGTGATGTCGCGGAACAGGTCGTGAACCGGCGCGCGACGATCTGAGCCGCAGGCATCAACCGCGCCCGAGCTGATTTCACGGCGGTTTCGGTCACCCGAAAAGTGGCGCAGCAGCATCCTTCTGCCTTTGAATGCACGGCGTATGGCGCTCACCTGTGCCACGGGCGGTCAAAGGTGAGCCACCAATGCGTAGCTGGCTCTGCCAGTTGTCACGGTCTGCAGCAACCGGCTCGGAGCGTCGGCCGAAATCGATGGCTCGGCGCGCCAAGGATCCCCAGAGATCCGTGTCGGAGAGCCCTGGGCTCCTTTCGGTATCCGGCTCCGAACGAGGCTCCGGGAGGCGGGCTGTCGGTCTCATTCCGCAGCCCCAGGGGTGGCGAGTAGCTGGGAGCAGAGGACGTCACCCATCCAGCGCTCGTACTCTTCGCCGGTCCAGCCACGCGCGGAGACGAGAAGGTGCCACACGTCGGGGTGGTTCAGGGTCCAGAGGATGTCGGTCGCGCGTGCGACGTCGAGTGATGCAGCAAGGGATCCGGTGGCGTTGAGTTGCTCGACGATGGCACGCTGCACGTCGAGGAGTTTCACCTCGATGCTCGCCCAAAGTGACGCGATGTCGGGGTCGGCGGATGCCGCGGCGCGGATCACCTGCAGCAGAGCGCCGGAGCGTGACTTGACCCGACGTGCCTGTGCCGCGACAAGGCGGAGCTTGCGCTCCGGAACAGGTTCCTCGACGAGGGCGCGGAACCATGCTCGCTCGAGGACGGGAATACCGGCTTCGTCGCCGCCGAGGCGCGCGTCCCACAGCGCGTGCACCACAGTTGCCTTGGTTTCGAAGTAGACGTAGATCGTCTTCAGAGCAACGCCCGCTTCTTCGGCGATCGCCGGAACAGACGTGGCGGAATAACCCTGCCGCTCGAACAGCCGCTGGGCAGAATCGAGGATCGCCCGACGGGTCGCCTCCGCCTGCGCGCGGCGATGCGGCGAGTCGTAGCGACGGTTCTTGACCCCGGGTTCCATGCAAGCTACATTACCCGTGTAATGGTTACCTGGTACGGATAATGAATACCTGTGCCGCGTGTCGAAGAAAGAGATGTGTCATGGCAACGCTGAGAGTCGAGCTTGAAGTCCGCGACTACGACATGTGGAGGGATGCTTTCGAGAGAGATGCCGGTGGCCGGGAGCGCTCCGGCGCGCGCGGTTACCGGATCTTCCGGCCCGTGGACGACGAGCGCGCGGTGATGCTGGACATCGACTTCGACTCGGTTACGGATGCCGGCGCGTTCCTTGAAACCCTTCGCACCAAAGTCTGGCCCTCACCCGAGAAGGCTCCAGCCAAACTCGGCGAACCGAGGACACATATCCTGGAGATGGCCGACTCTCGCAAATATTGAGGCAGATGCCTCAGGCAGCCGTTTCAGAGCGGACTTCGACTCACGGGTGACCTCGTCGGGCATCTCATCGGCTGAGCCGACGCCGCGCCAGCTCAGGGATCGCTCACGGGATGCCCTGACGCGACGCGAGCCTCGGGGATTGGTCGCACGGTTCCGGCGGCGCAGCTTCGCCTACCGGACGCAGCAGATCCCCGGCTATTCGTCAGGGTGGGCTACTTGGCCGCGGCGACTCCTCCGAGGGTCCGCTGGGTTGCATCCGCCACACCAGCAGCGCTTCAAGTGGCAGCAGCGCCACCCACAGCAGCGGCGTCCATGACACGACCAGGAACGCCAGCGGGATGCTGAGCGCGAAGCCGCACGCGTCGAGCACGCCGCGGGCAACCTCCAGCCGGTGGGATGCCTCCGAGGCGCTCGGGCGGAGCAGGTGACGGCGTGCGGCATGAAGCTCAAGCGCCACGAACATCACATTCACCGCGCTGAGGACCACCGCGTACAGCACATAGGAGAGCGGCTCATGCGCGTAACCGCCGAGCACTTGGTGGGGGAGCGGGATGAGCGCGACGAAGCCAAGGAGCACGAGGTTGCGCCACTGGACGCCGGCGTCGATGCGCTGTAGTCGGGAGAAGACGCGCCGGTGCCCGATCCAGGCGCTGGCCGCGACGGCGAAGCTGAGCGCCATGATCGCGACTCGCGGAACCAGCTCGCCGATAGCGGTTGTGAACTGATCTGACGGGAGCCCCAGCGGAACGACGATGCTGACTACCAGCAGCGTCATTGCAAGACCGAACACGGCATCGCTCAGTGAGAGGACTCGGCCGAACTCCAGTGGATCCTCGTCGCGATCGATCACTCGCCCACCCCCCCCACCTTCCACCCTCACGCGGCCGCCGCGATAGACGGGTCGTGTGCCCGGGTACGGACCGCCAATTGAAGAACGTTTTTGCGCGTCATCCTCGCGCCGGGACACCCCTTTCCCCGCCTGGTGCCCGGGCGGATAATCAGGGCATGGATGCCCCGGGGGGGTCGGTCGAGCTCGAAGACGCAGAGTTGGAACGCCTGCGGCGACGCGCGTACGGACCGGATGCCGACATCGCGGGGGATGCCGCGGCTCAGGCTCGGCTCTCCGAACTGGAGGCCGCCCAACGCCGACAGGCGACTCCCGTCGGCGGTGCCGCCACAACGGTTCCTGC
>NZ_DASUNI010000066.1:0-19283 GCF_036277215.1 Microbacterium sp. | reverse complement strand
ACCGCGCCTATCGCGGCCTCGCCGAGATCGAGCTCGAGGGCGGCCGGTACCGCACCGACATCGCGCTGCGCGTGGTCGAGGACTAGCCGCAGCTCCCCCGCAGCCGCGAAACCCTCCGAGATGAACGAAACCCTCCGAAATCAGCGCTCCTGTCGGAGGGTTTCGCGCGTTTCGGAGGGTTTCGCGTCCAACACGGGGAGCGTGCAGTGACCCTTCCGCACGCGGGCACCGCCGAGATCGGGATCATCGGCGGCGGGATCGTCGGTATCGCGCTGGCACGCGCGCTGTCGCAGGATGGCGCCGGTGAGGTGACGGTCCTGGAGAAGGAGGGGCGGCTCGCGCAGCATCAGACCGGGAACAACTCCGGGGTCGTGCATGCCGGGCTGTATTACAAGCCCGGCTCGCTGAAGGCGACGCTGTGCGCTGCCGGGAGGGTCTCGATCCGCGAATTCTGCGAGCAGAAGGGGCTGCCCTACCGAGAGGTCGGCAAGCTCGTCGTCGCGGTCGACGAGACCGAACTCGACGCCCTCGCCGAGATCGAACGCCGCTCCATCGCCAACGGCGTCCCCGACCTCGCACGCATCGACGACGTCGCCCGCCTGCGCGAGATCGAGCCCCATGTGGCCGGCATCGCGGCGGTCCATTCACCGCACACGGCAGCCGTGGACTACGTGGCGATCACCGATGCGATGGCGCAGGACGTGCGTGCAGCGGGTGGACGGATCCTGCTGCACAGCGAGGTGACCGGCATCCGTCTGGAGAACGGCAGGGTGCGGGTGATCACGCCGCTCGGCGAGCACGCGTTCGACCGGGTGATCGCGTGCGCCGGCCTGCAGTCCGATATCGTCGCCCATCTGGTCGGCGCGGACCCGTCGCCGAAGATCCTGCCGTTCCGCGGCGAGTATTGGGAGCTCGCACCCGAACGCACGGACCTCGTTCGGGGGATGATCTACCCGGTGCCCGATCCGCGGTTCCCGTTCCTCGGGGTGCACTTCACCCGCGGGGTCTACGACAACGTGCACGTCGGACCCAACGCGGTGCCGGCCCTGTCCCGCGAGGGGTACACCTGGCTTCAGATCTCCGTGAAGGACACCTGGGAATCTGTCCGGTGGCCGGGGGCTTGGCCGCTTGCGAAACAGCACTGGCGGATGGGCGTCGATGAGATCAGCGGGTCGCTGATCAAGCCGCTGTACTTCCAGAAGGCGCGCCGATTCGTGCCGGAGCTGAAGATGTCGGACCTGGAACACAAGAGCGCCGCCGGCGTGCGAGCCCAGGCGTGGGGCCGGACCGGTGAGCTGCTGGACGACTTCGCAGTCGATCAGGTCGGACCCGTCACCGTGCTTCGCAACGCCCCGTCGCCCGCGGCGACCTCGTCGATCGCGATCGCCCGGTACCTCCTCGACCACTACCTGACCCCGACTGGCTAGGCAGGGGCCGATCGCCGCCGGTCCGGCTGTGGTTGGCTGGAACCATGAGCGATGCGACTGTTCCCGAGGTTCGACTTGCCGGCCGTCGCGATCCGGACGCCGGCCGTTTCGCGCGGGAGGGCGGGCGCAACCGCTTCACTGCGCGCAGCGCCACCGTCCTGCGCGTCGAACACGTCGCTCCGCCCCTGGTGCGGGTGACGGTGTCCGGACCGGAGTTCGCGGACTTCACCAGCGCGGGTCCGGCGGACCACGTGAAGGTCTTCTTCCCTGATCCCGAGACGGGCGAGCTCATCGCCCCCAGCCCCGTCGGCCCCGGTGAGGACGGGATCATGCGTCCCGACCGCGGCTCGATCTCGCGCGACTTCACACCGCTCCCGCGTGCCACCGGTGCCGGCATCGAACTGGATCTGGACTTCTTCGTCCACCCCGATCCGGGTCCCGCCTCAGCGTGGGCCCAGTCCGCGCGCCCGGGCGACGAGCTCGTGATCCTCGGCCCTCGCGGGTCCAGGCGGGCGCCGCAGGACATCGACGGCATCCTGCTCCTCTGCGACGAGACTTCGCTGCCGTCGGTCAGCCGCTGGGTCCGCGACGTGCCCTCAGGCACCCGCGCGGAGGTCATCGCGGCCGTTCCGGGATCCGGCGACTGGGTCGCCGCATACCTCGGCAGCGTGCCCGGCGTCGACATCCAGGTACACATCGTGGCTCCGGATGCCGGCGGCCGGACCGTCTTGTCGGCTGTCGAGCAGCTGGCGCCGATCGGTGAAGGCGTCTACGTGTGGGCGGCCGGCGAGGCGTCGGCTCTCGTCCCGGTGCGCCGGTACCTGCGCCGGACGCTCGGCCTGTCGGCCGCTCAGGCGCAGCTCAGCGGCTACTGGCGTCGGGGCGTGGTGGCCTTCGACCACCACGCGCCGATCGATCCGTTCGACCCCGACGAGTAGGCCGCTCAGTCGCTCCTGCGGCTTCGCGCGGCCTCATCCTGCGCGGCCTCCGCCGCCAGCTCGGCGTTCGCCGCATGCCACTCCGCCATGCCCGAGGCCTTCGCCCGGCGCAGGAAGAGCACCGCGATCACACCGACCAGCAGGGCCGACGCGGGCAGCAGGATGGCCTGCGCCATCGCGGTCGAGAAGCCGTCGACCACGAAGTCGGGCAGCGCTCCTCCTGTGCCGAAGTCACCGCCGCCGGTGCCCGGGAGGTTCGCCTCGAGGCGGCTCTGCATGAACGCGGCGATCGCCGCCGAGCCGAGAACCGATCCGATCGTCCGAGTCGTGTTGTAGATGCCTGCACCGGCACCCGCCTGGCTCATGGGCAGGTTGCGGGTCGCGGTGGTGGCGAGCGGCCCCCACATGCCGGCGTTGCCGATGCCCATCATGGCGGAGGGGAAGAGGAACACCCAGATCGGCGTATCGGCATTCATGAGCGTCGAGTACCAGAGCAGCGATCCGGCGACGAGCAGCAGGCCGGGCACGAGCAGGAAGCGCGGGTCGGTGCGATCGAGAAGCTTCCCGGCGAAGGGGGCGAGCACCCCGGTCAGCAGGGCCATCGGAATCAGCAGGAGCGCCGACTGGGTCGGCGAAAGCCCGCGCGCCAGCTGCACGTAGAACATCAGCGGGAGGGACATGCTCGTGACCGTGAACCCGACCGTCGCGATCGCGAGGTTCGAGAAGGCGAAGTTGCGGTCCCGGAACAGCTCGAGCGGCACGAGCGGCTCATTCTTGGTGCGGGCCTGCGTCCAGATGAAGACACCCATCACGAGGACGCCCGCGATGATGACCATCCATACCGTGATCGGACCCCAGATCGGACCCCAGTCGTAGTGCTCGCCTTCCTGCAGACCGAACACGATGAGGAACAGACCGATCGCGCTGAGGAAGACACCGAGGATGTCGAACCGGTGCGCGTGCGTCGGCAGATCGGGCACGAAGATCCACGCCATGACGAACGCGATCACGCCGACCGGGACATTGATGAAGAAGATCCACTCCCAGCCGAAGCCGTCGACCAGCAGTCCGCCTGCGAGCGGCCCGACCAGGGTTGCGACGCCGGCGGTCGCGCCCCACAGGCCCATCGCCGCGCCCCGGCGGTCGGGCGGGAAGGTCCGGGTGATGACGGCCATCGTCTGCGGCGTCATGAGCGCGGCACCGAGGCCCTGCACGGCGCGCGCGATGATCAGCGCTTCGAGGCTGCCCGACAGCCCGCACCACAGCGAGGCGAGCGTGAAGATCACCAGCCCCACGAGATAGATCCGCTTCGGCCCGAAGCGGTCGCCCAGGCGCCCGGTGATGAGCAGCGGCACCGAGTAGGCCAGCAGATAGGCCGACGTCACCCACACCACGTTGTCGAGGTTGGCCGTGTCGGGGTCCAGCGCCGCCTTGATCGCCGGGTTGGCCACCGACACGATCGTCGTGTCCACGAGGATCATGAAGAACCCGATGACCAGCGCCCACAGGGCCGGCCACGGACTCCGCCCGGGACGATCGGTCGAGGCGGTGGATGCCGCGCGGCGGGTGTTCTGCTGGGTCATGGTCGTGCGGCCTTTCGGTCGTCGAGATAGCGCTCGGTGTGCGCGGGGAGCTCGTGCGGCCCCCACGGGAAGGCATGGTCCTCGAGTCGCGTGATCAGGTCGTCCATCCATCGCAGCTCGGCCTCGATCAGTGCGACCTCGCGCTCGAGCTCGACGAGGAACTGTTCGGGGACGCCGCGCTCCGATGCGCTTCCTCGTCCGGCGAGGTGGAGCAGGTGCTGCTCGGCGAGCGCACCGCGACGTTCGCGCAGCAGCTCGACGACCTCGAGCCGGTCGAGGTTGTGCGCCTCGGCGAGCGCGATGCGGAACTGGGCGGGGTGGTCGATCCGGCCCAGCTCGCGGCGGATCCACTCGCCGACGGCGTCGCGGCCCGACGCGGTCACCGCGTAGGTGGTGCGCTCCGGACGGTTCCCGTCACGGTCGACGCCCACTTCGGCCAGGAGGCCCGCCCGCTCCAGCCGGGCGACGGTGTGGTACATCGTGCCGTTGGTGATCGTGACGAGGCGATCTTCTCGGCGCTGGCGCAGGAGCCGCATCATCTCGTACGGGTGCATGTCGCCCTCTTCGAGCAGCGCGAGCACGATCAAGCCGAGCGGCGTGAGCGCGGCGACGGCATCCTTCATTCGGTGATGCTCCGCATCGATTAGTCCATATGGACTATACACTTGCCCGTCACTGTGAAGGCCATGGCTGCCGATGCCGACGCGTTCGCGAAGGCGTATGCGCAGAGCTGATCACCGAGGCGTTCGCCTTCCTCGACGACATCACGCCCTGGCTGCGACGGCGGGCGGCGGCATCCGTCGTCGCAACGGGATAATGGGCGGGTGACCTCTCCCCTCACGCTGCCCGGCTGGCGCCACGTTTACTCCGGCAAGGTGCGCGACCTCTACGTCCCGGCCGACGGCTCGACCCCTTCAGGGGCCGAAGAGCGGATGCTGGTGGTGGCGAGCGACCGGGTGAGCGCGTTCGATTCGGTGCTCGAGCCCGGGATTCCCGGCAAGGGCGTCTTGCTGACCACGCTCAGCCTCTGGTGGTTCGACCAGCTCGCCGGCGGGGACGGCGGACGCGGCATCCCGAACCACCTGGTCGCCGACCACGTGCTCAGCGCCGACGCGGTGCGCGAGCTGATTCCGACCCAGGTCGCCGGCCGCGCGATGGTCGTGAAGAGACTCGACATGCAGCCCATCGAATGCGTGGTGCGCGGCTATCTCACCGGATCGGGATGGGCCGAATACCGCGAAAGCGGCACGGTGTGCGGCATCCGACTGTCCGCCGGACTGGAGAACGGCGATCGGCTGCCCGCTCCGATCTACACGCCGGCGTTCAAGGCGCCGATGGGCGAGCACGATGAGAACATCTCGTTCGAGCGCACGATCGAGCTGGTCGGCGAAGCGCGCGCTCACGAGCTGCGCGACCTGTCGCTGGAGGTGTACGAGCGCGCCGCGCGTACGGCGGAGGCGAAGGGGCTGATCCTCGCCGACACGAAGTTCGAATTCGGGCTCGACGACGCCGGAGTGATGACTCTCGCGGACGAGGTGCTCACGAGCGATTCGTCGCGGTACTGGGATGCCGCGACGTGGGCATCCGGCTCGACGCCGTCCGAGCGGATGGCGAGCTTCGACAAGCAGATCGTCCGTGACTGGCTGGCGGCTCACTGGGACAAGCAGGGAGCGCCGCCCGAGCTGCCCGGGGAGATCGTGGAGCGGACCGCCGCCCGCTACCTCGAACTGCTGGAGCGCCTGACATCTTGAGGAATGCGCGGCTGACGTCGCGCGTTGTGTATGCACATGAATGAAAGACTCGCGAGCTCGGTCAGCAGGCTCGCATCCGACACTGCGATGGGCGCGGTCACGCTGCTCGTCGGCGACCTCGACGGGATGACCCGCTACTACCGGGATGTCGTCACACTCGAGGTGCTGGCCGCCGAGGGCGACACGGTCACGCTCGGCCGGGCCGGGCGGCCCATCGTGATCCTCCGCCACGAACCGTCCCTGCGCCACGCGTCTCCGGGCTCGGCGGGGCTGTTCCACACCGCGATCCTGTTCGAGACGCAGGCGGCGCTCGCCGCGGCGCTCTACTCGGTCGCACGATCGGCGCCGGGCACGTTCACCGGGTCGGCCGACCACCTCGTCAGCCAGGCGTTCTACTTCACCGACCCCGAGGGCAACGGGATCGAGCTGTACTGGGACCGCGCGCGCACCGAGTGGTCGTGGACGCACGGCCAGATCGAGATGGCCACGCTGTACCTCGATCCGAATGCCTTTCTCGCGGAGCACCTCACTGAAGAGGCGGCCGGCGGTGCGACGGCGCAGGATGCGGCATCCGTCGGTCACGTTCATCTGTCGGTGGGGGATGTCGCGACCGCCCGCGCCTTCTACGTCGACGCGCTCGGCTTCGACGAGACCGCGGCGATGGGAAACCAGGCCGTGTTCGTGAGCGCCGGCGGGTACCACCACCACATGGCCATGAACGTGTGGAACTCGCGCGGCGCGGGACCGCGGATGCCGGCGCTCGGCCTCGGCCGCGTCGACCTGGCCCTGCCGGACTCCGACGCAGTGGGCGCGCTCAGCGAGCGCCTGCGCGACCACGGTTTCGCGGTGGCGGATGACGGGCGCACCCTGTCGTTCGACGATCCGTGGGCCAACCGGATCCACGCGACCGTGTCGGACCGCTGACTTGCGGCGGCCGAGGCAATTCGTCGCGTCAGGCCGAGGCGCGGACCACGAGCTCCGTCTCCAGCACCGTCACGTGCTGCGGGTCGCGCCCGGACAGCAGGTCGAGGAGCACATCGGCCATGCCCTCACCCTGCGCGAACGACGGCTGGCGCACGGTCGTCAGCTGCGGTGAGACGGATGTCGCCACCGGCGAGTCGTCGAAGCCGATGATCGCGATGTCGTCGGGCACGCGGATGCCGCCGGGCGCGAGCACGGCCAGGGCACCGCGGGCCATCAGATCGCTCGCGATGAAGATCGCGTCGGGCCGCTCCTCCCTCTCCAGGACGCGCGCCATCGCCGCGGCGCCTCCGTCCGCCGTGAAGTTGCCGTCCTCGACGATTCCCTCGGCGAGTCCTGCCGCGGCCATCGCCTGGCGGTAGCCCTGTAGACGGTCGATGCCGGCGGGCATGGTCAGCGGTCCGGTGATCGTCGCGATGCGGCGGTGACCCCGCTCGATCAGGTAGGCCGTGGCATCCCGGCCGCCGCGCACGTTGTCGACGTCGACGTAGTAGTCGCGCTCGCGCTCGCGCACCGGCCGCCCGCCGTAGACGACGGGCACGGCCGCCGCGATCCGGTCGATGAACGAGTCGCTGGTGTGGTGCGAGACGACGATGGCCCCGTCGACGCTTCCGCTGCGCAGGTAGCTCGTGGTCTTGTCGCCCGGGTCGTCGCTGGCGATGAAGAGGTTCAGGACGTAGTCCGACCTGCTGATGCGCGCGTTGATCCCCGAGACGATCGCCGCGAAGAACGGGTCGCCGAAGAACCGAGTCGTGTCTTCGGGAACCACCAGTGCGATCGCGTGCGTCTGGCGGCTCGCCAGCGAGCGTGCGGCCCGATTGGGCACGTAGTTCAGCTCGGCGATCGCGCGCTGAACCGCCTCGAGCGCGCTCGGGCTGACGGCGGTCGACCCGTTCACCACGCGCGACACCGTCGAGCGCGAGACGCCGGCGGCCGCCGCGACCTCCTCGATCGTGACGACCGCTCCCAGAGTGTGCGCGTGCGTCTCCACCATTGCGTGCCTTCCTCGGGAACTACGAGACGGCCGCCCCAGCCGCCGTGGACGGGCCGTCGAGCGCGCGCTCCGCGATGATGCGGGCGTACTCCCGGCCACTGTCCTTGATCGAGCGTTCCTGCGACTCGTAGTCGACTCGCACAATACCGAATCGCTTCTCGTACCCCCACGCCCACTCGAAGTTGTCGAGCAGCGACCAGTAGAAGTAGCCGCGGACGTCGACGCCGGCATCCACCGCGTCGAGGATCGCCCCGAGGTGCTCCCGCACGAAGTCCACACGGTCCCGGTCGTGCACCCGGACGACGCCCTGCTCGAGCACCGGCTCGTCGTCGTAGGCCGCGCCGTTCTCGGTCACCACGAGCGATGTCCCGGCCGGTTGCGCGTACTCCTCAGACACTCGCACGAGCAGGCGCGTCAGGCCCTCCGGCTGCACCTCCCAGTTCATCGGGGTGCGGGGCAGCCCGCGCTCGTGCCAGTGGATGCCCTCCGACGAGGGGAACGGCGACTCACCGCGACGATCCGTGGGCGCCTCGCCCGCGGTCGGCGGTACCTCGGGCGCCTGCCCGCCGACGTACTCGCCGTGGTAGTAGTTCACCCCGAGGGTGTCGATCGGGGTCGAAATTGCCTCGAGGTCACCGGGAAGGATCGCGGCGCGGAGGGCGCCGTCGGCGATCTCGCCGAAGATGTCGTGCGGATACCGCCCCCGGAAGATCGGGTCGAGGAACCACCGGTTGAACTGCCCGTCGATACGGCGCGCCGCGTCCACGTCCGCGGGATCAGCCGCGTCGACCGGGTCGGCGACGGTGAGGTTGAGGGTGATGCCGAGGTTCAGCGAGGCGTCGCGGCTGCGCAGCTCACGCACCACCTGACCGTGGCCCAGCAGAAGATGATGGGCAGCCAGCATCCCCTCGCTTCTGCTGTAGTGCCCCGGGGCGTGCACGCCCGCGGTGTAGCTGAGGAACGACGAGCACCACGGCTCATTGAGCGTGGTCCACACGTCCACCCGGTCGCCGAGCGCGTCGTGCATGTCCAGCGCGTACTCGGTGAACCGGTCGGCGGTGTCGCGGACCGTCCAGCCCCCCCGCTCCTGCAGCGCTTGAGGAAGATCCCAGTGGTACAGCGTCAGCCAAGGCAGGATGCCGGCATCCAGCAGCTCGTCGACCAGGCGCCGGTAGAAGTCCACGCCTTCGGGATTGAGCGCTCCGCCGTCGGGGCGCACCCGCGACCACGAGGTGGAGAAGCGGTACGTCTGCAGCCCCATCGACTTCATCAGCGCGACGTCGTCGCGATACCGGTGATAGTGGTCGCACGCGACATCGCCGTTGTCGGAGTTGATCACGGCGCCGGGAACCCGGCTGAAGGCGTCCCAGATCGAATCGCGGCGACCGCCCTCGTGAGCGGCGCCCTCGATCTGGTACGCGGCCGTCGCCGCGCCGAACAGGAAGTCGGGCGGAAAGGGTCGCGCCGCGATTCCGGGCACGCGGGCAGAGGCTTCACGGATGTCGGTCATGTCAGCCCTTCACCGCCCCGGCCATGATGCCGCTGACCAGCTGCCTGCCCGCGAAGGCGAACAGGATCAGGAGCGGAATCGTGGCGAGCAGCACGCCCGCGAGCACGATCGAGTAGTCCACGAAGTAGTTCGACTGCAGCAGCGACAGCGCGACCGGCAGCGTCGGTGACTGACGATCGAGCACGATGAACGGCCAGAAGAACTGGTTCCACGCGCCGACGAACGTGAACAGGAAGAGCATCGCCGCGGCCGGCCGCGCCGCGACGACGCCCACGGTCCAGAACGTGCGGATCATGGACGCACCGTCCACGCGCGCCGCCTCGATCAGCTCGTCGGGCACCGTCTGGCTCAGGTACTGCGTCATCCAGAACACACCGAACGCGCTGGTCAGCGACGGGACGATGATCGCCCCGATGTGGCCGGTCCAGCCGAGGTCGGCGAACAGGATGTACAGCGGCACAACTCCCAGCTGCATCGGCACGGCCATCGTCGCGACAACGAACGCGAGCAGCCACTTTCCGCCGCGGAAGCGCAGCTTCGCGAAGGCCCATCCCGCGAGCGTGGAGAAGACGACGACGGATGCCGCGATCACGGTGGAGCTGAAGATGGAGTTCCACAGCGCGAGCCAGAAGTTGACGGCGGGGTCGTTCACGACCGAGAGCGCGTTGGCGAAGAAGTTGCCTCCGGGAATCCACGACATGTCGGGGTCGTTGATGGTCGAGGCGTTGCCCGAGCCGATCAGGAACGACCAGTAGTAGGGGAAGATCGCCGATACGGCGACGACGCCCAGCCCGAGGTAGACCCACTTGCCGGCTCGGACACCGCGGATGCGGGTGGTCCGCTCGCCGCGGCGCCGGCGACCCGCGTTCGGGATGCCCTCTTCCACGATCGCGAGGGGCGGGGTGCTGAGAGAGGTCATCGCTGGACTCCCGTCCGTCGGCGCGGCCTGATCTCGCCGCGACCGCCTTCGTCGCGCACGAGTCGGCGGGTGATCAGCAGGTTGATCAGGCCGATGATCAGGATGATGAGGAACAGGATCCAGGCCAGCGCCGCGGCGCGCCCGAAGTTGAACTCGCCCCAGCCGATGTTGTAGAGGTACAGCGTGATCGTGAGCCATTGCTGCGCGGCGCCGCCGCGGCCGGTCTGGTCGTACATGCGTGGCTCATCGAAGATCTGCAGGCCGCCGATCGTCGATGTGATGATGACGAAGATCAGCGTCGGCTTCAGCGACGGGAGCGTGATGCTCCAGAACTGCCGGAACGCGTTGGCGCCGTCGACCGTCGCCGCCTCGTAGTAGTCGCGCGGCACGGCCTGCATCGCAGCCAGGAGGATGAGGGCGTTGTAGCCGGTCCACCGGAAGTTGACCATCGTCGCGATCGCGACGTGACTCCAGAACGGGTCCTTGTGCCACGGGATCGGGTTCAGGCCGAGGTCGGTGAGGATGTTGTTCACGAGGCCGTGGTTGTCGCCGAACATGTTGCTGAAGATCAACGCGACGGCCACCGGTGCCATGACGAAGGGGAGCAGCACGCTCATCCGCCAGAAGGTCTTGGCGCGGATGTTGCGGTCGAGCATCGCCGCGATGAAGATCGCGAGGATCAGCTGCGGCACCGAGGAGAGCAGGAAGATGCTGAAGGTGTTGCGCAGGGCCGTCCAGAACTCCGGCTGGCTGAGGATCCAGATGTACTGGTCGAACCCGACGAACGTCCCGGAGTTGCGCACCAGGTCCCACTCCTGGAACGAGATGACGGCCGTGTAGACGATCGGGAAGAGCCCGACGATCGCGAAGAGGACGAAGAACGGCGAGATATAGAGGTACGGCGAGAGCCGCAGGTCCCACTTGCTCAGCTTCTGGCTGAAGGACAGGACGCGCGGGGCATGCTCCGTCCGTGGATGCCGCGAGCCCGGTGACGTCCGGGGGCGGCGGGTGTCGGTCGCGGTCACGTGTGGCTCCGTATCGGCGGGGGCGGCGGTGTCGGATCTCAGGCGAGTGCGGGCCGCGCCGCGAGGGGACGCGGCCCGCACTCGGGATCAGGTCGTCAGAACGCTTCGACCTGCGCCACGAACGTGTTCCACGACGTCTCCTGGTCTTCGACGCCGTCGAAGACCCGGGTGATGGCGTCCTGGAGCGCGGTGTTGTACTTGAAGTAGTCCACGCTCTTGTACGGCGTCACGGTGATCGCCTCGGAGCGCTCCGAGAAGATCTGGCCGGTCGGCGCGTTGTTGAAGAACTCGTTGGTCGAGTCGACGATCGCCGGGTCGCTCTGCGCGTCGAGCGCGCTGGGGAACTGTCCGGCGTTCACGAACGTCTTGGCCTGCTGCTCCGGAGCGGTCAGCCAGTCGGCGAGGGCGAGTGCCGCCTCGACGTTGGCGCCGTTGGCCGGGATGGTCAGGTACGAGCCGCCCCAGTTGCCGCCGCCGTTGGGGAATGCGTTCGCGACCTCCCAGCCGGTGACGTCGGCCGCGTTGCCCGAGATGATGCCGAGCATCCACGGCGGGCACAGCATCGCGGCGAACTCGCCGTTGGCCATCGAGGCGTTCCAGTCGTCGCTCCACTGTGCGGCGTACGCGGAGTTGGGGATCGCGCGCTCGACGACGAGGTCGTAGGCGTCCCGAAGCTCTTCGTTGGTCGTCGCGATGACGGTGCCGTCGGGCTCGTCGTAGGCGTACTCGATCTGGTTGATGATGCCCTGGAACGTCGCGTTCGCCGCGTCGATCATCGGCTTTCCGGTGGCCGCCTTGTACTGGTCGGCGAGATCGAAGAACGTGTCCCAATCGCCGTCGATGGCCGCGGCCACCTCGTCCGGCGTCGAGGGCAGACCCGCCGCCTGGAACAGGTCGGCGCGGTAGCAGACGGCCTGCGGGCCGATGTCGGTGCCGAAGCCCACGAGACGTCCGTCTCCGTCGGTCGCAGCCGCTTCCTTCCAGTCGACCCAACGGCCCTTGGCGCTGTCGGGCACCTCGGCGAGCAGGTCGGAGTACTGCATCGCCTCGGCGAACCAGTCGACCTCGACGGCTTCGATGTCGGCCAGGCCCTCCTTGCCGAGCTTCGCGAAGAAGTTCGCGCGAGCGTCGTCCGAGATGGCCGCCTTGTTGTGGACGATCTTGACGTTCGGGTTCTCATCCATGTACTCCTGGAGGAGTTCGTCGTCGTAACCGAAGTCGTTGAACGTTGCGAGCGTGAGCGTGATCGGCTCGTCGGCGGACGGCGAGTCGCCGCTCCCGCCCGCGCAGCCGGCGAGCACGATGGCGGAAGCCGAGAGGGCGGCTACAGCCACGGCGCCCCTGCGGAAGGCACGTGAGTTCACTGTCACTCCTTTGTGTTGTCAGGGTTGTGTTGCAGGTCGAGGGGTCGAGCCGGGTGCCCGGTCCTCGTGCCGTGGGAGCGTTCCCATCAGGCTGGCGATCACGCTATGGGATCGCTCCCACGAAGTCAAGGGAGCGCTCCCATGAGCGCATCACAGTTCGGTCACGACTGTCGCGCGGAGGGCGATCAGTACCCCGGATGCCGCGGCCGTAGACTTGACGGACACGCCCGCGACATCCGGCGTTTCGACTCCTCGGTGCGCTCGTCGCTCAACGACCGATAGCTGCGGACTGCGGCCGCCAGGAGAATTCATATGCCCACCATCGTCGTCGACGTCATGCCCAAAGCCGAGCTGCTCGATCCGCAGGGCAAGGCCGTCTCAGGTGCCCTCTCGCGTCTGGGCGTCTCGGACTTCAGCTCGGTGCGCATCGGCAAGCGCTTCGAGCTCACTGTCGAGGGCGAGGTCGGCGAGGATGTCCTGGCCAAGGCTCGCGAGATCGCCGACGAGATCCTCTCGAACGCCGTGATCGAGGACGTCGTGGGCATCGAGGTCGTGGAGTGAGCCGTTCGGCGACCCCGCGGATCGGCGTCATCACTTTTCCCGGTTCGCTCGACGACCGCGACGCGCAGCGTGCGATCCGCGTCGCCGGCGGCGAGCCCGTCGCCCTCTGGCACGGTTCGCACGACCTGCACGGCGTCGACGCACTCGTGCTCCCCGGCGGCTTCAGCTACGGCGACTACCTGCGCGCCGGCGCGATCGCCGCGCTGGCGCCCATCATGGCCGAGGTGAAGGATGCCGCGGCCGGCGGGATGCCGATCCTCGGCATCTGCAACGGCTTCCAGATGCTGGTCGAGGCGCAGCTGCTGCCGGGCGGGCTCATCCGCAACGCGCACCAGCAGTTCGTGCGCCGCGACCAGAAGCTTCGGGTCGAGAACGCGTCGACCGCGTGGACCTCGGACTTCGCCGAGGGCCAGGAGATCGTGATCCCGCTGAAGAACGCGGATGGTGGGTACATCGCGTCGGAGTCCGAGCTCGACCGGCTCGAGGGCGAAGGCCTCGTGGCCTTCCGCTACCTGGGCGTGAACCCCAACGGATCGCTCCGCGACATCGCGGGCCTGACGAATGAGCAGGGCAACGTCGTCGGTCTCATGCCGCATCCCGAGCACGCGGTCGAGGAGGGCTTCGGCCCCGACACTCCGGCCGCGATGCGCTCGGGCGTCGACGGTATCCCGTTCTTCACGAGCGCCATCTCGGCCGTGGTGGGCGCGGCGGCCTGAGGCGCGGCATCCGGGGCGGGGCGTTCCGTCTCGCTCGCTCGCTCAGCGACCGGGGCATCCCGCCCGCGCAGCGTCGGCTAGACGGTGCCGGCGGGCGGCCACACCCCGATGATGATCGCCATGATCAGCACGGTGACGACCTCGTGCGCGATGTTCATCAGGGTCAGCGACGACGGCCTGCCCTCGAACACGTCGTGCGTGATGAAGCGCGCCGCGGTGAAGCCCGCCCACAGCGCGACCGCGGTCGCGACGGCCGAGAGCAGGAAGCCTCCGCCGTAGAAGTGCCATGCGATCGCCGTCGCCCCGGCGAGCACCCACGCCGTGATGAAGCTCACGATCACGGTGATGATGATCGGCAGCACGGCGGATGCACCCGGGCGGTCCATGTCGACGCCCGCGAGCTTGGCCCAGCGCGTTCCGAACACCTTCGGCGCGTACCAGATCGATCCGACGACCATGCTGGACGCGGTCGCGATCAGCACCGCCCAGTAGTTGATCTCGGGAACCATGACTGCCTCCTCCACGCAAGCCTCAGAGCTCGCGCCGACAGTATCGCCGCAAGCACGACCGCAGCGATAAGCGCGCCGAGGCGGCCGCGGGCCGCGGGGTAGCGTGAAGGGGTGAACCGAGGCATCCCCAAGCTCGTCGTATCCGTTCCGACGCAGGAGCTGGCCGACTCGCTGCAACCCGAGCTCGACGATGTCGAGATGCTCGTGTGGGACATGGAGTCGCCGGCCCCGCGAGACGCGCTCGACATCGTCGTACCCCCGTACATGTCGATGTCGACGGTGATCCCGCGCCTCGCCGAAGTGCGGACCCGGCTCGTTCAGAGCCAGTCGATCGGGTACGAGGGCATCGAGCAGCACCTTCCGCCCGGCCACGTCTTCGCGAACGCCTCGTCGGTGCACGAGACCTCGACCGCCGAGCTCGCCCTCGCCCTCTCGCTCGCCGCGCAGCGCCGGATCCCCACGTACGTGCGCGCACAGGACGAGCACCGCTGGGCGCCCGAGTTCTCGCAGAGCCTCGCCGACCGCCGCATCCTGCTGCTCGGCTACGGCGGCGTCGGCAAGGCGGTGGCGGCGCGGCTCGCCCCGTTCGAGGTGGAGCTGACGGTGGTCGCCTCCCGCGCTCGCATCGAAGACGGGATGCCGGTGCACAGCGTGGACGAACTGCCCGGGCTGCTGCCCTCCGCCGAGATCCTTCTCGTGACACTGCCCGGAGGCGAGTCGACCAAGCACATCGTCGACGATGCGGTGCTGTCGGCGCTTCCGGACGGAGCCCTCGTCGTGAACGTCGGACGCGGTCCGCTGATCGACACCGACGCCCTCGTCGACCACGTCCGCCGCGGCCGCATCCGGTCCGCCCTCGACGTCACCGATCCCGAGCCGCTGCCCGAGGACCACCCGCTGTGGAGCCTGCCGGGCTCGCTCGTGGTCCCCCACATCGGCGGGGCTTCCAGCGCGATGAAGCCGCGGACGGTTCGGCTCATCCGCACCCAGATCGACCGGATGCTGGCCGGCGAGCCGCCGCTGAACGTCGTCTACAAGAGCTGAGTGGGCGAAGGCCCGACTGGCAGCTGGGATGGCGCGGGGAAAAGGCGAGTCATGTCCGCCGCACCATTCGGTCACGCATCCTCGTAGGCGATTTCGTCACGCGCCGCCATTTCTGCAGCGGGTCCCACCAGTACGGGCCGCGGACTTCGGGGATCTCGTCGCGCATCCGAATCTCCCACCCGCTGGTGTCGAGGGTGCGATGGTGATGCCAGCACAGCAGCACACCGTTGTCGATGTGGGTCGGGCCACCTCGGGCATGCTCCGTGACGTGGTGGACTTCGCACCACTCCGCGGGCACATGACAGCCGGGAATGAGGCACCCTCCGTCGCGCACCGCGAACGCGCGGCGCTGATGGTGATTGAAGACCCGGTCGATGACCCCGAGCGACACGACCCGCCCGTTGGCGTCGAAGACGACCCGCTGCACGGTGCCCGCGCAGGCGACGTGCCGGGCAGAGGCCAGGGAGACCGGTTCGTCGCACCCGCTGATGTGCGCATACCCGCGCCCCGCTGCGAAGTCCTCCTCCCGCACGGATACGACCAAAGTCGGGGCGGACCCGCCGAGGGTGGGCAGCGCCCCCGCGGCGATCGTCAGGACGCTCGCGAGCGCGTCGTGCTGCTTCTGCGAACGAGTCCGGTTGTCAGCCTCGGCGACCAGCGGCGAGTGCGGGTCATCCGCATCGATCCGCTCGGCCTGACCCGGTGGTTCGTCGAAACGCGGTCCGGTCGGCACCGGCGCCGCGTCGACCTTGGGGTTGAGAAGACTGTCGAATGCGCGCTGCAGCTGACCGGCCAGTTCGGGGACCACGTTCCCGCGGACCGGGTGCAGCCCGTCCCGGCAACGGCCGATCGTGATCCCGCGCTTGCGCATCGCCCGCGCCTCGCGCGGCTCCGCGCCGTCCTGATCCAGGTACAGAGCCCACACCAACGCGAGCGTGCGCAGATCTTCAGCGGATGCCGGCGGTGCGGCGTCCGCGCCCTCGCCCCGAGCGCATGCGGCGATCTCCTCATCGGCCGCGAGGATCGCCGCGACACCCGCTCCGCACGCGACAAGCGGACCCGCGACGGCCACCACGCCGTCGACGCCGACTTCGGCCGCGGCGAGCGCCGCCCGCATGCCGGGCAGCGCCGCGGGCAGCACCTCGCCGGAGGTGAGTGCGACCGGCTGCACCACCGCACGCGCCGCCTTCACCAGGTCCGACGCTCCGCTCTTGGATCGCCGCGTCACCCGCTGCACCAGCTCGTTCATCGACCGGCATCCGAACCGGGTCGTCATCCGGTCGGCGATCAACCGGCTATCGGACCTGTCGCAGACCTGCGCCGTCGCCTCCACCAGCAGCGCCTCTCCGGCACGCACCACCCGCGCGGCGGCCGCCATGACCTCCAGCACCTCGGCCTCCGACCACAGCCGCGCGCCATCGTCGGCGAACGCCGCGCCGGCCATCCCGATGAGGTCGTCCCCGACCTTCTCGAGGGTGCCGGCGATGCTGTTCATACCTCCATTCTGAAGGGGGCCACCGACATCGCCGCGCCCATGAAGTCCCAGATCAGGAAACCAATCCGATCCTGTGGAGACCGCCGGAATCGGATCTCCTGTGGAGGAAGGGCCGCCGGCTGACCTCAGCCGAGCGGCGTGAGCACCGCGATGCGCCAGTCCTCTTCGGTGCGGACCAGCTGATACATCAGGCGCTCGGAGGCTCCGTTGTCGTGGTGCCAGGTCAGATCCACCCAGACGCTGCCGGGCGTCGTCGCCACGACATCGAGCTCCGTGCGGGTGTCGGTGACGCCCTCGTACTGGTCCCAGGCGGACGCGAAGAACTTCTCGGTCTGCGCGGCATCCGAAACGGCGATCGACTGGCCGGGGAACAGGATGAGGGCCGGCACGGCGTAGAGCTGCGCGACCCTCTTCGCATCGCGGTCCAGCAGCGCGCGGCGATACTTATCGAAGAAGGAGGCGACGATGTCTGCGGTTGTCGTGTTCTCGGTCATGTCGACGACGCTAATCACCGACCATGACGCGCCGGTGTCGTGATTGGATCATTGGACCTCGTCGCGGCGATGCAGGACGGCTGAATCCGGCCGGCCTCACCGGCGGTCGATGTCGGCTCCCGACCAATCGATGTCGGCTCCCGACCAGAGGTCGCCGCACTCCACCGCGACCGCGCCGTGCGCACGCAGATACGGTCCGGCACCCCGGTCGCCGGCAAGAGAGGCAGCGAGCTCGGCGAAATGCTCGGCGCCGATGAGGACGGGATGCCCCGGCTCGCCGTCATACGTCGCCCGCGCCAGCGCGGCCCTACCACCGCCCGCGGCAGCGAGCACGCGCGCCGCCGCGGCGACGGGCGCGTCCGGGGTATCCACCGGCGTGACGAGCACGGCGTCCGCATCCGCCCGGGACGCGGCACCCAATCCCGCTCGCAGCGTCGCCGACAGACCCTCCGCCCAGTCGTCGACGCGAACGATCTGTGCATGATGCGGGACGAGCGCCGCCGCGTCGTCCGCGGAAGCGCCCAGCGCAACCAGCACGCGACCGCAGCCGGCATCCTGCAGCATCCGCACCGCGAGCGCGAGCCACGGGGTGCCGTCCGGCGTGCGCGCGAACGCCTTCGGCCCGCCGAAGCGCGTGCCGGCACCCGCGGCGAGCACGAGCCCGCAGACCGAGGCGGTCGGAAGGGCGGCCATCCGTCGACGTTAGCGCGGCGGCAATCACCGCGGCACGGCCCAGCCGACCGCCCCGGTCACGGCGTGGGCACCGCGCACCGCCCAGCCGACCGCCCGGTCACGGCGTGGGTCTCGCGGCACCGCCACACGGAACGCGGCCAGAGTCACGGCCGCGTAGCGCGGCGGTAACACAGGGCGGCTAGCGTGATGCACATGCTGGAGTTGGCTGCCGACCTGCTGCCGAGGCTGCGGGCGGGGGAACGCATCGCGGTTGTGACGGTGACGCGCGTCTCGCGCAGTGCGCCGCGCGGTGCCGGGGCATCGATGGCCGTGACCGAAGGCGGCGAGGTCATCGGGTCGATCTCGGGTGGGTGCGTCGAGTCGGATGCCGTCCTGCTGGCGGTGCAGGCTCTCGCGACGGGTCGCGGGGCGACGGCGCGCTTCGGTTTCAGCGATGCCGACGCCCACGCGGCAGGCCTCGCCTGCGGCGGGGCGATCGACGTGATCGCGTACTCGCTGAGCCTGTCCGACGCTTTCGCCGTCGACGCACTCGAGGCGGTGCTGCGCGACGAGCCGGTCGCGGTCGGCCTCGTGATCTCGGCAGAACCCCTGGACGGCGCCGGCGGGTCGGCATCCCTCGGCCGTCTTGTGCCCGTCACGGTCGACGGCCTGCAGGGCGGCATCCTGACGCTGTCGCACCAGCCGCGTCCTCGCCTGGTCGTCCTCGGCGCCGGCGACTACGCCGCGGCGCTGTGCCGCGCGGCGGCGGTCGGTGGCTTCGCGGTCACGGTGTGCGACGCGTGGGGCCTGCTGGTGACGCCCGAGCGGTTCCCGGATGCCGATGACCTGGTGATCGCACCGCCCGACGCGTACCTTCGCGAGGTTTCGACGCGGCTCGATCCTCGGACCGCGATCTGCGTGCTGACGCACGACGAGCGACAGGACGTGCCGGCCCTGCGCGAGGCGCTCCGGCTGCCCGTGGCATTCGTCGGCGCGCTGGGCGCGCGCCGCACGGTCGCGCGCCGCGCACAACTGCTGCGAGAACAGGGGGTGACCGACGATGAGCTCGCCCGGCTGCACTCGCCGCTCGGCCTCGACCTGGGCGCAGAGACCCCTGAGGAGACGGCGATCTCGATCCTCGCCGAGATCGTCGCCGCGCGACGCTCGGGAACCGGCGCCCCGTTGCGCGACCTGGCGACGCCGATCCACAGCACCTTGCCTCCGGCAGCGCACGCGCCCGAATCGGGCTCGTGCTCGGTCGCCGACTCGAACCGGCAGGAAGCATGACGACCCGCTCCGA
>NZ_DASUNI010000065.1:0-6177 GCF_036277215.1 Microbacterium sp. | reverse complement strand
ATGCCGCTGGGACCGCGCAGATAGGTGAGCTTGTACACGTCCTCGTAAGTCGCCACTCCGCGCAGAGGTCGGCAGCCGTGCTTCGCGGCGATCTCGAGCGCTTCGTCGATGTCGTCGACGGAGAACAGGACGCGGTGCATGCCGATCTCGTTGGGAAGGGTGGGGTTCGTCTCGATCGCGTCGGGGTGGATGTACTCGAAGCTCGAGACGGCCCTGACCGTCCGGCGTCTGCAGCATCGCGATCTTGGCGTGGTTGCCGTCGAGTCCCACCGCGGTGTCGGTCCACTCCCCGCTGACCGTGTCGCGGCCGATGACCGTGAGACCGAGGTCGGTGAAGAAGGCGACGGTCTCTTCGAGGTGGCGAACGGCGATTCCGACGTTCTCGAGCTTGATGGGCATGCGTTGCACGCTATCGACCCGGCCGCCGGGGTTCTAGCCCTGAGAGAGGAACGCGGTGGCCGCGGCCCGGAAGATCTTCGAACCCGGCGTATTGAAGTGGTGCCGACGGGGGATCTCGACGAATTCGCCACGTGGTGCGGCCGACGCCAGATGCCGGGACCGGGCGAGGATCGCGTCCTCGCTTCCCGTCGCGAACAGCACGGGTTGCTGAGGCGGGCGCGCCGGGTCGGGATCCGCGTCGCCGAGACGCATGCCCTCAGCCAGCGCCACGAGCACCCCCAGATCGTTACCCGCCACCCGCTCGGCGAGTGTCACGTAATTCTGCGTGACCCGGTCGTTGATCGGCGCGCCGGATTCGGCGTACGCGCGCGCCTGGTCGATGTCCAGCCGGGCGAGCGGGCGGCCATCCGGTATCCCTCCGAGCACGCCGCGCGTGACGCGGTCGGGGGCATCGACGAGCAGCTGCCAGCCCACCCGGCCTCCCAGCGAGTAGCCCGCATAGTGCACGCTGTCCAGCACGTAGGTGTCCAGAACGATCAGCAGGTCGCCGACGAGCGCTTCCATCGTGTAGCCGAGCGGATCGTGCGGCTTGTCGCTGGCGCCGTGCCCGCGCTGGTCAACACCGAGCACGCGGAAGCCGGCTCGGGTCAGGTCTCGCACCCAGCCGGTGTCGACCCAGTTGTCGCGGCAGTTCGACGCGAACCCGTGCACGCACAGGACTGTGGGCGCGGCATCCTCACCCCATGAGTAGGTCGCGATGCGATGCCCCTCGGCCGACATGACGAACTTTGGTGACGGCATCTCGGTCAAGGGCGACACGGCTGAGCTCATGGTGTCAATCTTGGCCCGGGCCGGCCGATGGATCGCGTACCGGAGCTGTCGGCTGAGGTGTAGTCTCCTGCCGTCAAGCAGTCGGGGGATGCTGGTGGGGACCTATTCCGGAGCAGCGCTGCAGCAGCCGGCGAAGCCGAGCGATCTGCTGCGTGCCGGCCTGGCGACGGATTCGACGGGCCTGGCGCTCGTCTCGGCTCGAGCGCGCCTGACGTGGGAGCAGCTCGACGAGCTGAGTGGCGTGCTCGCGGCCGGCTACCTCGATTCGGGGCTGCAACCGGGTGACCGGATCGCCTCCCTCATGCCGAACCGGTACGAGCTCATCGTCCACTACCTCGCCTGCTTCAAGGCGGGCCTGGTCGCCACGCCGCTCAACTACCGGTACACGGCGCCCGAGATCGACCACGCCCTCGGCATCAGCGAAGCTCGGATGCTGCTGGCCCACGTCGAGCGCGAGGCCGACCTGGCGGCAAGCGAGCGGGTCGCGGGGCTTGCGCTGGGCACTCTGGGCTACCTGGAGCCGGAGCAGGGCGGCGCTGCGTTCCAGGAACTGCTGACACGCAACAGACCGGATGCCGCACTCCCGGCTCCCGCGCCCACCGCCCCGGCCGTCATCTTCTTCACGTCCGGCAGCACAGGTCCGCCGAAGGGCGTCACTCATACGCACGAGACGCTGGGCTGGATGTTCGCGACCGCGGCGGCGGGGCTGGAGTTCGGGCCCGGTGACCTCGTCGTCGCCGGATCGTCGCTTTCCCACGTCGGGGCGTTCTATGTGTCGTTCGGCGCTCTGAGCGCTGGCGCGGGCATCGCCATCGCGCGCACGTTCGACGGCGACGAGCTTCTGCCGCTGCTGCGCGACGATCGACCGACGGTGCTCTCGATGCTGCCCTCGGCACTGTTCGCACTGACCCGTGACCATGGCGCCACCCAGGACGACTTCTCGTCACTCCGGCTCTGCCGGGCGGCGGGTGACAAGGTGTCTGCCGAGCTCGAACGCGAGTTCACCGCACTCAGCGGGTTCGCCATCGACGAGGCGTACGGACTGTCGGAAACCGGGCTCGTGAGCGTGAGCCCACCCGCCGACATCAGGCTCGGATCGGTCGGGCGGGCCGTGCCCGGCCTGTCGCTGTCGATTCGCGACGAAGCCGGCGACGTAGTCGACGCGGATGGTGAGGGTCGCGCATGGATCAAGACCGGGGCGGCGTGCGTCGGCTACTGGGGAGACCCGCATGCGACGGATGCCGCGTTCACCGACGGCTGGTTCGACTCGGGCGACGTCCTGCGCGCCGATGCGGACGGCTACCTCTACTTCGAAGGTCGCCGGAAGCAGATCATCGTCCACGACGGCTCGAACATCAGCCCGCAGGAGATCGAGGGCGTTCTGCTCGAACATCCGAGCGTGGACAGCGCAGGGGTCATCGGCATCCACGACGAGATCCACGGAGAGAACGTCCGCGCGTACATCACGCTGCGCAATGGCAGCGAGCGGCCATCGGACGTCGAGTTGATCCGCTTCGCACGGGCGAAGGTCGGCTACAAGGCTCCGGACGAGATCGTCGTCCTCGACGAGATGCCGTCCACCGCCACCGGCAAGGTGGACCGGACGGGCCTCAAGCGGATGGCCGAGCGCTCGTTGCACCGGAATCCGCCCGACTGACGGAAGGGCCGTGTCAGTTGAGCGCGTCGGCTTCGGCGGTCGCGACCGCTCGTGGTGCGAAGAAGACGAGGAGTCCGAGCCCGACCGCGCCGCCGATCAGCTGAGCGACGACGAACCCCGGTGCCGACGAGGGTGCGATCCCCGCGAACGTGTCACTGAAGACCCGGCCGATCGTGATCGCGGGGTTGGCGAAGCTCGTGGAGCTCGTGAAGAAGTAGGCGGCACCGATGTACGCGCCGACGGCCCAGGGCACTGCGGCATGCCGACCTGTGCGGCTCAGCAGGAAGATCGTCAGGATCAGACCGGCGGTCGCCACGATCTCGCTGAGGAAGGTGCCGGGGCTCAGCCGATCGGTCGTGCTGATGCTGACGGCGACCTCGTCGAACATCGAGTTCGCGAGGATGGCTCCCCCGATGCATCCGAAGACCTGGGCTGGGAGGTAACCGGCGGCATCGGACCAGCGGCGGCCGCCGATGACGACATCGACGAGAGTGACGACCGGATTGAAGTGCGAGCCGCTGGCCGCGGCGAACATCAAGATCAGAACCGGCAGCGCGAGCGCGGTCGCGAACGCATTCTCGAGCAGCTGCAGACCGACATCCCCCGGAGAGAGCCGCTGCGCCGCGATGCCCGAGCCGATCACCACCGCAGCGAGCAGGGCCGATCCGAGGAGCTCCGCGGCGACACGCCGGGCAGCGCTCACGGGCTGCTGAGGAGAGCGGAGAGCTCCGCGACGGCCTCGGGGACGAGCTTGTAGTACGCCCAGGTGCCGCGCTTCGAGCGCGTCAGGAAGCCCGCATCCATCAGCACCTTGAGATGGTGCGACACGGTGGGCTGACTGAGGCCGATGGGCTCCGTCAAGTCGCAGACGCAGGCTTCGGCTCCTTCGGATGCGGCGACGATCGAGATCAGACGCAATCGCGCCGGATCGGCGAGCGCCTTCAGTTTGCGCGCGAGGTCGTCGGCCGCCGCGGCGCTGAGCGGCTCCCGCACCAGCGGCGCACAACACAGATCAGCGCGGCCGCCTGCCGTGATGTCGGTCAGCTCGAGTGTCGCCATACATCGATGGTAACGAATATTGACAAGCATCGATATAAGCACGCATGATCTATATCGACGAACTTCGATACATCCAGGAGAACCGCTCGTGACCCTCATCGACCTGACCCGCCCCCCGCGCTCCGGCCGTCGCATGGATAGTCTTCCCGTTGCGATCATCGGCGCCGGCCCGATCGGCCTGGCCGCGGCCGCGAATCTCGTCGAGCGAGGCATCCCGTTCGAGATCTACGAAGCCGGCGACACGGTTGCCGACAGCATCCGTCAATGGGGTCACATCCGGCTGTTCTCGCCGTGGAAGCACCTGGTCGATCCCGCCTCCGGCCGTCTGCTCGAGACGGCAGGCTGGCAGCACCCCACCGACTCGGCGCTTCCCACCGGCGCGGAACTCGTCGACGAGTATCTGACGCCCCTCGCCTCCCTCCCTCAGATCGCCGAGCACACCCGCACCGGCGTCGAGGTGATCGCCGTCAGCCGCGAGGGCATGGACCGCACGCGCACAGCCGGTCGAGCCGCGACACCCTTCCTGCTGCGGGTGCGCGACCCGGAAGGCGCCCAGACCGAGATCTCAGCCCGAGCCGTGATCGATGCGTCGGGAACATTCCGCACCCCCAACAGCCTGGCCTCCAGTGGACTCGACCCGCTCGGACTCGACGAGGTCGCCGACCTCATCACGCACGCGCTGCCCGATGTGCTGGGCCGTGACCGTCGGCTGTTCGCCGGGAAGCACACGACCGTCGTCGGGGCCGGGCACTCGGCTGCGAACACGTTGCTGAGCCTGGCAGCGCTCGCGAGCGACGAGCCCGGGACGCGAATCACGTGGGCGATCCGGAACCGCAGCGCGATACGGGTCTCGTCCTCACCCGACGACGACCTGGCCGCTCGCGCGAAGCTGGGCGGACGCGTGGATGAACTCGTGGCGGCAGGCGTGATCGACGTCGTCGATCGATTCGAGATCGTACGACTCTCGCGCCGGGATGACCGAATTCGCATCGTCGCGTCGCGCAGCGGCGAGCTCACCGAGTACGACACCGACGTGATCGTCAATGCGACCGGATTCCGGCCGAACCTCGCGATGCTGCGCGAGATCCGGCTCGAGCTCGATGACGTCGTCGAGGCACCGAGGCGGCTCGCGCCCCTGATCGATCCGAACGTGCACAGCTGCGGAACCGTGGCACCGCACGGCTTCGCCGAGCTCGAGCAGCCCGAGGACGGATTCTTCCTCGCCGGCATGAAGAGCTACGGCCGAGCTCCGACCTTCCTCCTGGCGACCGGCTACGAGCAAGTGCGGTCGATCGTCGCCTGGCTCGGCGGGGATGCCGCATCCGCGGCCCAGGTTCAGCTCACCCTCCCGGCGACCGGGGTCTGCTCGACGGATCTCGGTCAGGGTGGGGGCTGCTGCTCGTGACGCCGACGACGCTGTCGATCCGGCCGATGACCGTCGAGGACTGGCCGGAGGTGGAGCGCATCTTCGCCGAGGGCATCGCCGCCGGCAACGCGACCTTCGAATCGACGATTCCGACCTGGGAGCAGTTCGACTCCGGCAAAGTATCGGCGCCGCGACTGGTCGCCGTCGACGGCGACCTCGTCGTGGGGTGGGTGGCGGCATCCCCCGTTTCGTCGCGAGCGGTCTACCGAGGCGTGGTCGAGCACTCGGTGTACGTGGCAGCGGATGCTCAGGGGCGCGGGGTCGGCCGTGCGCTGCTCGAGGCGTTCGTCGAGGCCGCCGAGGCCGCCGGATTCTGGACGATTCAGGCGAGCATCTTCCCCGAAAACGTGGAGAGTCTGGCGCTGCACGAACGCGTCGGCTTCCGCGTCGTCGGCCGGCGCGAGCGGATCGCGCGATCCTCCGTCGGCCCCTGGGCCGGCCAGTGGCGGGATACGATCCTGATCGAGCGCCGGAGCCGCTCCTCAGAGGACGCGCCTAGACTCCCGTCCATGGAGTCCGCTTCGGATGACGAAGGAATGACCCGATCCCCCACCGTCCTGTTCGTCTGCGTGCACAACGCGGGTCGATCCCAGATGGCGGCCGGCTACATGGCCGCACTCTCCGGCGGGCGCGTGGAGGTTCTCTCCGCAGGCTCCGAGCCGAAGGACCAGATCAATCCGGTTGCCATCGCCGCGATGGCAGAGGAGGGCATCGACATCGCGGACAACGTGCCGAAGATCCTGACCACCGAGGCGGTTCGGGACTCCGACGTCGTCATCACCATGGGCTGCGGCGACACCTGCCC